>DATIBI010000065.1:0-3492 GCA_035457605.1 Nocardioidaceae bacterium
TGAGGTGCAGCACGAGGGTCGTCTTCCCCGCGCCGTTGGGCCCGAGGAGGGCCACTCGCTCCCCCTCGTGGACGTGCAGGTCCACCCCGAACAACGCCTGGTGGCCGTCGGGGTAGGCGTAGGCGAGGCCTCGGACGTCGAGAACCGGTGTGCTCATGACGCCCTTTCCTGGGCATGGGTGTGCGGTCGGGAGGTCGACGGCGTGACACCGGCGTAGCCGCGGGACAGCATCGCGAGGTGGACCCGCTCGCCGCGCTCGTAGGAGCGGATGAACAGCGCGCCCGCGGTCCTCGCGTACACAGGCCAGGCAGATACGCCGCGGCCGCTGAACCCGCGCGACTCGCGGGCGATGCGCATCCGCCGCATCTCGTCGGTCACCACGTCGAGGTAGCGGATCATGAAGCCCATGATCTGCACGATCTGGTTCGGCACGCGCAGCCGCTCCAGGCCGACGAGGAGGTCGCGCGGCTCCGTGGTGGCGGCGAGGGTGAGGCTGGCGATCACGCCGAGGGTGCCCTTGGCCAGCAGGCCCCAGGCCCCGAGCAGCCCGGCCTCGGACACCGACACGCCGAGGACCTCGATCCGCGGTCCGGTCGCGATGAACGGCATGAGCAGCGCGAACACCACGAACGGCAGCTCGACGACCATCCGCTTGACGATGTACAGCGGGGGCACCTTGCTGACCGCGATCACCCCGACCAGGACGGCGAGGTAGCCGGCGTACACCGGGTACCACTCCCGAGGCGTCGCCACCACGGTCAGCATGAACCCGACCAGGACCAGCAGCTTCACGTGGGCCGGCGCCCGGTGGACCGGTGAGTGGCCGTGGTAGTGCAGCTTGTGGCCGTGCCCGGCGCCCATGTCAGTCCCGGTCCGCGTGCTCGAGGGGGTGGTCCTCGGGGTGGTCCTCGGGGCGGTCCTCGGGGCCGTCCTCGGGGCGCTTGTCGGGGTCGGCGTCACCCCGGCCCCGTCGACGTACCGCGTAGGCCAGTCCTCCGGCCAGCAGCAGCACGACCACGGAGCCGACAACCCCCGCGACCCCGGTGGACAGGCGGTCGTCCTCGACCCCCGCGGTCCCGTAGTCGGCGAACGGGCTGTCCTTCGCGGCGTGGTCGTCCGCGGTGTCGATGAACCCGGTCTTCTCCGCGACGTACTCCAGCCCGTCGGGGTTGCTGGAGGCGTAGAAGCTCACGACCCCGGCCAGGAGCAGGGCGACCAGCACACCCACGACGACGAACGGCTTGGTCCTCATGCGGCGGCCTCCCCGGTGTCGGTGCGGATCTGGAGCCGGCGGGTCCGCAGGGCCGGCCGGGCGCCATGGACGAGGTCGGGGCGGACCGCGACGACGCTCCCGACGACCAGGCCGGTGATCACGGCCTCGCCGACCCCGATCAGCACGTGCCAGCCGAGCATCGCGGTGAGCAGGGTGTCGAGCGGGATCGGCGCGGTGCCACCGACGGCGTACAGGCCCACGAACGCCAGGGCGGCCGCGGGCACCGAGACGAGAGCCCCGACGGCGGCCAGCGGCGGGACCAGGCCCACGCGCTTGGGCAGGACCCGCTGCAGACCGCGGAACACCAGCCAGCCGGTGAGCAGGCCGACCACGCCCATCAGGGTGATGTTGGTGCCGAGGGCGGTGATCCCGCCGTCGGCGAACAGGAACGCCTGGACGAGCAGGACCACGCTGACGCACAGCAGCCCGGTCCACGGCCCGACCAGGACCGCGGCCAGGGCGCCGCCGAGCAGGTGGCCGCTGGTGCCCGCCCCGACCGGGAAGTTGAGCATCTGGGTGGCGAACACGAAGGTGGCGACCAGCCCGGCCATCGGTGCGGTGCGGTCGTCGAGCTCCTTGCGTGCCTTGGTCAGCGCGAGCCCGACACCGGCAGCGGCGACCGCCCCGGTGCTCACCGAGGTCGCGGCGTCCAGGAAGCCGTCTGGCACGTGCATGGGATGGGATCCTCCGTCGGTCGCGGCTCGGACCGTCCACTAGGTTGGGCGGAACCGAACGTTCCCCCGAACCGTTCGGCCCGCATTGCCGATTCTACGTTATTGCGAATCGTTCGCAATAACGCGCGTTGAGGAGAGGATCCCGTGAGCGAGAACCGACTGTCCCCCGGTGACGTGGCCCCCGACTTCAACCTGCCCACCGACGACGGGTCGACCGTGTCGCTGGCCGACCTGCGCGGGCGGAAGGTCATCGTCTACTTCTACCCGGCGGCGATGACGCCCGGCTGCACGAAGCAGGCCTGCGACTTCACCGAGTCGCTGGCCTCCCTGCAGGCGGCGGGCTACGAGGTGCTCGGCATCTCCCCCGACAAGCCGGCCAAGCTGGCGAAGTTCCGGGAGCGGGACGCGCTGACCATCCCGCTGCTCGCCGACGAGGACAGGTCGGTGATGCGCGCCTACGGTGCGTTCGGCGAGAAGAAGCTCTACGGCAAGGTCGTCGAGGGCGTGATCCGCTCCACCTTCGTCATCGACGAGGACGGCAAGGTCGAGCTGGCGCAGTACAACGTCAAGGCCACCGGGCACGTCGCCAAGCTCAAGCGGGACCTGGCACTGGCCTGAGTCGTGCGGCCTCGCGCTCGGGCCTGGCCTCTAGGATGTGCAGCGCGCGCCCGTAGCCCAATTGGCAGAGGCAGTCGGTTTAGGTCCGGCCCAGTGAGAGTTCGAGTCTCTCCGGGCGCACTCCAGGCCCGTCCCCGGGTCCTCGCGAACGGTCGCCGCCACCCCCGGGGTCGTCTACTGTCGCCGGCATGGGATCAGTGGAGATCGTGCCCTTCGAGGAGGAGCACGCTGCGGGCATCGCCCGCCTGAGCACCACGGTCCAGTGGCCCTCGCTCACCGATCCCGACGTCGTCCGCCGGATCTGCACCGCACCGGGCTCGGTGGCGTACGTCGCGTTGCAGGCGGGCGAGGTCGTCGGCTGGGCCCAGGCTCTCGGCGACGGGGTGCTCCAGTCCCACCTGAGCTTCCTCGCGGTCGCCCCGGAGCACCGCCACCGCGGCATCGCCCGGCTGCTGACCGTGGCCACGTTCCAGGCCACGCACACTCTGCGGATGGACCTGATCACCGACGCGGCCGACGGCTTCTACGAGTCCTTCGAGCACAAGCGCATGTCGGGGTTCCGCCTCTACCCCGGCGCCTGACCGACCGGGACACGTGACGTACGCCGCGTACGTGGACGGAACATCCCTGGATACGACGGCCTTGTACGACACAGACAACGCACTCGACTGGGAGGAACCTTCATGCGTGCAGCCGTGTACGACCGCTTCGGCGCCGCCGACGTGCTCGAGGTCCGCGAGGTCGACACCCCACCGGTGGGGCCCGACACCGTCCTGGTGCGCACCAGGGCGACCAGCGTGAACCCGGTGGACTGGAAGATCCGCGAGGGCTACCTCCAGGGCGCCTACCCCCACCACCTGCCGATCATCCCGGGCTGGGACGTCGCCGGTGTCGTCGAGGCCGTGGGCCCCGCGGTGGTGACCGGCC
>DATIBI010000066.1:0-5736 GCA_035457605.1 Nocardioidaceae bacterium
CCGTCCTCGATGTTGCGCGCGGCACCGAAGAACCGCTTCGGCGGGTACAGCGCCGAGGAGTCCACACCACCGGACAGGATCCGGCCGCTGGCGGGGGCCGCCAGGTTGTAGGCGCGGCCCAGGCGGGTGATCGAGTCGAGCAGGACGACCACGTCGTGGCCGAGCTCGACCAGGCGCTTGGCCCGCTCGATCGCGAGCTCGGCGACCGTGGTGTGGTCGTCGGCAGGCCGGTCGAAGGTGGAGGCGATGACCTCACCCTTGACCGTCCGCTGCATGTCGGTGACCTCCTCCGGACGCTCGTCGACGAGGACGACCATCAGGTGGGTCTCGGGGTTGTTGGTGGTGATCGCGTTGGCGATCGCCTGCAGCACCATCGTCTTGCCGGCCTTCGGCGGCGAGACGATCAGGCCGCGCTGCCCCTTGCCGATCGGCGCCACGATGTCGATGACGCGGGTGATCAGCTTGTTCGACTCGGTCTCCAGGCGCAGCCGGTCGGAGGCGTAGAGCGGGGTGAGCTTGGAGAACTCGACACGACCCTTGGCCGCCTCGACGTCCCCGCCGTTGATGCTGTCGAGCCGGACGAGCGGGTTGAACTTCTCCTTGCGCTCGCCCTCGCGGGCCTGGCGGACCGCGCCGGTGACCGCGTCACCCTTGCGCAGGCCGTACTTGCGGACCATCGACAGCGAGACGTACACGTCGTTGGGACCGGGCAGGTAGCCGCTGGTGCGCACGAACGCGTAGTTGTCGAGCACGTCGAGGATGCCCGCCACCGGCACGAGGACGTCGTCCTCGGTGATCTGCGGCTCGGCCTCGTCGCGGCGCGGACCGCGCTCGCGGTAGTTGCCGCGGTCGCCCCCGCGGTCGCTCCCGCGGTCACGGTCGCGGCCCCGACGACGCCGGTTGCGGCGTCCACCCTGCTCGTCGTCACGTCCCCCACGGTTGTCGCCGCGGTTGTCGTCACGTCCCCCACGGTTGTCACCGCGGTTGTCGTCACGCCCGCCGCGGTCGCCGCGGTTCCGGCCGCCCTGGTTGTCACGGTCGCCGCGGTTGTCACCGTCGCCCCGGTTGTCACCGCGGTCGCGGTTCCGGTTACCCCGGTCGCCCTCGCCGTCCTGGCCGTCACGGTCGCCTCGGTCACCACGGTCCCCGCGGTCCCGGTTGTCGCCCCGGTCACCACGGCTGTCGCCCTGGTCGCCACGGTTTTCGCTGCGGTCACCACGGTTGTCGCCGCGGTCGCGGTCGGCGCCACGGTCGGCGCTGCGGTCGCCGCTGCGATCGCCGCGGTCCCGCTCGGAGCGGTCATCCCTCTGCGGGCGCTCGGTGCGGGTCTCGACCTGCGGCTCGGGGTTGTTCTCGGCCTTCTTGTCAGCCTTGTCGTCAGCCTTGTCGGCGGGCTTGTTGTCGCGCTGGGCAGGGGCGGCAGCCCGGTCCGACGTACCCCCCTCGCGGCTGGCCTGGGCGACCCCCGCCCCGCCGCCCTTGACCGGGGACGTCGCACTCTGGGCAGCGGGCTGACCGCCCGACTGCCCGCCGGACTGGGCACCGGACTGGGCGGCCTTGATGGCCTCGATCAGCTGGCTCTTGCGCATGCCGCCGATGCCCTTGATGCCCAGGCCGCCAGCCACCTGCTTGAGCTCGGGCAGCAGCATGCTGCTCAGCCCGCCACCAGAACGGCGCTTGGCAGGGGTGGCTTCGGTTGTTTCCGTCACGTGAGGTCCTTCCCACGTCCAGGCCGATCCGGTGTCTACCGGCGGCCAGTTCACTGTGGATGCTCCTGATCTGAATCCGGGTGCGGTGGGCCAGTGGACCAGCACGCAGCCTGGAGAGAGATAACGAGGAAGAAGTGCACCATCCAACGGATCAGCGCGAAGGCTCGATCACTGGCGCACTCGCAGCGTAGCACTACTGCGCTGCCTGAGGTGTCGTGGGTTACAACTGCCTCGGCACCGTGCCTATTCCGTGATCTCGTCCAGCACTGTGACCACCGCACCCCGGGGATCGAGCGGCGGAGTCATCACCGCCCAGCCCCGCGGAACCCGGCGGGCGAGGGCGGGCAGGGAGGCTGCGTCGGTGAACGCGAGCACGGTCGGCCCGGCGCCGGAGACGACGGCGGCGACCCCGTCCGCCCGCAGCTCCTCGACCAGCGCCAAGCTGTCCGGCATCGCCGGCCGGCGGTACCGCTGGTGCAGGTAGTCCTCGGTCGCCGGCAGCAGCAGCTCGGGCTGGCGGGTCAGCGCGGCGACGAGCAGCGCCGCCCGGCCGGCGTTCGCGGCGGCGTCGGCATGAGGTACGACGGGCGGCAGCAGGCCGCGCGCGACCTTGGTCTCCACCGGGTCCGGCGGCACGAACACCACGACCTGCACCCGCGGATCGACGGCCACCGTGGCCGCGTGGAAGCCGCCGTCCTCCGCGCGGGCGATGGTGAACCCGCCGAAGAGCGCGGGCGCCACGTTGTCCGGGTGCCCCTCGATCTCGGCGGCCAGGGTGAACACGGCCTCGTCGTCCATGACCAGCGAGCCACCGGCCACCAGCCCTCGGGCGGCGCAGACACCGGCCACGATCGCCGCGGACGAGGAGCCCAGCCCCCGCCCGTGCGGGATCTGGTTGCGGCAGTGCAGGCGGACACCCGGGGTGGGGCAGCCCATCGCCTCGAACGCGGAGGTCATCGCCCGGTGCACCAGGTGGCGCTCGTCGCGCGGCACCTCGTCGGCGCCGACGCCGCTGACCACGATCTCGAGGCCGGAGTCAACCACCTCGGCGGTGACCACGTCCCGGAGATCGAGGGCCAGCCCGAGGGAGTCGTAGCCGGGGCCGAGGTTGGCGCTGGTCGCGGGGACGGAGACCTCCACCGGACCGGTCACGAAGTTCGGCATGCTCAGTGCAGCCCCGCCGCCCTGGCCGCGGCGTCGACGTCGGCGTCGACCACGGTGTCCACGAGGTCGGTGAAGGTCGACAGCGCGGTGTCGATGTCCTTGAGCCCGTGCCCGGTCACCGTCACGACCACGGTCTTGCCCGCCACGGACTCCCCCGCGTCGAGGTCGGCGAGCACCCCGGCGACGCCGGCCGCCGAGGCGGGCTCGACGAAGACCCCGTCGCGGCGGGCCAGCTCGCGCTGGGCGGCCAGGATCTGCTCGTCGCTCACCGCGCGGAACCTGCCCCCGGACTGCTCCGCGGCCTCGACCGCGAGGTGCCAGGAGGCGGGGTTCCCGATCCGGATCGCGGAGGCGACGGTCTCGGGCTCGGCCACCGGACCGCCGTGCACGAACGGGGCGGCGCCTGCCGCCTGCCACCCGCGCATCTGCGGCTTGCGGCTGCTGCGGCCCGCCTTCTCGTACTCGACGTAGCCCATCCAGTAGGCCGAGATGTTCCCGGCGTTGCCGACCGGGAGCACGTGCACGTCCGGCGCGTCACCGAGGAAGTCGACGATCTCGAAGGACGCGGTCTTCTGGCCCTCCAGCCGCATCGGGTTCACCGAGTTGACCAGGGCGACCGGGTAGCGCTCGGCGAGCCCCCGGGAGAGCCGGAGGCAGTCGTCGAAGTTGCCGCGCACCATGATCACCTGCGCACCGTGCACGATCGCCTGGGCCAGCTTGCCGGCGGCGATCTTGCCCTGCGGGATCAGCACCAGCGGCTTGATCCCGGCCCGAGCGGCGTAGGCCGCCATCGACGCGGAGGTGTTGCCGGTGGAGGCGCACACGACCGCCTCGGCACCCTGCCCCACCGCCACGGACAGGGCGACGGTCATGCCGCGGTCCTTGAACGATCCGGTCGGGTTGTCGCCCTCGACCTTGAGCCACACCGACGCGCCGGTCAGCTCCGACAGCCAGCCGCTCTCCACCAGCGGGGTGCCACCCTCACGCAGGGTCACGACCGGGGTGCCATCGGGGACGTTCAGCCAGGAGGAGTACTCCTCCATGACCCCCCGCCACTGGTGCGCCGGGGAGCTCATTCGCCCTCCCGCTCGACCCGCATGATCGAGGAGATGTCGCGGACGGTGTCCATGGTGCGCAGCGTCTCGACGGTGGCCGCGAGGTCGGAGTCCGCGGCGCGGTGCGAGACGACGACGAGCTGGGCGTCGTCACCGCGTCCCTCCTGGCGGACGGTCTGGATCGAGACGCCGTGCTCGGCGAAGGCGTGGGCGACCTGGGCCAGCACGCCGGCCTTGTCGTCGACGTCGATGGCCAGGTGGTAGCGGGTCTCGGTCTCCCCCATCGGCAGCACGTCGCACTGGGCGTAGGAGGACTCCCCCACCCCGCGCACGTCGTTGAGGCGGTTGCGGGCGACCGTGACCAGGTCACCGAGGACCGCGCTCGCCGTCGGCGAGCCACCCGCCCCGGGGCCGTAGAACATCAGCTGCCCCGCGGCGTCGCTCTCCACGAAGACGGCGTTGTAGGCCTCGCGCACGCTGGCCAGCGGGTGCGAGCGCGGGATCATCACCGGGTGCACCCGGGCCGACACCGCCGGACCGTCCGTGCCCTCCCTGAGCTCGCAGATCGCCAGCAGCTTGACCACGCAGTCCATGTCCCGCGCGGAGGCGACGTCGGCCGCGGTCACGTCGGAGATGCCCTCGCGGTAGACGTCGGCGGCGGTGACCCGGGTGTGGAACGCCAGGCTGGCCAGGATCGCCGCCTTCGCGGCGGCGTCGAAGCCCTCCACGTCGGCGGTGGGGTCGGCCTCGGCGTACCCGAGCTCCTGCGCCTCCTCGAGCGCCTCGGTGAATCCGGCGCCGGAGCTGTCCATCTTGTCGAGGATGAAGTTGGTGGTGCCGTTGACGATGCCGAGCACCCGGCGCACCTTGTCGCCGGCGAGCGACTCGCGCAGCGGGCGCAGGATCGGGATCGCGCCGGCGACCGCGGCCTCGTAGTACAGGTCCCGGCCGGCCTTCTCCGCCGCCGCGAACAGCGTGCTGCCGTCCTCGGCGAGCAGGGCCTTGTTCGCGGTGACCACCGAGGCGCCGTTCTCGAGCGCCTTCAGGATCAGGGAGCGGGCCGGCTCGATGCCGCCGATCACCTCGATCACCAGGTCGATGTCACCGCGGCTGACCAGGCCCTCGGCGTCCCGCGTGAGCAGGTGCTGCGGAACGTCGGAGTCGCGCTGCAGCTCGGGCCGGCGGACGGCGATGCCGACCAGCTCGATGGGCGCGCCGACCCGGGCGGTGAGGTCGTCGGCCTGCTCGTGCAGCAGCCGGACCACCTGGCTGCCCACCGAGCCGCAGCCGAGCAGGGCGAGCTTCAACGGAGGACGCACGGTGTACTCATTTCTCTGGCCGTCCATGGTGGCTATCTTCGGCCATCCCGCGAGCGACCGCAGGATGGGACCGGTCCCGTCCGTACGCTGAGATGGAACGGTGACGGGGCGGCGGCCGGACCCGGCAAGTTCATCACGCCCCGACGTCGGTCCGCAGGAGATCTTCCTCGGTCTCGCGGCGCACGATCACCGTCGCGCGACCGTCGCGGACCGCGACCACGGGCGGCCGGAGCGCGTGGTTGTAGTTGCTGGCCAGGGACCGGCAGTAGGCCCCGGTTCCGGGCACGGCCATCAGGTCACCGGGGGCCAGGTCGCCGGGCACGAACTCGTCCTTGACCACGATGTCGCCGGCCTCGCAGTGCTTGCCGACCAGCCGGCCGAGCACCGGCGGGGAGTCGGACCGGCGGGAGGCGATCGTGCAGCTGTAGTCGGCGTCGTAGAGCGCGGTGCGGATGTTGTCGCTCATCCCGCCATCCACCGAGACGTAGG
>DATIBI010000067.1:0-2449 GCA_035457605.1 Nocardioidaceae bacterium
GGCCGGCTCCTGCCCCAGGGCGCGGAGCGTGACCACCACGGCAAGCGGTGTGGTCGCGGCGAGCGCGGTGACCACCAGCCCGGCGGCGAGTCCGGAGCCGAGCCCGAGGCGGACCAGGAGCACGAAGAACAGCAGGGCGCCTGGCGGATGACCGGCCACGTGTGGCGGCCAGTTGTGCGGGTGGTTCAGAGGGATCCGAGCGACGTACTCGTGCAGGGTCGTGGGGATGTCGGTGGTCGCTCGGGCGGTGTCGAGGTACTCGTAGGCCGAGTCGAAGATCCGTGCCACTCCGTCCACACCGTCGACGAACGCGAGCGACAGCATCCAGGCCAGGCCCGTCAGGTAGGCGGCAGCCAGCAGGTGAGGGAGCGGGAGACGGGCGGCCGCCCGATGCATCCACGCGGCTCCGGCGACGGCGACCAGGACGGCGGGCGCCGTACCGATGCCTAGCCTTGGTCGCCACTGGGCGTGCAGCGGCGGGAACTGCGCGTGGACGACCCACCCGGTGACCGCCGGCACCACCATCGCCAGCGCAGCCAACGCTAGCCCGGCGGCGAGGCCCCAGGACGCGGCACCCATTCTCGTGCGTGGCTTCCATCGCGGCCCGGTCGTGGAGACCGTCGGCGACGGGATCCGGGACGCAGTCATGGCGACGATGCTAGGCAGCCCGAGGGGCCTGGTGCTGCTGGAAGAGCACGTTCTGCGGAAGCCGTCAGACTCTCGTAATCTCTGCGCCCCCGAAGGACGCTTGCACACTCCTAGCGTCGATGGCATGCAAGCTCTGTGTGACGTGATCCTTCCGTGCAGGGACGAGGCGGCGGCGCTTCCGGCGGTGCTGTCCCAAGTGCCGGAGACGTGTCGGGCCCTGGTCGTGGACAACGGCTCGGTCGACGGAACCGGTCAGGTGGCCGCTCTCGGCGGCGCCCGGGTGATCTACGAGCCCTGCGCCGGGTACGGCGCGGCCGTGCAGGCCGGTGTGGAGGCCGCGAGCGCGGAGTACGTCGCCGTGCTCGACGGCGACGGCTCCATCGACCCGCGCGCCGTGCTGCCTCTCCTGGACCTCGTGATGACCGGTCAGGCGACCATGGCGGTCGGCAGGCGTCGCCCGGTCGGACGCGACTCCTGGCCGTGGCACGCGCGTATCGGCAACCATCTGCTGGTCTGGTGGCTTCGCCGGCACACCGGTCTGCGGGTCCGGGACATGGCGCCGATCCGGGTCTGTCGACGTGATGACCTGCTCGCCCTCGGGGTCCAGGACCGGCGGTTCGGCTACCCGGCCGAGCTGCTGGTCCGTGCACAGCGGCAGGGCTGGTCGATCGTGGAGCGCGACGGCGACTCCGGCCGGCGCGCCGCCGGAACACGGTCGAAGGTGTCCGGCACGGTCACAGGCACCGTGCTCGCGGCGTTCGACATGGGGCGGGTGCTCTCATGACCACCGGCGCCGTGACCGCCCACGACCACCTCACCGCGTCGGTCGACTGTCTGACGCCACCGGTGGTGCTGGTGGTGGCGAAGGCGCCGGTGCCAGGTCGGGTCAAGACCCGGCTCGCTGCCAGCGAGGGCGCCGAGGGCGCTGCCCGGCTCGCGCTGGCCGCGCTGCTCGACACTCTCGAGGTGTGCGAGCTGGTCTTCGGCGTCCACCGTTGCCACCTCGCTCTCGACGGCGACCTGGAGCAGGTGACCGGGATCGACCTCGAGGCCCGACTCGACGGCTGGACGCTGCATCGCCAGCGCGGCGAGGAGCTCGGGGAGCGGATCGCGAACGCGCACCGCGACGTGCACCTCGCCGCCGGCGCGCCGGTCGTGCAGCTCGGGATGGACACCCCCCACGTCAGCGCGGCGGTTCTTGCCGGCGTCGCTGACCGGGTGACCCGCACCCGACGCCCGGTGCTCGGACTGGCGGCCGACGGCGGCTGGTGGGTGCTCGCCACCGGAACGGCTGACGACGTACACGGTCTGGAAGCGGTGCCGATGTCCACCCCGGAGACCGGGCGGGCAACCCTGGCCCTTCTGCACAGGACCGCCGGCGACGTCGCTGACGCGCCTGTGATACGCGATGTTGACGAGGTCTCTGACGCCGAGGACGCCGCCGCCCTGGCCCCGCAGACGCGCTTTGCCCGCGCCTGGCGCACGCGGGGGGCGCGATGAGCGAGATCCGGGTCGGAGCGTTGGCAGCCAGTGAGACAGACGGTCTGGCCGACAGGCTGACCGACGGCCTTGGCGGGGCGGCGCTGTACACCGCGTCGCCGGTGCCCGGTGCGAACGACGTCGTGCCGACGGCCGAGGTGTTCACCGAGGTCCTGCGAGGGCAGGCCACCGCCGTCCTGGTCGGGCTGCATCCGCACCCGGAACCGGTGCAGGCGACCCGGTGGCGCGCGGACGCAGACCGGGTCGACCGTCGTCTGCTCGCGCACTGCCATGGCCCCACTATCGACCTGGGCTGTGGTCC
>DATIBI010000068.1:0-5696 GCA_035457605.1 Nocardioidaceae bacterium
GGTAGCGGCTCCACCAGTTGCCGAGCGCGAACCGCGGCAGCAGCGGCTGCTTCCCGGTGAGCCGGTAGAAGGTCTTGAGCGCCTCCTTGTAGTCGCGGCCGTAGCCGAACACGTAGACGTCGACGTTGCCGGAGTCGCGCGGGGCGACCCAGCCGTCCTCGGTGAGCAGCATCGTCGTCGAGTCGTCGACCACGGCGATCCCGTTGCGCGAGTGGATGCCGTCCTCCAGCTCACAGGCGCCGTCGACGTCGTCGAGCGTGCGCGCGGTCCCGCCGAGGTTCTCCACCCGCTGCCCGAAGCGCCACACGCTCGCGTGCGGGCTGAAGTTTCCCTTCGCCTGGACCGACAGGCCCTCCGGGCTGAACGGTCGCTTGTCGTAGACCAGGTGCAGCCGGTCGGTGTGGATCTCCAGCTCCTCGTCGTTCTCCGCGAGGTGGAAGTCGACCGCGGGGAAGTCCCGGTTCAGCACCGTCTGCGAGGGCCGGTCCTCGAACCGGCCGGTCGGGCTGTACTCGAGCCGCAGCAGGCCGGCATCGAGCACGGTGATCCGGTAGCCGTCTCCCGTGACGAGGCTGGCCGGGTTCGCGAGCGGGCTGGTCGGGACGACGAGATGGCTCTTCATGGAAAGCCTTCCTAGCACGCGTCCCCACCTGGCGAGAGGGGCGTCTCAGAGCGGGCGGAGCGGTGTGCCGCCCCAGAACGCGAGGATGTCCTCGACCACCCCGGCGAAGAAGGTGCGGTAGACGTCCTCGGTGACGTAGCCCAGGTGCGGGGTGAGGAGCGCGCGGGGCTCGCCGCGCAGCGGGTGGTCGACCGGCAGCGGCTCCTCGTCGAACACGTCGAGGCCCGCGCCGCCGAGCCGGCCGGCGGCCAGCGCGTCGACCAGGGCGTGGGTGTCCACGAGGCCGGCCCGTGCGGTGTTGACCAGCAGCGCGTCCGGCTTCATCAGCGCCAGCTCGCGCCGGCCAAGCAGGCCCTGGGTCCGCTCACCCAGGACGAGGTGGAGGGTGACCACGTCCGAGCCCGCCAGGAGCGTGTCGAGATCCACCCGGCGGGCACCCGCCTCGGCGGCCCGTTCGTCGGTGAGGTTCGCGCTCCAGGCGACGACGTCCATGCCGAAGGCGACGCCGACCTGCGCGACCTGCGTCCCGATCCGCCCGAGGCCAAGGATGCCGAGGGTCCTGCCGTGCAGGTCCCTGCCCACCGTGGTCTGCCAGCCTCCGGCGCGGACACCGGCCGCCTCGGCCGGGAGGTGGCGGGCCAGGCCGAGCACCAGCGCCCAGGTGAGCTCCGCGGGGGCGGTCGCCAGGCTCGGCGTACCGCACACCTCGATCCCCCGGGCCCGGGCGGCGGCCACGTCCACGGCGGCGTTCCTGCGGCCGGTGGAGACGATCAGCCGCAGGTTCGGGAGCCGCTCGAGCAGGGCCTCCGGGACCGGGGTCCGCTCCCGCATCACCACCACGACGTCGTGCGGCGCCAGCCGTTCGGCGAGGGCGTCGACGTCGCGGACGTGGTCGGTGAACACGTCGACCTCGGCGCGGGCGAGCACCGGCGACCAGTCCGCCATCTCCAGCGCCACGCCCTGGTAGTCGTCGAGCACCGCGATCCGCATCCCACTCCCCTTCGCCGGTCGGACCCCGGATCCTTCCATCTCCGACGCCGGGCGGCGCTGCACGGGCAGGTCGCCGAGGAAGCCCTCCCGGTAGAACGACACCCAGCCCACACCGGAGGCCTTGACCGGGCGCCGGGAGCCACAGGTTCTGCATGCGACGGCAGTCACCCGGCCGGGCCAGTCGCCGGCCGACACGGCGGCGGACATCGCCTGGATCTCCGGGCGGGTGCTCGGCCGGCCCTGCTGAGCGGCCAGCTCTGGTTCTGCTCCCTGAGGGGCCTGGCCCTGCTGAGCGCCTTGTTCAGCCATGGCTCCTCTGAGTTGTAGCAAGTCGCACGTGCCCGGCCATCGGACCGGTGCAACTCGCTACAACTGAGCCCGGGGTCAAGGTCCTGGGAAGGCATGCGGCCGCCTGACAGGGTGGCCGGCCCGGATCGCGGGGTTGGGGAGACTCGCAGGGTCAGGGATCGCCGGTTCAGGGACCGCCGGTTCAGGCCGTGTCGCGCACCTGGCGGGCAGCCAGCCACACCTCGAACCGCCCACGCGACCCGTCGAGGAACGAGCGCATGGAGGACTCGAAACCGTCGATCTCCGGGCGCAGCCCGACCATCTGGTAGTCGAGCAACCGCTCGGGGTCGCACCGGTGGGCCTCCGCAGCGGTCCGGTCGACGGACTCACCGCACTGCGAGCAAGGCATGAAACGGGACAGGAACACGGTCGCCACCTCCAGGGACCCACGAGGGGGATGACACACGGAGGATTGCCGTTCCTGACCCGTCTCAAACACCGTGATCCGACACTCTTCCCGCGCAGGCGACACCGTGCCAGTGTGGAGAGGTACCCGTCCTCTGGGAGGTGCAGAGATGGAGCAAGGCAACCAGACCACCGCGGTCTCCTGCCCCGACTGCCACGCACTCGTGGCAGACCTCGCCGGGCACAAGGCGTGGCACAACCGGATCGTGTCCGACCTCGCGAACGCGATCGAGCGGGACCTCGACCGCAGGTCGAAGCCGCAGCCCGCCGCCCCGTAGGTCGGACCCTGCCGGCTGCCGCTAGGTGATGCCCCGCTCGATCGCGGCGACGATCTGCGGGCGCAGCTCTTCGGCGCTGATCACCGCGTCCACCGAGCCGACCTCCACGGCACGGTGGATGTTGTGCACCGCGTCGAACTCCGAGGCCACCTCGCCGAGCTTCTCTGCCCGGACCGCGGTGCGGACCTCGGCCAGCTCGGTGGTGAGCGCGGCCCGCTCGGCACCGGACGCGTCGGCGATCCGCGCCTCCAGGTCCCGCACCCGGGCGTCGCCGGCGGTGCGCTTGTCGACCTCGCCGGAGAACACCACCGCCGCGGCCGGGGCGCCGCCGATCACCGAGGCGAACGAGCCCTCGACGGCGAGCACGGTCATCTGCGGGTTCAGCGCCTTGGAGAACACCACGAACGCGCCGCCGTGGTAGCGGGAGATCACACAGAAGACGATCGGGCCGTCGAAGTTGACGATCGCCCGGCCGATCTCCGCGCCGTACTCCAGCTGCAGGTTGCGCATCGAGTCCGGTGACCCGTCGAACCCGGACAGGTTCGCCAGCACGACCAGCGGCCGGTTCCCGCTCGCCGCGTTGATCGCGCGGGCCGCCTTCTTCGACGACCGCGGGAACAGCGTGCCGGCGGTGTAGGTGTCCGGCCCGTCAGTGGGCGGGAAGCCACGCCGCGGCACCGGGCGGGACTCGATGCCGAGCAGGCACACCGGCCAGCCGCCGATCCGGGCATCCTGGACCACCGCGGTCTCCGCGTCGGCCATGCCCGCCCAGCGCTCCAGCGTCTCGTGGTCCTGGTCGGCGACCGCCCGCATCACGGTGCGGATGTCGAAGGCCTTCTTCCGGTCGGGGTTGCTCGCCGAGGAGAAGATGTCGCCGACCGTGGTGAAGTCGCTGCCCTCGACCTCGTGCGGGAACGTCGTGACGTCCCGGTCGACCGGGTCCGACGTCTCCGCCCGACGGGGCCGGTCCTCCCCCGGCGCCACGTAGGCGTGGTCGTAGTGGGCCATCAGCACGGCGCGGGCGCCGGCGAGGTCGGGCGCCCAGTACTGCGCCTGCCCGTTGGGGCCCATCACCCGGTCGTAGCCGCCGATGCCGTAGTTGTCCTCGGCGGAGACGCCACCGGAGAAGTCCAGCGACTGCTTGCCGGTGAGCACCATCGCGCTGTCCGGGGTCATCACCAGGATGCCCTTGGTGTGCATCAGCATCGTGGCCTCGGCGTTCCAGTACGGCTGGGCGCCGACGTTGATCCCGGCGACCACGACGTTGATCTCGCCGCCGTCCTGGGTGAACTCCACGATCCGCTTCAGCGCCCGGGCGACCCAGTCCATGTTCTCGGTGCCCGAGTCCATCGAGATCCGGGCGCCCGCGGACAGGGCGTACCACTCGACCGGGACCTGCATCCGCTCGGCGAGGTCGAGGGCGGCGATGACCCGCGAGCACTCCGCCTCGGAGACCGCGCCCAGCGCCCGGGTCGGGTCTCCGGAGAGCACCACCCGGCTGACCCCCTCCGGGTACCGGTCGGTCGGCGTGGTCACCACGCCGGCGATCAGGCCGGCCTTGTTCAGCCCGTGCGGCCGGTCCACCGGGACCAGCTCGCCGGTGTCGTCGAGGTCGTACTCCACGTAGCTGCCGCCGGGGCCGGCGACCATGCCGGCGAGCTCGTAGGGGTACACGGTGCCGCGGCGCCGGGCCCGGAGCACCTTCTGGGCGTAGTCGTCGAGCGGCTTGAGCCGTCCGGTCGGGGGCTCCTCGACCGAGGAGACCACGCCGGAACCGGGCTGGAAGTAGAACCGGACCGCGATCGGGACCGCGACGCCGCCGGGGTTGGTGAGCCGCCCGGACGCGAGCACCTCCTCGATGCCGGCGCCCACGGTCAGCGGGGCGATCTTCTGCTGCAGCGCGGTCAGCTGCGCGAGCTCGGCGCTGACCTCCGGCCAGACCTGCACCCACACGTGGTTCATGTCCAGCTTGGCGCCGGCGCTGCCCCGCTCGGTGCGGGCGCGGCGGATCGCCTCGAGGCAGTTGGCCACCGCACGCTCGGCGTGCGGCAGCGCGGTCACCGTGCCCTGCTCGTCGCGGACGACCGCGAGCTGGCGAACCTGCGCCACGGCCACCAGCCGCTGGTCGGAGGGGTTGCCCGGGGCCACGCAGTGGAAGAGCAGCACGTCCTCCGGCGCGTCGAGCCGGGTCACCTCGAAGTCGCGCAGCCGCCACAGGCTCAGCCGCCGGCCGACCATCGGGTGGATCCCGCGGACCAGGGTGTCCTCGACCTGCGCGCCGTCGGCGGGCCTGAACGTGAAGTAGCTGACCGGCCGCCCGCCACCGGGGCAGACCGCCACCGCGGTCCGGCGTACCTCCCGGGCGAAGGGCAGGTCGGCGAGCATCCGGGCGAGCTGCTCGGAGGTGTCCTCGGCCGACTCCGGCGCCCCCGGCCAGCCCAGGTAGAGGTCGACGACGGCCTCGTGGCCTGGCTCGCGCTCGGCGACCTGCGCGGCCACCGCCTCGACCAGCGGGGAGCCGGCGGCGAGCTCGTCGACGGTGCCGACGGTGGTGACCAGGTGGGTACGACGGTCCTCGAGGGTGTAGTCGGCGACGGCGAAGGGCCGGCCGTCCACCGAGACCGGGCGGGCGTTGCGCAGGTCGTGGTCCCGGTAGTGCCGCTTGACCAGCACCTCCAGCATCGGCTCGTGCTCGGGCACGCCGCCCTCGAGCCGCTCGGCCAGGAACCGCACGATCTGCTCGGGGATCGCGGCCAGCGCGTCGATCCGCTCGGCCCGGTCCGGCGTGTCGGGCGCCGCGGCCAGCGCGGCCACCTCGTCACGGACCCCGGCGAGCACGCTGGCTCGCTCCTGGTCGACCATCGGCTGGTCGAACCAGCGGAACCGGACGCTGCGGGCCAGGTCGCCGATGACCGGGTAGCGCAGCTGGGTGGCGATCACCAGCCGGTCGAGCAGGTCCCGTGCGGCCTGGTCGAGCGGCTCGGCCGGCGGCGGCTCGGAGATCCAGCGGCGCAGCAGCGACGTGGCGAGCGCGACGTCGGGGTGCGAGCGCT
>DATIBI010000069.1:0-32512 GCA_035457605.1 Nocardioidaceae bacterium
TCGCAGCTGCTCAAGAAGCGGGGGATCCCGCACTCGGTCCTGAACGCCAAGCACCACGCCGACGAGGCGAAGATCGTGGCGCTCGCCGGCCACAAGGGCGCGGTCACGGTGGCCACCAACATGGCGGGTCGAGGCACCGACATCATGCTCGGTGGCTCGGTGGAGTTCCTCGCCGACCTCGAGCTGCGCAAGCAGGGGCTCGACCCGCTCGAGGACAGCGAGCAGTACGAGGCCGAGTGGCCGGGCATGGTCGAGCGGATCAAGGCGCAGGTCGCGGCCGAGCACGACGAGGTCAAGGAGCTCGGCGGGCTCTACGTGGTCGGCACCGAACGCCACGAGTCCCGGCGGATCGACAACCAGCTGCGCGGGCGCTCCGGACGACAGGGAGACCCGGGTGAGTCCAGGTTCTACCTCTCGCTCGAGGACGACCTGATGCGGCTGTTCAAGTCGGACTGGGTCGACTGGGTGCTGACCACGCTGAAGGTGCCCGACGACGTCCCGATCGAGAACAAGCGGGTCACTGGCGCGATCGCGTCCGCGCAGGCCCAGGTCGAGGCGCAGAACTTCGACTCCCGCAAGAACGTGCTGAAGTACGACGACGTGATGAACCGGCAGCGCCAGGTCATCTACGCGGAGCGCCGAGCGGTCCTCGAGGGTGCGGACCTGCACGAGCAGGTCCGCGGCATGATCGACGACGTCGTGGAGGGTTACGTCACCGGCGCCACCGAGGGGTTCCCGGAGGAGTGGGACCTCGAGGCGCTCTGGTCGGCGCTGAAGACGCTCTACCCGGTCACGCTGTCGCTGTCGGCGATCGAGGACGAGGCGGGCGGCCGGGACAACCTGAGCCGCGAGCAGCTGGTCAAGGAGATCCAGGCCGACGCCCAGGCCGCCTACGACGGCCGCGAGAAGGAGTTCGGCGACGAGGTGATGCGTGAGCTCGAGCGCCGGGTGCTGCTCTCGGTGCTCGACCGCAAGTGGCGCGAGCACCTCTACGAGATGGACTACCTGCGCGAGGGCATCGGCCTGCGGGCCTACTCCCAGCGCGACCCGCTCGTGGAGTACCAGCGCGAGGGCTTCGACATGTTCTCCGCGATGATGGACGCCATCAAGGAGGAGTCGGTCGGCTTCCTGTTCAACCTCGAGGTGCAGGTCGAGGAGGAGCCCGCCGCCGGTGTGGTCACCGACGAGGGGGCCGCGGAGTTCGGGCCGGCCGTGGCCCAGGCTGCGGCCGCCGGGCACGAGGCTCCGAACATCGTGGCCAAGGGCCTGCAGGCGCCGGCGCGTCCGCAGCACCTGGCCTACTCCGCACCCGACGAGGTCGGTGAGGCGGAGGTCAGGGCCGAGGACGAGAAGGCCGCGGCCGCTGACCCGTTCGCGGGCGTGAGCCGTAACGCCGAGTGCCCCTGCGGCTCGGGCAAGAAGTACAAGAAGTGCCACGGCGCACCGGGGGGCCCGACCGGGCTCACCACGCGCGTGAACGGCTGAGCCCACGCCCTCAGCACGTCGCCACAGCCCTGCAGCTCACCCGAGCTGCAGGGCTGTGCACTGCCAGCGGCCACGCCGCAGCTCCAGCCGGGCCGCCAGCGCACGCGAGCGGCGACCGTGCCGCACGTGCACGCTGACCTCGGCGGCGTCCGCGCTCGGCTGGAAGACGTGCACGCTGCGGACCTGCGGGCGCACGGTGCGGGCACGCTGGCCCGCCCCGGTGGTGCGGCCCAGGATCCGCACCCGCCGGTCGAGGTCGGCGTAGACCCGCGTCGAGGTCCAGCGGACCAGCTGGCTCAACGGACGGTCGCCCCCGAGGACCTCGACCACGGCCTGGGCGAACCGCCCGGACCACGCCGTGACGTCGGCGCCCGCGGCACCGCCCGTGGGGCAGCCATCGGCGCCCTCGCCTCCGGCCGGAGCGGTCCCGGTCCCCACGACGCGCAGCTCGGGCGTCTGCGGGAGTGGAGGGGCGCCGGCCAGGTCCAGGGCCAGGGTGCCCTGGACGGACGCGACGGGCACGGGGACCGGCGTCACCGAGGCCCAGGGGGGCTCGGGGACGGTCCCCCGGGCGGGTGACGTGCTCGACGGCTGGCCCGAGGCGGCCTGGTTGCTGTTCATGACTCGTCCTTCCTGTCGACGTGCTGGGCAGGGACGCGCAGCACGTCCCCGGGGTAGATGAGATCCGGGTCGGGCCCGACCCCGCGTGCGTTGGCCCGGTAGAGGGCTCGCCAGCCGCGGGCGACCTGCTCCGCGGTCGGTGCGTGGCCCGGCGGGGACCTCCGGAGGGTGTCGGACCGTCCAGGGTCCTGCGGCGCGGAGCCGGCCGCGAGCAGGTCGGCGGTGATGGTCCACAGCGAGTCGCCGGCCCGCACCACCACGTGCGTGGGTGGCGTCGTCGGTCGCGTCCGTCTGGTCTGGTCGAGCACGGACCCGGTGACGCGCTCCGGGACCGCCAGCCCGGTCAGCGAGGCGGCGGGTGCCGCTCTCGGGGGACCGGCCTCGGCCGGCTCCGCCGAGGTGGCCGTCGCCGCCGCTGGGGAGGCCCAGGCCGGGGTGGTCAGGGCCACTCCGCAGGCCAGCGCCACGACACGGCGCAGCGCGCGAGGGGTGGTGGCGGAGACCAGGCGCCCGACCGTCGCGGCGGCGCGGTGCCCGGCGGCGGTGAGTGCCACCTGGACGACCGTGAGGGCCATGGCTGCCCCGACCCACGCCAGGCTCAGCCCGAGTGCCCCTGCACATGCGGCGACGACGAGGACGTCGAGCTGCGCGGTGGAGAGGGATTCCGCGGACCGCAGCTCGTCGACGCCGGCCCGCAACGCCGGCTGCACGACCCGCATCACGACGACGCCGCCGACCGCCCCACCGGTCGTCAGCGCCGTGGCCACCAGCGCGGCCCGCGCCGCCGTCAGTGCCGCACGCACGGATGTCATCGCCTCGACCCCCGATCCTTGCGTTTGCGTCCGTTTGCTTTTTCTACGCCCGGTTTGGAAATGGGGTCAACCGTTTGTCCACAGACGTTGACAGTCGCGCGGAAAATCGGGAAGGTCCGTTTCATGGGTGAGCGCGACCACCTCCTCGACCTGATCGAGGACCTCGAGCAGCAGGCCGAGGGGATCCATCTGGCCGACCGGGACGCCGAGGTCGCCGACCGTGTCCGTGCGGAGTACGCCCGGGTTCCGCTCACGTCGCGGGTGCATGCCTCGGTGGGGCACCGGGTCAGCGTCTGCGTGTCGGGCGTGGGGGTGCTGGACGGGAACGTGGAGCGCGCCGGGCGGGACTGGTTCGCGCTCGAGGTCGCCCCTGCCGGCGCGACCTGGGTCGTGCGCCTCGATGCCGTGCGCACGGCGACGGGGCTCTCGGAGCGCTCGCTGGTGGAGGAGGCGCGTCCCGCCGTGGCCCGGCTCGGCCTCGGGTCGGTGCTACGGCGCCTCTCCGAGGCCGGGGAGAGCGTGACCGTGCACCATCAGGACGGGACGCGCACCGCGGGCCGGCTCGCACGGGTGGGCGAGGACTTCGTCGAGCTCGCGCCCGACGTGTCGAGCGTGCGGGAGACCTGGGGCCGAGTCACCCTCGTGACCTTCGCCGGGCTGGCGGCGGTGTCGGCGCGATGAACCCGGCGGGCTCAGTCGGTGGCGGGGTGGTCGGACGAGCCCGACTCGACGTACGGGTGCTGGTCGACGAACGACCGGGTCTCGGCGTAGGCCCGCTGGATGAACGCCTCCAGCTCGCTCGTCTCCACCCGCCACTGGCCGCGGCCACCGATCTTGATTGCCGGGAGGTCGCCGCGCCGGACCAGGGCGTACACCTGAGCGGTCGAGGTGTTGAGGATCTCCGCCACGTCCGCGAGCTGCAGGAAGCGGGGCTGGTTGCCGCTGCTGGCCATGCCCCAACTCTGCCACTCCTTCGTCGCGTTCACGAGTCGTTGCGTCCGTTTGCCTGTGGATGGGGCCGGAAGCCGCCGTCCGGAAGGAGCATGATGTCGCGGTGAGCACCACAACCACCTCGTCGCCCGGCCTGGCGCACGACGCGCCCCCGGCCCGCCGGGCGACCCGCCCGAGCTGGAGGGACCCGCGGCTCGCCGTGGGGGTCGCCCTCGTCGCCGGCTGTGTGCTGCTCGGCGCCCGTGTCCTCGCCTCCGCCGACGACACGGTGGCGGTGTGGGCGCTGCGGCACGACGTGGCGGCCGGCGCCACGCTCGGTGCGGCCGACCTGGAGCGGGTCGACGTCCGGTTCCCCTCGGGCCGGGTGGCCGACCACTACGTGTCGGCGGACGCCGCCCTCCCGGCCGGTGCGGTGGCGGGGCGGTCGCTGACGGCCGGCGAGATGCTGCCGCGTGGCGCGCTCGCCGCGGAGCAGGACGCCTCGCTCGTCGAGGTGCCGTTGGCGGTCGCCGCCGAGGCCGTCCCGGTGACCGTGCGCGAAGGGTCGGTGGTGGACGTCTGGGTGACCGGAGCGGCGGGCCCGTCCGAGGCTTCGGAGCCGGCGGCACAGGTCTTCGACGACGTCGTGGTGGTCTCCGTGCCCGCGTCGTCGACCACGCTGGGGCCCTCCACGACCCGTCAGGTGATCGTGGGCCTCGAGCAGCAGGACGCCGACCAGCTCGGTGCCGCGCTGGCCCGGATCGGCGGCGGCGACGTGACCCTCACGCGGCAGGGGTAGGCCGTGGCTGTGGGGGAGCGGGTGCCGGTGCTGGTCGCCGCCGGCGGCGCGCCGTGGGAGGTCGAGGCGCTGCGCGAGCTGACCTCCGCCGGCTCCCCGCTGGTGCTGGTGAAGAGGTGCGTGGACGTCCCCGACCTGCTGGCCTCGGCCGGCACCGGGCAGGGGCAGGTCGCGCTGGTGGCCGCCGGCCTGGTCGGGCTGGACGCGGACGCGGTCGGCATGCTGCGCCGCTGTGGCGTCGGCGCCGTCCTGGTGGCCGACGCCGACGACCTGGGTCGGTCGCAGGAGCGCGCGAGCAGCTGGGGCGTGCACGCCGTGCTTCCCGCGGACGGCCTCGACGGGCTCGTGCCGGTGCTGCGCGACGCCGCGGCCCCGACCGTCCCCGCCTTGCCGACCGGGGACGACAGGGCGGTCGCTCCGGCTTCCCCGTCGACCGAGCGCGTCGCCGACTCGCCTCCGGCCCCCGAGGAGGAGCGGGAGCCGGGGCGACTGGTGGCGGTGTGGGGCCCGGTCGGGGCACCCGGACGGACCACACTCGCCGTCGGGCTCGCCTCCGAGCTCGCGCACCGTGGCCGGGAGACGGTGCTGGTCGACGCCGACCCCTACGGCGGCGCGGTCGCCCAGCACCTCGGCATCCTCGACGAGGTCTCCGGGCTGCTCCGCGCCGCCCGGCTGGCCAACGCCGGGCACCTGGAGCCGGTCCGGCTCGCGCAGACCCTGCGGCAGGTGTCCCCACGGCTGGCGGTGCTCACCGGAATCCCCAGGGCGGACCGGTGGACCGAGGTGCGCGAGGCCGCCTTCGACACGGTGCTGGAGCAGGCGCGGGCCGCGTGCGACCACGTGGTCCTGGACCTCGGGTTCAGCCTCGAGGCGGACCCGGCCGCCGCGTTCGGCGGGGGCGGGCTGCAGCGCAACCACATGACCCTCGCCGGGCTCGAGGCGGCCGACGAGGTGGTCGTGGTCGGGTCGGCGGACCCGGTCGGCCTGGCCCGGCTGGCCCGCGGCCTGGTCGAGCTGCTCGGTGTCGTCCCCGTCGCCACCGTGCGGGTGGTGGTCAACCGCACCCGCCCCTCGCTGGGCTGGGGCGAGCGCGAGGTCCGCTCGATGATCGAGGGCTACGTGACCCCGGCAAGCGTGCACTTCGTGCCCGACGACCGCGCTGCGGCTGACCGTGCCCTGGTGGCCGGACGGAGCCTGGTCGAGCAGGGGGACTCCCCGCTGCGCCGGGCGGTCGCCGCGGTGGCCGACGCAGCGGCAGGCGCGGTCGCCGGCGCACCCGCGGGAACGCGGGAGGGGGCGACCGGACGACAGAGGCGGCAGGGACGGCGGACGCTCAGGCGCCGAACAGCAGGAAGAGTCCGCTGACGGTGTAGAACACCATCACGAACAGCAGCGGCAGCTGACCGGTCAGCTGGTGCCGCCGGGGCAGCAGCCGGACCGCGCGGTCGTGCGCGGCGATGACCCCGAGCACGTGCCCGACCACCACGGCGAGCACCTTGACCAGGGCGAGGAAGGTCGGGTGCGCGGAGAGCCAGTAGTTCACCGACCAGTCCGCCGTACCCAGCAGGTTCGCGCCGGTGCCCATCGGGTCGCTGAGCTGGATCAGGGTCTGCTGGCCGGTCTCGACGAACAGGGTCAGGTAGTGCGCGACCATGTAGCCGACGATGATCGGCACGACCGAGTGCGCGAACAGAGCCGGCAGCTGGATCCGACGTACCCCGTCCCCGACGCCGGTCGCCATCGTGGCCAGCGCGAAGCTCAGCCCCACGACCAGGCAGAACCCGAGCATCACCAGCGTGTTCACCCAGGTCATGTCGAGCTCGGTGGTCTGGGTGAAGCGCAGCCAGTAGTTGGAGTCCTTGAAGCTGTCGAAGGCCGTGCTGCCGAAGAGCACCGCGGTGACCGCGGCCAGCCCCGGCGCCGCCGGCACCCCGTCGAGGTTGCCCAGCGGGCTCCGGGTGACCAGGGTGCCGTCGGCGCGCCGGCCGAACACCGACAGGTGCCCGACCAGGGTCGAGTAGACCTCGAACGGGTCGGCAGCCTCCAGCCAGCGGGCGCCGAACAGCGCGCTGCCGACCAGTGTGGTCGCGAGGTACACCGCGAACCAGAGCCGGACGGGGGAGAGGTACGTCGAGTCGGGGTAGATCAGCTCGAGCCACACGAACGCGAACAGGCCGAGCGCGGCGGGCCAGTACCCGACCCAACGGGGCAGGGGCAGCACACCCTGCTCGGGACTGCCACCGGTGAGCCGGCTGAAGACGAGGTGGATCGTGCGCACCGGGCTGACGGCCTTGTAGAACGGTCCGAACAGCAACGACGCCGGAACCAGCCCGACCCACAGGATCACGTAGACCACGCCGAAGGTCGGGTTGATCAGCAGGTCGGGTCCGGCGGTCGCGGCCCAGGCGACGTAGACGAAGAAGGCGAGGCCGAGCACGCGCAGCACGGTCGGCAGCACCGGCCCGTCGATGATGCGCGCCAGCCACAACGGCAGCGGTCGCCCGGAGGTGGCGGCGTCGAAGCGCGGCGTCCGCCAGGCGAACGCCAGCACGATGAACGAGATCGCGAGCGCGGCACCCGCCCCGGCGATGAAGAACTCGGCGGGGATCGGCAGGTCCTGGGCGCCCCCGATGCCGTGAGCGAGGACCACGTCAGCGGACCTCGAGCTGGAGGATCACGATCCCGGAGTCGTGCTCCTCGACGTCGACCACGCCGGGCGTCTCGACGGTCAGCTCCACGGTCGACTCGCCCTGCTCCACCTCGATCACCTGCTCGGGGCTGGAGTGGACGTGCAGCTCGGCGGCGCGGTCGGACTCGATCCGCAGCGTCAGCGGCTCGCCGGCCGTGGCCTCGACGAGCTTGCCGTTCGGCTCGATCCGGTCACCCTCGATCTCGATCTCGATGGCGTCGTCCTCAGACTCGCCCGGGGTCGGCGACGCGGGCGCCGAGGACTCCTCGGGGGACGGGGTGGGCGTCGCCGAGGTGCTCTCCGCAGTGGTGCTCCCGCTCGGCTCGTCCTCGGTGCCGGCGCACCCCGCCAGGGCGAGCACGGCGACGACGGCGAGAACGAGGGCCCTTCTCATGCGGGTCTCCTTTGTGGTGTTCCGACAGGTTCGACCCTGCAAGAATCCCACGACCGCCAAGGGGTACGACGGCCAGGGCGGCTGTCACACGCCGAGGGGCCGCTCGGTAGCCTCGGGGCACTGCGGCCTGTGGAAGGGGACCCGATGAGCGAGCGGCTTCGGCCGGCGGACATGGCATTCCTGGCGAACGAGTCGGCCAGTGCCCCCATGCACAACGCGACCCTCGAGGTCTTCGAGCCCGCCGGCGACGGCTTCGACTACGACCGGCTGGTCGGCCTGATCGCGGACCGGATCGCGTTCGTGCCCCGCTACCGGCAGCGGATCCGCACCGTGCCCGGCCGGCTGGCGAACCCGGTCTGGGTCGACGACGACGACTTCGACCTGACCTACCACGTGCGTCGCTCGGCCCTGCCCCGCCCGGGCACGATGGACCAGCTGCGGGAGCTGACCGCGCGGATCATGTCCCGGCGGCTCGACCGGAACCGGCCCTTGTGGGAGGTGTACCTGGTCGAGGGGATCGAGGGCGGCCGGTTCGCGATCCTGTCCAAGTCGCACCAGATCCTGGTCGACGGCATCTCCACCGTCGACCTCGGCCAGGTGATCCTCGACGTGCACCCCGAGCCGCGCAAGACCGTGCACGACGACTGGCGTCCGGACCGCGAGCCGAGCCCGCCGGGGCTGATGGCCGAGGCGGTCGGGGAGACGGTCCGGCACCCGGCGCAGGTCCTGGAGACCGCGCGTGCGAACGCGCAGAGCCTGGTCCGGGTGGCCGCGGCAGGAGGGCGCCGGGCTGTCACCCTGGCCGAGGCGCTCACCAACCGGCGTGCCCAGCCGGAGACCCCGATTCACGCCGAGCTGTCCGAGCAGCGCCGGTTCGTGACGGTGAAGACGTCGCTGGAGGACTACCGTCGGGTGCGCCGCGTGCACGGCGGCACCGTCAACGACGTCATCCTGGCCACCCTCACCGGCGCGATGCGGTCCTGGCTGATGACCCGGGCGGAGTCGGTGCACGGCAGCCGGCACCTGAAGGCGATGGTGCCGATGAGCGTGTTCGACAGCGATCTGGAGCCGACCTCGCTCGGCAGCCAGGTCACCGGTCACCTGCTCAACCTGCCCATCGGCGAGACCAGCCCGGTGGTGCGGCTGCACCAGGTCTCCTACGCGCTCAAGGCGCACAAGGACACCGGCCTGGCGGTGGCCGCGGACCGGCTCGCCGACGTCGCCGGGTTCGCGCCGACCACCTTCCACGCCCTGGGCTCCCGCGTGGCGGCGGCGCAGGCACGACGCGGGTTCGACCTTGTCGTCACCAACGTCCCCGGCCCGCAGTTCCCGCTCTACGCCGCCGGAGCGCAGATGCTCGAGAGCTACCCGGTGCCGCCGCTGCTGCCGGGACACGGGCTGGCCATCGGCGTCACCTCCTACGACGGGCACGTCTACTTCGGTCTCAACGCCGACCGGGACGCGCTGCCTGACGTGGACGTGATCGGCCAGTGCATCACCGAGGCCCTCGACGAGCTGGTCGACAGCGTCAGCGAGAGCCGGGCGCGCGCACCCCGCGGCCGCAAGAAGGTCAGCTCCCCGAAGGAGAAGAAGTGAGCATCCGTGTCTACGTCCCGAGCAGCTACGCCCTGTTGCGTGAGGCGGTGGTCTCGGGTGGGATCGGGCCCTCGCCCTTGCTGGCGCACGCGGTGACCGACGCCCTCCGCGCCGAGCTGGCCGACGGCACCGACGAGGACTGGGAGTACGTCGCGATGACGGCGGCCGCGCAGGACTCCCTCGCGCTGCTCACCGACGAGGACCCGCCCCGCCGGGTCGTGATCGCCGTGGACGTGGACTCGGTGCTGCCCGTCGAGCACGAGGACCTGACCCTGGTCGAGGTCGCCGAGGTCGTGCCGCTGCGGGCGGTCGCCGCCGTGCACGTCGACGCCGAGGACGCCGAGGACGCCGTGGCGGAAGCGAGGCCTCTCTGGGAGCGCGCGGCCGAGGGGGACGAGAAGGCGGCGGCCGTCGTCGAGCGGTGCACCGACCACGAGATCGGCTGGTACGCCACCCAGGAGATCGGGACTCTGCTCGAGGCGTACGACGGGCAGGCCGAGGCGACTTGGGAGTAGCCCGCCGGGTCTGACACGATCGGCCTCATGGACGCGATCACCCACACCCCGGCTCCGGTCAACGAGCCGAACCTGACCTACGCTCCGGGCAGCCCCGAGAGGGCCGCGCTGGAGGTAGAGCTGAAGAACCTCGAGGCGCAGCAGGTCGACCTCACCGCCACCATCGGCGGCGCGAAGAAGATGGGCGGCGGCGCGGAGATCCCGGTCGTGCAGCCGCACGACCACCAGCACGTCCTCGGTGTCCTGAAGAACTCGACCCAGGCCGACGCCAAGGCCGCGATCGCCGCAGCGCAGGAGGCCGCGCCGGGGTGGCGCTCCCTGCCGCTCGACGAGCGTGCTGCGATCCTGCTCAAGGCCGCGGACCTGCTCGCCGGCCCGTGGCGCCAGCGTCTCAACGCCGCGACCATGCTCGGCCAGTCCAAGACCGCCTTCCAGGCCGAGATCGACGCCGCCTGCGAGCTGATCGACTTCTGGCGGTTCAACGCCCACTACGCCAAGCAGATCGTCGCGGAGCAGCCGATCGCGAACTCCCGCGGGGTGTGGAACCGCAGCGACCACCGCCCGCTCGAGGGCTTCGTCTACGCGATCACGCCGTTCAACTTCACCGCGATCGCCGGCAACCTGCCGACCGCTCCGGCGCTCATGGGCAACACGGTGATCTGGAAGCCCTCGCCGACCCAGCAGCTCGCCGCGCACCTGACCATGGAGCTGCTCGAGGAGGCGGGCATGCCCCCGGGCGTGATCAACATGCTTCCCGGCGACGGCCTCGACGTGTCCGCGGTCGCGCTCAAGCACCCTGACCTCGCCGGCATCCACTTCACCGGCTCCACCCCCACGTTCCAGCACTTGTGGGCCACGGTGGGCGAGAACATCACCAAGTACCGCGGCTACCCGCGCATCGTCGGTGAGACCGGCGGCAAGGACTTCGTGGTCGCGCACGAGTCGGCCGACCCCGACGTGCTCCGGGTCGCCCTGCTGCGCGGCGCGTTCGAGTTCCAGGGCCAGAAGTGCTCGGCGGCCTCCCGCGCCTACGTGTCGCGGTCGGTGTGGCGCAAGATGCGCGACCAGCTCGTCGCCGACGTCGAGTCGCTGACGATGGGTGACGTCACGGACCTGTCCAACTTCATGGGCGCGGTGATCGACGAGCGGGCCTTCGCCAAGCACAAGAAGGCGATCGCGCGGGCCAAGCGGTCCAAGACCCTCGAGGTGCTCGCCGGCGGCCAGGTCGACGACTCCGAGGGCTACTTCGTCAGGCCCACCGTGGTCGAGGGCGGGGACCCGACCGACCAGATGTTCAGCACCGAGTACTTCGGGCCGATCCTCGCCGTGCACGTCTTCGACGACGGCGACTACGAGACCGTGGTGCGGCAGATGGAGTCCATCGCGCCGTACGCCCTCACCGGCGCGGTCATCGCCCAGGACCGCCACGCGATCGCGTGGACCCGCGAGGAGCTCCGGTTCGCGGCCGGGAACTTCTACATCAACGACAAGCCGACCGGCGCCGTCGTCGGCCAGCAGCCGTTCGGTGGCGCTCGCGCCTCGGGCACCAACGACAAGGCCGGTGCCCCGTCGAACCTGCTGCGCTGGACCTCGCCGCGGTCGATCAAGGAGACCTTCGACCCGCCGAAGGACTACCGCTACCCGCACATGGGCTGAGCCTCACCCGCCCTGACGACGACGAGGCCCCGCCGGCGATCCGGCGGGGCCTCGTCTGTCAGAATCGAAGGCGATGGACATTCCCGTGCCGCTGCACCTCGGTGCCCTGCACGCCTACGAGACCGTCCTGCTGGGCGTCGTGGCGTTCGGGCCGTTCGTGGTGCTCGCGGTCGTCGTGCACGTGCTCCGCAAGCGTGACCTGGCCGCCGAGGAGGCGGAGCGGTCCGTGCAGGACCTCCAGCTCTAGCGGTCGCCGGCCAGCCAGGCGGTGCCGACGCGCTGCTCCGCGCGCAGTGCCGACGCCAGCAGGTCCGCGATCAGCTTCTCCAGCTTGCCGCCCACGAGCGGGATGTGCACCTTCAGCTCGCCCTCGACGGTCTGGACCGTGGCCGCACCGTCGCCGGCGAGCCGCACCGTGCCCTTGAGGTGACCGGGCTTGCCGGGGATGCTCACGTCGAGCGCAGCCTGCTCGGTCGACGACCACTCCTCCTTCTGCAGGATGTGGATCTGGTCCCCGACGAACTTCAGCGCGAAGCCGGGGATCCCGTCGGTCGGCCGCTTCTGGTCGACCACCACCGTCATGCCGTCGCCCTTCGGGGTGATGGTGACGTCGCTCGAGTTCACGTGCTGGGCCTCGCAGACCCGCTCCCGGAAGGCGGGGTCGGCCAGCATCGCATGGACTTCGTCGGGAGTGGCGTCGTACTTGAGCTCGTGGTGGATCCTCATGGCGCCCCATCATGACGTATCGCCGCACCGGTGGCTACGCTCCCCGGTGTGACTTCGACTGGACCACGCGACGACTCCACTGACGGCTCCACGCCCTGGGCGGGGGAGTGGGGTGGGACACAGGTGCAGTTCGGCGAGCAGGGCGCCCGACTCACCTACGGCAGCTACCTCCGGCTCGAGCAGCTGCTCTCCGCCCAGGAGCTCGAGTCGCGGCCGCCGGCGCACGACGAGCTGCTGTTCATCACCATCCACCAGGTGTACGAGCTGTGGTTCCAGCAGCTGCTGCACGAGGCCACCGCGGCCCGCGATGCGATGCTCGGCACCCGCAGCGGCTCCGAGCACAGCCCGAACCGGCTGTGGTGGGCCCAGCACCTGTTGCAGCGGATGCACGTGGTCGAGCGGGTGCTCGTCCAGCAGGTCGACGTGCTGGAGACGATGACCCCGCAGGACTTCCTGCAGTTCCGGCAGGCCCTGGCCCCGGCCAGCGGCTTCCAATCGGTCCAGTACCGCGAGCTCGAGTTCCTCTCCGGCGCCAAGGATCCGTCGTTCGTCAAGCGGTTCAAGGGACTGACCGACGACGAGCGGGCCCGGCTGCGCCAGCGGCTGGACGAGCCGACGCTGTGGGACGCGTTCGTGCACGTGCTGCGGGAGCGCGGGCTGCCCGCCGGTGACGACGAGGAGATCACCGCGTCGGTACGCCGGGCGGCGTTCGACCGCGGCTCCTTCGCCGACGTCTGGGCGCTCGCCGAGGCGCTGCTGCAGCACGACGAGCTGGCGGCGGCCTGGCGTGCCCGGCACATCGTCATGGTGGAGCGGATGATCGGCACCAAGACCGGGACCGGCGGGTCCTCGGGTGCGGAGTACCTGCGGACCCGGCTGCCGCTGAAGTACTACCCGCTCCTGTGGGAGCTGCGTTCGAGGCTGTGAGCGCCCCGGTGCGCGTGCTCCGGGCCAGGTGCGGCGGGTCTCGCCGACCAGACACGCCCGCGCCACCCCGTGTTGTCGCCGGAGGGGGCACGCTCTAGGGTCAGATTGTCGGCACAACGGCGTGCCGTCCCGAGCCGTCAAGGCCGCTTGACCATGCCCGCAACGGCTCGTGCTGGAGCGACAAAGGTTGATGCCCCGTGCGTACCACGCTGGATGAGAGCAAGGACGACCTCATCACCCGGGCGGCTGAGCTCGCCGCCCACCGCAAGGGCGCAGGTGGCCCCCCGGGCACCACCACCGAGCAGCTGCTCCGGTCCTACTACCGGCACGTCGCCCCCGAGGACATCGTGTCCCGCAGCGAGATCGACGTGTACGGCGCGGCGATGAGCCAGTACAAGCTGGCGCAGTCCCGGCCCCAGGGCACCGCCAACATCCGCGTGTTCACCCCCACCGTCTCCGAGCACGGCTGGTCGGCGAACGGGCACACCGTGGTCGAGGTGGTCACCGACGACATGCCCTTCCTCGTCGACTCGGTCACCATGGAGCTCAACGAGCAGGGCCGCAACGTCCACGTCGTGGTGCACCCCCAGCTGCTGGTCCGCCGCGACCTCACCGGCGAGCTGGTCGAGATCTACTCCGCGGAGGACCAGGGCGTGCGCGCCGCGGACATGCCCCACGACGTGTTCCGCGAGTCGTGGATGCACATCGAGATCGATCGGGAGACCGAGCCCGAGGACCTCGCGCACATCGAGCAGACGCTGAACAAGGTGCTGCGCGACGTCCGCGAGGCCGTCGAGGACTGGCAGAAGATGCACAACCAGGTCGCCGAGATCGTGGCCGACCTGGAGCAGACCCCGCCGCCGCTGTCCGAGGAGGAGATCGAGGAGGGCAAGGCGCTCCTGGAGTGGCTCGCCGACGACCACTTCACCTTCCTCGGCTACCGTGAGTACCGCCTGGAGCGGGAGGACGACGACGAGGTGCTGCGCGCGGTGCCCGGCACCGGCTTCGGCATCCTCCGCGCAGACCAGGACATGTCACCCTCGTTCGGCAAGCTGCCGCCGCTGGTCAAGGCCAAGGCGCGCGAGAAGACCCTGCTGGTCCTCGCCAAGGCGAACTCCAAGGCCACCGTCCACCGCCCGGTCTACCTGGACTACGTCGGGGTGAAGACCTTCGACGAGAACGGCGAGGTGGTCGGTGAGCGCCGGTTCCTCGGCCTGTTCTCCTCCGCCGCCTACACCGAGTCGCTGACCCGGATCCCGGTGATCCGGGTGAAGGCCCGCGAGGTCATCGACCAGGCCGGCTTCGACCCGCTGAGCCACACCGGCAAGGCGCTGATGGACGTGCTGGAGACCTACCCGCGCGATGAGCTGTTCCAGACCCCGATCGAGGAGCTCGTCCCGATCGCGCTGGCCGTGCTGCACACCCGGGAGCGGCGCCAGGTGCGGCTGTTCGTGCGCCGCGACGTCTACGGTCGGTTCCTGTCCTGCCTGGTCTACCTGCCGCGAGACCGCTACACCACCGCGGTCCGGGAGCGGATCGCGGCGATCCTCAAGCGTGAGCTGCGGGGCGAGTCGCTGGAGTACACCGCCCGGGTGAGCGAGTCGCTGCTCGCGCGGCTGCACTTCGTGGTGCGACCGAGGAAGGGCGAGCTGGTCGGCGACTACGACGAGGAGGACCTCGAGCGCAAGCTCGCCGAGGCGGCCCGGTCCTGGCGCGACGACTTCGTGGCGGCCGTGATCGCCGAGTACGGCGAGGAGGAGGGTTCCCGCCTCAGCCGGACCTACGCCGCGTCGTTCCCCGAGGCCTACAAGGAGGACTACGCCCCCCGCACGGCGTCGGTCGACCTCGGCCGGCTGGAGGCGATCGAGGGGGAGGAGGGGCTCGCGCTCTCGCTGTACGAGCCCGTCGACGCGGTCCCCGGCGAGGCCCGGCTCAAGGTGTTCCGGATCGGCCCTCCGCTCTCGCTGAGCCAGGTGCTGCCGACGCTGTCGACGATGGGCATCGAGGTGATCGACGAGCGGCCCTACGACCTCGAGGGGCTGCCCCGTCCGTCGTACATCTACGACTTCGGGCTGCGTTACCCGAGGACCCTGCGACCGGGCGCCCGCGAGCTGTTCCAGGACACCGTCAACGCGGTCTGGGACGGGCTGAACGAGAGCGACGGGTTCAACGCGCTCGTGCTCGCCGCCGGCCTGACCTGGCGACAGGCGTCGGTGCTGCGCGCCTACGCCAAGTACATGCGTCAGGGCGGCACCCCGTTCGCCCTGGACTACATCGAGGACGCGCTGCGCAACAACGTCGACATCACGCGCTACCTCGTGGACCTCTTCGAGGCCCGGTTCGACCCCGGACGCAACGGCAACCTGGCCGCCACCAACGAGTCCCGGGAGGCGCTGCTCGCCGAGGTCGAGGCCCGGATCACGCACGCCCTTGAGGACGTCGCCAGCCTCGACCACGACCGCATCCTCCGGTCCTACCTGACCGTGATCAAGGCGACCCTGCGCACGAACTACTACCAGCCGGCGGCGGACGGCGGGCCGAAGCCCTACATCTCCCTCAAGCTCGAGCCCAGCGCGATCCCGGAGCTGCCCGAGCCCCGTCCGCGGTTCGAGATCTTCGTGTACTCGCCCCGCGTCGAGGGTGTGCACCTGCGCTTCGGCGCGGTCGCCCGCGGTGGTCTGCGCTGGTCGGACCGACGCGACGACTTCCGCACCGAGGTCCTGGGCCTGGTCAAGGCGCAGATGGTGAAGAACGCCGTGATCGTGCCGGTCGGCGCCAAGGGCGGGTTCTTCTGCAAGCAGCTGCCCGACCCCTCCGACCGGGACGCCTGGATGGCCGAGGGCATCAGCTGCTACAAGACGTTCATCAGCGGGCTGCTCGACATCACCGACAACCTCGTCGACGGCAAGACCGTCCCGCCGGCACGGGTGGTGCGCCACGACCCCGACGACTCCTACCTCGTCGTCGCCGCGGACAAGGGCACGGCCACGTTCTCCGACATCGCCAACCAGGTCTCCCAGGACTACGGCTTCTGGCTCGGTGACGCGTTCGCGTCCGGCGGCTCGGCGGGCTACGACCACAAGGCGATGGGGATCACCGCGAGGGGCGCGTGGGTGTCGGTGCGCCGGCACTTCCGGGAGATGGGCATCGACTGCCAGAACGAGGACTTCACCTGCGTCGGCATCGGCGACATGTCCGGGGACGTGTTCGGCAACGGCATGCTCCTCTCCGAGCACACCCGGCTGGTGGCCGCGTTCGACCACCGCGACATCTTCCTCGACCCCGACCCCGACGCGGCCAGGTCGTTCGCCGAGCGGCGCCGGCTGTTCGACCTGCCCCGGTCCTCGTGGAAGGACTACGACACGAGCCTGATCTCCGAGGGCGGCGGCGTCTACTCCCGCAGCCTGAAGTCGATCCCGGTCTCCGCGCAGGTACGACGGGCGCTGGGGCTCGGCAACGACGTCACTGCGATGACCCCGGCCGAGCTCATGAGGTCGATCCTGCTCGCACCGGTGGACCTGCTGTGGAACGGCGGCATCGGCACCTACGTCAAGAGCGCCGCCGAGTCGCACGCGGACGCCGGCGACAAGGCCAACGACCCGATCCGCGTCAACGGTGGCGAGCTGCGCTGCCGGTGCGTCGGCGAGGGCGGCAACCTGGGCCTCACCCAGCGCGGCCGGATCGAGTATGCCCGCAACGGCGGCCGGATCAACACCGACTTCATCGACAACTCCGCCGGCGTGGACACCTCTGACCACGAGGTGAACATCAAGATCCTGCTGGACCGGGTGGTGGCCAACGGCGACCTGACCGGCAAGCAGCGCAACGACCTGCTCGCCTCGATGACCGACGAGGTCGGCGATCTCGTCCTCGACGACAACTACGACCAGAACCTCGCGCTCGCCAACGCCGAGGCGCAGGCGCCCGCCCTGCTGCACGTGCACGAGGACTGGACCCGGCGGCTGGAGCGGCAGGGGCTGTTGAACCGCGAGCTGGAGTTCCTGCCCAGCCGCAAGCAGGTCGCGGAGCGGATCGAGCGCCGGCAGGGGCTCACCGCGCCGGAGCTGTCGGTCCTCCTGGCCTACACCAAGATCGTGCTGGCCGACGAGCTGATCGACACCGACGTGCCCGACGACCCGTTCATGCGCGGGGACCTGTTCAGCTACTTCCCGTCGAAGATGCGCCAGGCCTACCGCAAGCAGATGGAGGAGCACCCGCTGCGCCGGGAGATCATCGTGACCCAGATCGTCAACGAGCTGGTGAACAACGCGGGGATCACCTACTTCCACCGGATCTCCAGCGAGACGAGCGCGTCGGCTGCGGAGGTCACCCGCGCCAACTTCCTGGCCCAGGAGATCTTCGGGACGCGGATGCTCCAGGAGGAGATCGCCACCTTCGACAACAAGATCGACGCCGGCGTGCAGACGCGGATGCGGCTGGAGATGCGCACGCTGGTCGAGCGGGCGTCCCGCTGGCTGATCAACAACCGGCGCCCGCCCCTGGACTCGGAGGCGGTGGCGGACTACTTCGAGGTGACCGCGCAGCAGGTGATGGCCGCGCTGCCCGAGCTGCTCTCGGGCCGCGAGCTGGACGCCTACGAGGCGCGGCGCAAGGCGCTGGTGGCCGCCTCGGTCCCGGACGAGCTGGCGTCCAAGGTCGCGGTGCTGCCGCCGGCCTACGCGATCCTCGGGATCGTGGACACCGCCAAGCGGGAGCAGGTGGACCCCCTGGAGGTGGCGCGCGTGCACTTCGCGCTCGGCGAGCGCCTCGGCCTGCCCGCGATGGTCACCCGGATCCTGGCGCTGCCGCGCGACGACCGCTGGCAGACGATGGCGCGGGCCGCGCTGCGGGACGAGCTGCACAGCGTCCACGCCCGGCTGACCGCCCAGGTGCTCATGGAGACCGAGAGTGGGCAGCCGGCGCCGGTGCGTATCGCGGACTGGGAGGAGGACGACCAGGTCGTGGTCACCCGGGCGGTCTCCACGCTCGACGAGATCTGCTCCGACGAGCGGGCCGACCTCGCCCGGCTCTCCGTCGGCCTGCGCGTGGTCCGCACCCTGCTGTCGTCGCCGTAGCCGCAACCTCAGCATTGCCCGCAGCCGCAGCCACAGCCGCAGCCGTGCCCGGCGCGGTTCGGGCGGGCCGGCGGGCAGTGTCGGGCCGTTCGGGCAGGTGTCGCCGTGCCGGCTCAGGGGCCGGCGGGTGACGCCGCGGCAGCGGCCGGCCGGGCGAGCCTGCGCAGCGCGGTGACCGCGTCGCCGTAGAGCGCGGCGGCATGGTCGGGGGTGAGTCCGATCGCGGTGAGCCCCAGCCTGCCCTCGCCGCGGAGCCCGCTCAGCGTGTGCGCCAGAGCACCGCTCCCGGTGGCCGGGTCGAACGCGACGCCGGAGTCGCGCAGCGCACCGACGACCTCGGTCGGGGACAGGCCGACCCAGCCCTGGTCGAGCAGGGTGTCGCTGCTGGAGTACGCGCGGCAGGAGCCGTCCGCGGTGACGTAGCGCCCCTCGCCGGGGTCGTAGCAGCCCGGCACCAGGTGCTGCAGCGCGGAGAACGGGTACGTCGTACCGCTCTTGCGGAGGTTGATCTCGATCGCGTACAGCTGCCAGGCGCCGTCACGGTCCTGGCGGGCCATGAAGTCGACGCTGAGCCGGCCCACGGCTCCGCGCTCGGCGAGCGCGCGGCCCACCGTCCCGCCGTGCTCGGCCAGGGCAGCGGAGTACGCCGGGATGGCCGGGAACCGGCAGCCGTCGTAGAGCTGGAGGTCCGGGCCCCCGAGGACCTGCTCGTGCGTGCTGAGCACGCGCACCTCCCCGCACGGCGTGATGTCGAGCTGCACGCTGGGGCTGGTGACCGTAGCCCCCTCGACGAGCTCCTCCACCACGCCGCCGCGGCGCAGGTCCTGCCGGAACCAGGGGGGCAGTGCCTCGGTCACCCGCCGGACGTCGGACCACCGGCTGTGCAGGGCGAGCGGGTCGCCGAGCTCGAGGACCCTGTTGCCGTCGCCGGAGGTGCTGTCGTCGAGCTTCACCACCACCGCGCGCAGCGCCCGCTGCTCGTGACGCAGCGCCCGGATCGCGGCGACCACGTCCCCGGGCTGGCGGATCTCCTCACGTCCCGCCGGCACCGGAACCCCCAGCTGCCGGAACAGCCTGCGACCGCCGCCCTTGGTGCCGAGGTGACGCAGCGCCGGCAGAGGTCCGTTGACCGGCACGCCGAGTGCCCGCGCCACCGCCGCCTCGTCACGGGTGACGATCCAGGGGTCGAGCATGGCGGGTCGGCCGCGGAGCCGCTCCCGCAGCTCGTCGAGCAGGTCGGGCCGCTCCAGCAGGTTCGCGGCCAGCGACTGGTTCCGCGGACCGGGGACCACCAGCACCTCGAAGCGGGAGAGGACGTCCCCGGCGGTCTCCGGCATCAGCGAGAGCACGTAGCGCAGGACCTCCGGCGCCGGCTCCTCGCAGGAGACGAAGATGATGTGGCACGAGGGGGAGTGGCTCATCTCGAGCAAGCTGAGCAGATGTCGGTGCTCCAGGCCCGAGATCCGCGAGGCGTAGTGCTCGCGCGCCGCGCCGAAGAGGGTGTACGACGGCAGCACCACCACCACGTGCTCCACCGTCGACGCGCCCTGGTGCAGGGCCCACGCGTCGGTGAGCCCCTGGTGCAGAGGGTCGAGGCTCGTCATCCCGGCTCCACTCGCTCGTTTCCCTGAGAATAAGGACGCCGGGCGGTACTGGCGAGGGGTCGGAGGTCCCGCTCACGCGGGACAGGTCAGGTGTTCACGGGACGTTCAGTCACCGAACGCGTTCGCGAACCACGCGGCGCCCACGATGCCTGCCCTGTTGCGCAGTGTCGCCGGGACGATGGGGGTCCGCAGGTCCAGCAGTGGCAGGAACCTGTCCGCCTTCTTGCTCACCCCGCCGCCCACGACGAACAGGTCGGGCCAGAACAGGTCCTCGACGTGGGAGTAGTAGCGCTGGAGCCGCTTCGCCCACTGCTCGTAGGTGAGGTCCTCGCGCTCCATCGCGGACTGCGCCGCGCGCGACTCGGCGTTGTGCCCGTCGATCTCGAGGTGGCCGAGCTCGGTGTTGGGCACCAGCCGTCCGTCGATCAGGAACGCTGACCCGATGCCGGTCCCGAGGGTCGTGAGGATGACCAGACCGGTCACGTTGCGCGCCGCCCCGTAGTGCGCCTCGGCGACCCCGGCCGCGTCGGCGTCGTTGACCACGTGCACCGGTCGCTGCAGGCGTTCGGTGAACAGCGCGTCGACGTCCACGTCCACCCAGGACGGGTCGATGTTGGCCGCCGACCGGGCGACGCCGTGCTGGCACACCGCCGGGATGGTGATCCCGACGGGGCTGTCGCCGATGTCGCCGGCGAAGGAGCCGGCTATCTCCCGGACCACCTCGGCGACCGCTTCGGGGGTGGCCGGCTGCGGCGTCTGGATCCGGTGGCGCTCGTCGGTGAACTCGCCGGTGGCGAGGTCCACCGGCGCCCCCTTGACGCCGCTGCCGCCGATGTCGATCCCGAGCACGGGTCCGGCCGGCTTCTGCTGCTGCGTGTTTGCCTCCACGCCGCCCACCCTAGACACTCGTGCGCATGAGTTCCGGCGTCCCCACCGACCGCGAGTCCGCTGTCCTCGACCATCTCGACGAGGATCGCCTCGTCGAGGACCTCGCCACCCTCGTCCGCGTGCCGAGCGTGGCGGGCAGCGAGGCCGAGGTGGACGTCCAGGACCTGTGCGCGGAGATCCTGCGCTCCGAGGACATGGACGTGGACCGCTGGGAGCTCGACCTCGCCGAGCTTGCCGCCGACCCGTGGTTCCCGGGCACGGAGGCCGAGCGCGACCGTGGCGTGGGAGTCGTGGGCACGACCCAGGGCGAGGGCGTCCCGGGACTGATCCTCCAGGGGCACCTGGACGTGGTCCCGCCCGGCGACCCGGAGACCTGGCTGGGGTCCGACCCGTTCTCGGCCGAGATCCGCGGCAACGCCCTCTACGGGCGGGGTTCCTGCGACATGAAGGCGGGTGTGGCGGCGAACCTCGCGGTCGTCCGCACCCTCCGGGCGGCCGGAGTCCGGCTCGAACGACCCCTCGCGGTGCACTGCGTGATCGGCGAGGAGGACGGCGGGCTCGGCGCGTTCGCCACCCTGCGGCGCGGTCACCGCGGCGACGCAGCGGTGATCACCGAGCCCACCAGCGGCCGCATCGTCACCGCGACCGCCGGGGCGCTGACGTTCCGGATCGAGGTGGGCGGGCGTTCCGCGCACGGCTCGATGCGCCGGGAGGGCGTGAGCGCGTTCGAGGCGTTCTTGCCGCTCTACGCCGCGCTCCAGGAGCTCGAGACCGAGCGCAACGACGAGCCGGACCCGCTGTTCGGCAGCGACCTTCCCTACGCGCTCTCGGTGGGTGTGGTCTCGGCGGGGGACTGGGCCAGCAACGTGCCCGACAAGCTCGTCGCCGAGGGCCGGCTGGGGGTGCAGCTCGACGAGGACCCGCGGCAGGCCCGCCTGGCGCTGGAGGACGCGGTCGCCCGAGCCAGCTCGCGCGACCCGTGGCTGCGGGAGCACCGGCCGACCGTCACCTGGCCCGGGGGTCAGTTCGCCAGCGGCCGGATCGACCCCGACCACCCGCTCGTTGACGAGGTGGTCGCGGCCGTGGTCGACGGGGGAGGGCAGAAGCCGCTGCAGGCCGCCGAGGTCTACGGCAGCGACCTGCGGCTCTACGCCGGTATCGGCGGCATCCCCACGCTCCACTACGGACCCGGCGACATCCGCGTCGCGCACGGGCCCCACGAGAACGTGGACCTCGCCGAGCTCGCGGACGTCACCCGGTCACTGCTGCTGCTCGCGCTGCGCCGCTGCGCCGCCGCGGACTGAGGCCGCCGGGAACCGAGGCCGCCGGGAACCGAGGCCGCCCGGAACCGAGCCTTGTCGAGAACCCGGCCGGCGTACGGCGGACCGCGTCGGTCAGCTCGCGGCGAGCGTCCCGTCGGCGCCTCGCACCACGAGGCCGTCGCTGACCGCGAGGGCCAACGCGCGGTCGAAGCGGTCTGCCTCCCAGAACCGGGCGCCGAGGATCAGCGCGAGACGGTCGGGAGTCTGCGGGCCCTCGCTCTCGAGCGCGCGCACGATCTGCCCCATCTCGTGGAAGACCTGGCGGTCGCGCCTGCTCTCGGTGGTGGGCTTGGGCGGTGGCATCGGCATGACGTTCGACCTCCTGTTCAGGCGCGGGCCGGCTCGGCCTGCGGACCCGAGGACGATGCGTCGTCCTCGGCGGTCAGCGGCTGGGCGATGCTCTCCAGCGAGCGTCCCTCGGCCTTGACCCCGAGGACCACCTCGGCGATACCGCCGCCCACCATCAGCGCCGCGCCGATGAAGTAGCCGATGGCGATCTGGGTGATGTCCTTGGACGCCGAGGCGTTCTCGATCAGCGCACCGAAGAGCAGCGGGCCGCTGATGCCGCCGGCGGCGGTGCCGACCGCGTAGAAGAAGGCGATGCACAGCGCCCGGGTCTCCATCGGGAAGATCTCGCTGGCGGTCAGGTAGGCCGCGCTCGCGCCGGCGGAGGCGAAGAAGAAGATGATCGCGCCCATCAGCGTCAACGTGGTCGCGGTCAGGCCCCCGAGCATGAACCCGGTGACGGCGAGCAGCGTGCCGGAGAGGATGTAGGTGCCGGCGATCATCCGCACCCGGCCGATGGAGTCGAACAGCGGGCTCAGCGTCAGCGCACCCAGGAAGTTGCTCGCGGCGAAGATGGCGAGGTACCAGCCGACCTGCTCGACACCGAGGAACGTGCCGAGGGTGTCGCCGTAGGTGAAGAAGAAGGCGTTGTACAAGAACGCCTGGCCGATGAACAGCGCGAAGCACAGCATCGTCCGGCGCGGGTAGAGGGTGAACACGGTTCGCGCGATCAGGCCGATGCCGATGGACCGCCGCTGTCGGATGGTGATCGTCTCCGACACGCTCGGCAGGTCGCGGCCGGACTCCTCGCGGACGGTGCGCTCGATGTCGCTGACGATCCGCTCGCTCTCGTCTTCCCGACCGTGGATGAACAGCCACCGGGGGCTCTCGGGGACGTTGCGGCGGACGAGGAGGATGCCGAAGGCGAGGATCGCGCCGAAGGCGAACGCCGCGCGCCAGCCCCACTCGGGGTTCACCATCGTGGGGTCGAGCAGGGGGATGGTGAGCAGCGAGCCGGCGGCTGCGCCGACCCAGAACGACCCGTTGATCGCGACGTCCACCCGGCCGCGGTACTTGGCGGGGATGAGCTCGTCGATCGCGGAGTTGATCGCGGCGTACTCGCCACCGATCCCGGCGCCGGTGAGGAACCGGCAGGCGAAGTACCACGTCGGGTTCATCGAGAACGCGGTCAGCACGGTGGCGACGGTGTACACCGCCAAGGTGATCAGGAAGAGCTTCTTGCGCCCGAGCTTGTCGGTCAGCTGCCCGAAGAACAAGGCGCCGAGACAGGCACCGGCGACGTAGATGGCGCCGGCCAGGCCGACGTCGAAGCTGCTCAGGCCCAGGCCGGTCTTCTCGTCCTGCAGGGCCGCGGACATCGAGCCGACGATGGTCACCTCGAGGCCGTCGAGGATCCACACCGTGCCGAGTCCGATCACCACCAGCCAGTGCCACCGGGCCCACGGGAGGCGGTCGAGCCGCGCCGGGATGTCGGTGGTGATGCGGCCTGTCTCCACGCCAGCTGACATGTGGACCTCCTTGTCCGGGTTTCGCTGGATGTGGCCTTACCCACATCGACGCGCCTCATGCTCCGGGGGCCAATACGGTGACCCGCATGACCGACGACGTGCTGTTCTCCGGGGTGGCCGGACAGGCCGGGCTGGTGGCCCGTGGCGAGCTCTCCTCGCGCGACCTCGCGCGGGCGTGCCTGGACCGGATCACGCTGCTCGACGGCACCCTCAACGCGTTCACCGTGGTCCGGCACGACCAGGCGCTCGCCGAGGCCGCGGCCCGCGACGCGGAGCTGCGCGCGGACGGTCCGCGCGGGCCGCTGCACGGCGTTCCGGTGGCCGTGAAGGAGGAGCTCGACGTCGCCGGGCTCCCCACGACGTTCGGCGGCAGGGCCAACAGCACACCCGTCGCGCGGGACAGCGAGGTGGTCCGCCGTCTCCGGGAGGCCGGGGCCGTGGTCGTCGGCAAGACGACGATGCCGGAGTTCGGCCAGTGGCCGTTCACCGAGTCCACCGCGACCGGCCTCACCCGCAACCCGTGGGACCCCGGCCGGTCCACGGGCGGGTCCAGCGGCGGGTCCGCGGCCGCGGTGGCCGCGGGCATGGTCCCGTTCGCGCTCGGTGGTGACGGCGGCGGATCGATCCGGATCCCGTCGGCCTGCTGCGGGCTGTTCGGCCTCAAGCCGCAGCGCGGCCGGGTCACCAGTGCTCCGCACCCGCACCTGTGGTGGGCCCTCGGCACGGTCGGCCCGCTCACCCGCCGCGTGCTCGACAGCGCCCTCGTCTACGACGTGCTGCGCGGCTCGACGGCCACGGACCGGTTCGCCGCGATCGACCCCGAGGTGTCCTTCGTGGAGGCGACCCGCCGGGACCCCGGCCGGCTGCGGATCGGCTGGTCCACGCGTCCGGTGGTTCCCGGTGTCCGCCCGGACCCCGAGCACGTCGCGGCCGTCACGGAGACCGCCGAGCTCCTCGAGAAGCTCGGCCACGAGGTCGAGGAGGTGGACCCGGCGTACCCCGATCCCACCGCTGCGTTCGTCCCGCAGTTCTTCGGCGGCGTCCGCGCCGAGGCCGACGGGGTCGAGCACCCGCGGCTGCTGGAGCGGCGCACCCGCGAGGTGCTCCGTCTCGGGTCGTGGGTGCGGCCGTCGGTGGTGGAGTGGGCGATCCGGCAGGGCGAGAAGGTCGCGGCGAGGACCAACCGCCTGTTCGAGCGCTGCGACCTGCTGCTCACCCCGACGATCCCGCACCGGCCTCCGGAGGTGGGTGTCCTGGACGGCGCCGGTGCCCTCCGGGCGGCGCTCGCGTCGCGGTCGATGGTCGCCTACTGCGCGCTGTGGAACGTGACCGGGAACCCGGCCGCCTCCGTGCCCTCTGGCCTCGGCCGCGACGGGCTGCCGCTGGCGGTCCAGCTGGTCGGCCCGACGAACGGCGAGACCACGATCCTCGGGGTGGCCGCCCAGCTCGAGCAGGCCCGCCCGTGGGCGGACGCACGGCCGGTGGTCGCATGAGCGGGCTGCTGCTGACCACCCCCACGGCCTGGCTCCGCCGGCACGTGGTGTCCCGGCTTCCCGGCGTCGACCTGCCCAGCCCGCTGCAGGGCCGGCGCATCGTGGTCACCGGCGCGTCCTCCGGGGTGGGGGAGGCCACCGCCCACGCCGTCGCCGCGCGAGGCGGCGTGCCGCTGCTCGTCGCCCGGCGCGGCGAGGAGCTGGGGCGGGTGGTGGCGGCGATCGAGGAGCGGGGAGGTACGGCGCACGGCTACCCGTGCGACCTGACCGACCCCGCCGCCGTGGAGCGGCTCGTCGCGACGGTGCTGGCCGAGCACGGCGGTGTCGACATGCTGGTCAACAACGCCGGCCGGTCGATCCGGCGCTCGCTGGCGTTGTCCTACGACCGGTTGCACGACTTCGAGCGCACGATGGCGATCAACTACTTCGCGCCGGTCCGGCTCACCCTGGCACTGCTGCCGCACATGGTCGAGCGCGGCTCCGGTCACGTGGTCAACATCGTCACCTGGGGGGTGCAGGTGAAGGCGCCGAAGTTCGCCGCCTACATCGCCTCGAAGACCGCGCTCGACACCTTCGCGCGGATCGCCGGTCGGGAGACCTACGGCGACGGGGTGACCTTCACCAACGTGCGGCTGTCGCTGGTGCGCACCGACATGATCGGGCCGACCGACCTCTACCGGCGGGCGCCGGCCATGAGCCCGGAACGGGCCGCGGAGCTGGTGGTGCGTGCCCTGGAGGACCGCCCGTTGACGGTGAGCACGGTGGCAGGCTCGGTGGCCGAGGTGTTCAACCTGCTCGCGCCGCGCATCTCGGACGCGGTGAGCCACGCCGCCGCGCGCCGGTTCCCCGACTCACCCGCCGCCGCCCGGCACGTCGAGCAGGGGCGTGCGACGGGCTAGCTCGCCTTCTTCTTGGCGGCGGTCTTCTTGGCGGCGGTCTTCTTGGCGGCGGTTTTCTTGGGGGCCGACTTCTTCGCCGTGCCCTTCTTGGCCGTCGACCTCTTCGACGCGGACTTCTTCGCGGCCTTCTCCTCCGCCTCGGGCTCGCCGGCCTGCTCCGCCTCGTCGGCCGAGCGGCCGTCCGCCGTACCCGTCGCCGGCTCCCCGCGCGAGGTCTTCGCGGCGTCCACGCTCCGCTGCAGCGCCGCGAGCAGGTCGACCACCTCGCCGGTGCTCTCCTTCGCCTCGGGCGCGCGCTTGACCTCACCGCCCTCGAGCTTGGCCTGCACGAGCGCCTCGACCGCGCTGCGGTAGTCGTCCTCGTACTCGCTGGGGTCGTAGTCGCCGGCCAGGGTCTCCACCAACAGCTTGGCCATCTTGACCTCCTGCGGCTTCGCGGCGTCCTCGGTGTCGTGGATCGAGGCGAAGTCCGGCGTGCGGACCTCGTCGGGCCACATCATCGTCTGCAGCACGATCACGTCGTCGCGGACGCGGAGCACCGCCGTGGTCATCCGGTTGCGCAGCGAGACCGTCACCACCGCCATCCGGTCGGCCTCGAGCAGGGCCTGCCGGAGCAGCGCGTAGGGCTTGGCGGCGGCCTTGTCAGGCTCGAGGTAGTAGGACTTCTCCAGCAGCATCGGGTCGATCTGCTCGCTGGGCACGAACTTCTCCACCGAGATCTCCCGGCTGCTGCTCGACGGCAGCTCGGCCAGGTCCTCGTCGTCGAGGATGACCATCTGGCCGTCGTCGGTCTCGTAGCCCTTGGCGATGTCGGCGTAGGCGACCTCCTCGCCGTCGACGCTGCAGATCCGCTGGTACTTGATCCGCCCGCCGTCCTTGGCGTGCACCTGGCGGAACTGCACGTCGTGGCTCTCGGTCGCGGCGTACAGCTTCACCGGCACGCTCACCAGGCCGAAGGACACGGCGCCCTTCCAGATGGCACGCATCGAACCCCCTCTCCCGCGGGCACGGACTCCGCGGTGCTCTGTCCCCCCAGTATGGAGTGCCAGGATGGACCCATGCGCCCCATGCTGGCTAGTCGTGGTACGTCGGTACCCACCGGGCCGGAATGGGTGCACGAGGTCAAGTGGGACGGCATGCGGGTGCTGGTCGAGGTGACCGCGGACCGGCTGCGGATCTGGTCCCGCAACGAGAACGACGTGACCGTCTCCTTCCCCGAGCTGCATGACCTCGCCGGCATCGGGCACGACGTGCTCCTCGACGGAGAGGTGGTGGCGATGGCGAACGGCGTACCCACCTTCGGGGCTCTGGCCGACCGGATGCACGTGGGCAACCCCGCCCGGGCGCGGCGGCTGGCCGAGACCAACCCGGTGACGCTGCTGGCCTTCGACCTGCTCGAGCTCGACGGCAAGGACCTGACCGGTGAGCCGTTGTCGGTACGTCGGACCGCGCTGGAGTCCCTGGGCCTGGCGGGCCCCCGCTGGCAGGTGCCGGCCACCTACGACGACGGGCGGACGCTGCTGCGGGCCACGACCGAGCAGGGGCTGGAGGGCGTGGTCAGCAAGAAGCGAGGGTCGCGCTACCACTACGGCCGCCGGACCAAGGACTGGCTGAAGTTCCCGAACCGGCCGACCGGGTCCTACGTGGTCGGCGGCTGGCGCTACGAGACCGACAGCACGAGCCGGGTCGGCGCGCTCCTGGTGGGGGAGCCGTCACCGGAGGGGCTGCGCTACCGGGGTCGGGTCGGCAGCGGCATCGCCGGGGCCAAGGCGCGCCGGCTCGCGGACCTGCTGCAGCCGCTGGAGACGGACACCTCCCCGTTCGGCGACCCGGTGCCGCGGGTGGACGCCGCGGGCACCGTGTGGGTGCGACCGGAGCTGGTGGTGGAAGTGCAGTCGCTCGGGCTCACCGGGGCGGGACGGCTCCGGCAGCCGAGCTACCAGGGGGTGCGCACCGACCTCGCACCCGCGGACCTGCCGGGGGAGTGAGACGACATGGCCGGTGCGGACCAGGACGTCATCGTCGAGGTGGACGGGCGACGGCTCAAGCTGAGCAACCTGGACAAGGTGCTCTACCCGGCGACGGGGACGACCAAGGGGGAGGTGCTCCACTACTACGCGCAGGTCGCGCCGGTGCTGCTGCCGCACCTCGCGGACCGGGCGGTGACCCGGATCCGCTGGCCCCACGGCACCGCCGAGGGGAGCTTCTTCGAGAAGAACCTGCCCTCCGGTGCACCCGGCTGGCTCCGGACGGTGACGGTGCCGTCGACCGGGTCACGTGGGGGAGGCGACAAGATCACCTACCCGATCGTCGACGGTCTGGCCGCGCTGACGTATCTCGTCAACCTGGCCTCCCTGGAGCTGCACGTGCACCAGTGGACGGTCGGCCGGAACGGGCAGCCGAAGAACCCCGACCGGCTGGTGGTCGACCTCGACCCCGGCGCGCCGGCGGACCTGCACGAGTGCGCGCAGGTCGCGCTCCTGGTCCGGGACAGGCTCGCCGACCTGGGCCTGCACGCCGCGCCGGTGACCTCCGGCAGCAAGGGGCTGCAGCTCTACGCCGCCCTGCCCGGGAGGAAGAACTCCGACGAGGTCCGCGACCTGGCTCAGGAGATCGCCCAGGACCTGTCCCGGTCCCACCCGGACCTGGTGGTCTGGCGGATGACGAAGTCGCTGCGGCCGGGGAAGGTGTTCCTGGACTGGAGCCAGAACACCGGGTCGAAGACCACGATCAGCCCCTACTCGCTGCGCGGGAAGGACGCGCCGTACGTCGCGACGCCGCGGACCTGGGACGAGATCGAGACGGGCGCGAAGAGCCGGGACGGCCTGAGTCACTGCCTGCTCGACGAGGTGCTGGCCCGGGTCGGGGGCGACGGCGACGTCTTCGGTCGGCTGCTGGAGGGGTGACCCTGTCGCTCTGCGCCTGGCTGGGCCCCTGGTTGCGCGTGGCAACCAGGGGTGGCCGGACGCCACACGGGTCCCGCCGCTCCCGAGAGAGCAGCGGGACCCGCCACGGCACTGCACAACCAGGACCGTCATACCCATCTGCACGCGCCCCAATCCGATCCCGATGACCGACCGGGTCACGCCTGCCTCATGAGTGGCCTCGAGTCTCGCTTTGTCCACAGATTCGGGGACAGGGTCTAGCCGAGCCCGAGGGAGTTCCGCAAAACTGCCGAAACGGACTTTTGGGACCAACCGGGGGTGACGAGGTCGTGAGCCTGACGTCAGCCGGTCAGCGCGGGGGCGAGGTCGACACGCTGGACGGCCTGCTGCGCGAGGTGGTGCGCCGGCGCGGCATCGATCCGCAGGGCGATCCGGACGCCGTGCGCCAGGTGGCCGAGCGCCTCGTCGCCGAGCACGACCAGCGGAGCCTGACCGGTGCGGTCGCGCCGGTGTCCGACCCGACCGCCGTGGTCGAGGAGCTGTTCGCCCGGGTCGCCGGGTTCGGGCCGTTGCAGCGCTACCTCGACGACCCCACCGTGGAGGAGATCTGGGTCAACGAGCCGAGCCGGGTGTTCGTGGCACGGGCCGGCCGCCACGAGCTCACCTCCACGATCCTGGACCGGGCGACGGTCGACGAGCTCGTCGAGCGGATGCTGAAGTCGAGCGGCCGCCGGGTCGACCTGTCCCAGCCCTTCGTCGACGCGATGCTGCCGAGCGGGCACCGGCTGCACGTGGTGCTGGAGGGCATCTCGCGGGGTTTCAGCGCGGTCAACATCCGCAAGTTCGTCGTGCGGGCTACCCGGCTGGGCGACCTGGTCGGGCTGGGCAGCCTCACCGAGCAGGCCGCCCGGTTCCTCGACGCGTCGGTGCGGGCGGGGCTCAACGTCCTGGTCGCCGGTGGCACCCAGGCCGGCAAGACCACCTTCCTCAACTGCCTCGCGGCCAGCATCCCGGGCGAGGACCGGGTGGTGTCCGCGGAGGAGGTGTTCGAGCTGCGGTTCAGCCACCCGGACTGGGTGGCGATGCAGACCCGTCAGCGGGGCCTCGAGGGGACCGGGGAGATCAGGCTGCGCGACCTGGTCAAGGAGAGCCTGCGGATGCGGCCGTCGCGACTGATCGTCGGGGAGGTGCGGGCGGAGGAGTGTCTCGACCTGCTGCTCGCGCTCAACGCCGGGCTCCCGGGCATGGCCTCCCTGCACGCCAACAGCGCGCGGGAGGCGCTGGTCAAGATGTGCACGTTGCCGCTGCTTGCCGGAGAGAACATCTCCGCGCGGTTCGTCGTACCCACCGTCGCCTCCTCGGTCGACCTCGTCGTGCACCTGGGCATCGATCACGACGGGGTTCGCCGGGTGAACGAGATCGTGGCCGTCCCCGGCCGGGTGGAGAGCGACGTCATCGAGACCGAGCACGTCTTCGTGCGCCGCGGTGACCGGCTGGTCCGCGAGTCGGGGATGCCGCCGCGCCCGGAGCGGTTCGACCGGCTGGGCATCGACGTCGCCGCGCTGCTGGCCGGGGGTGGTTGAGATGGGGGTCGTCCTCGGGCTCGGGACGGGCGTCGGGCTGCTGCTGGTCTACCTCGCGTTCGCGTTCCCGCGCGCCGAGCAGGCCTCGCCGCGCCGGCCGGGTCGGCTGCGCACCCTGCTGGGCCGCGCCGGCCTCGCCGGGACCAGCCCGGCAGGCGTGGTCGGTGTGTGCGTCGGGCTCGCCGTCGTCGTGGGCCTGGCGATCCTGGCGCTGTCCCGCGCGCTCCCGGTGGCGCTGGTGTTCGCCGCGCTGGCCGGGTACCTGCCTCTGGCGATGCTGACCGGGCGTGCGCGGCGCCGCGAACGCGAGCTCGCCGAGGTCTGGCCTGAGGCAGTCGACCACCTCGCCTCCGCCGTGCGAGCCGGGATGTCCCTGCCCGAAGGGCTCGCCCAGCTCGGCCAGCGCGGCCCGGCCCCGCTTCGTGACGCGTTCAACTGGTTCACGGCCGACTACCAGGTGACCGGCCGCTTCGGCGACTGCCTGGACCGGCTCAAGGACCGGTTGTGCGACCCGGTGGGCGACCGCGTGGTCGAGAGCCTGCGCGTGGCGCGTGATGTCGGCGGCGGTGACCTCGGCCGGCTGCTCCGGGCACTGTCGGGCTACCTGCGCGAAGACGCTCGCACGCGTGCCGAGCTGGAGTCGCGGCAGGCCTGGGCGGTCAACGGGGCGCGGCTCGCGGTCGCGGCGCCGTGGCTGGTCCTGCTGATGCTGTGCTTCCAGCGTGAGGTGATCGCGCGTTACGCCTCCCCGGCCGGGGCGGTGGTGCTGGCGATCGGGGCCACCTGCTGCCTGGTCGCCTACCGGCTGATGGTCCGGCTCGGCAGGCTGCCCCGTGAGCGGCGGGTGCTCTCGTGAGCCTGGTCGCGGTGGGCGCCCTTGTCGGTGCGGGGGTGGGGACGGGACTCGTGCTCGTCCTCGGCCGGCTCACGGCCCTGCGACGACCGAGCCTGGAGCTGCGCGTCCTGCCCTACGTACGCGACCTGCCCCGGACGGCGGCCAGTCCGGACCTCCCGGTCGAGTCACGGGGCGCGGCGGTGCCCGCCCTGTTCGGCCCGGTGCTCTCGGGCGGGGCCGCCGCTCTGGAGCGGGTCCTCGGCGGGTCGGAGTCGGTCCGGCGGCGCCTGCAGCGCGCGGACCTGCCGATGACCGTGCACCAGTTCCGCATCGAGCAGGTGCTCTCGGGCCTTGCGTTCTTCTCCGCGGCAGCGGCCGTCGCCGTGCTCGTCGCGCTGCGCGAGCCCGGCCGGACCGGGCCGCTGCTGGTGATGTGCGGCGTGGCGTTCGTGCTCGGGGTGCTGACACGGGACAACCGGCTGACCGCGCAGGTGAGCGCCCGTGAGCGGAGGATCCTGACCGAGTTCCCCACGATCGCGGAGCTGCTCGCGCTCGCCGTGGCTGCGGGCGAGGGTCCGTCGGCCGCGCTGGCCCGCGTCGTCTCCCGCTCCCGCGGGGAGCTGTCCGTCGAGCTGGGACGGGTCCTGGCCGAGGTGCGGACCGGTACGTCGATCGTGCGTGCGCTGGACGCGCTCGCCGGCCGGACCGGCCTGCCGGTGGTCGCCCGGTTCGCCGAGGCGATGGCGGTCGCCCTCGAACGGGGCACGCCGCTCGCGGACGTCCTGCACGCACAAGCCGCCGACGTGCGCGAGGCGGCGCGGCGAGACCTGATCGAGTCCGGAGCGCGCAAGGAGGTCCTGATGATGGTCCCGGTCGTGTTCCTGGTGCTGCCGGTGACCGTGCTGTTCGCGTTCTGGCCGGGGGTCGTCGGGCTCCGGCTGGTGACGCCATGACCGGACCCGAC
>DATIBI010000070.1:0-18369 GCA_035457605.1 Nocardioidaceae bacterium
GCGATCTTCGAGGTGCTGCGGCGCCGGACCGGACGGGCCCTGGAGGGCAGCGTGTTCATCGATGACAGCCCCGCCAACGTCGCCGCGGCGGCCCGGGCCGGGATGGACGCGATCGTCTTCACCGACACGGGCCACCTGCGCGAGGACCTGCGCAGCCGCGGGCTCCCGCTCCGCCCGGGCTGACCGGGCGGAGCACCTCGGGTCAGCGCACGAACACCGCGGTGGTTCGGGCCGGCACCGTGACCGAGCCGCCCGCGCCCGACGAGGCTGCGGACCGTTGTACGACCGGGTCGGACCCGTCCGCCTGGACCTCGTGCAGACGCCAGCCCTCCCCCGGCGCGTCGACCGTGGTCGCCTCCGGTGAGGCGTTGAAGACCACCAGCACGCCGCGGCGCTCGGGGTCGGTGTCGGCGCCGACCGTGTCGTCGAGGTGCATCGCGATCACCCCCGGCTCCGCGTCGGGGAAGGACACTTTCTGCTGGATGGCGTCCGCGTCCCCGAGCCGGAACAGCGGGCTCGACATCCGCATCCGCAGCAGCTCGGCCGCGGCGGCGTGCGCTGCGTCCATCGCGTCCGGGGTCGGCTTCAGCGACGGGTCGCCGAGCAGCGGCTTCATGTACTGCCACTTCGCGCCGTTGTCGGCCTCCGGCGGCAGGCCGGACCCGAAGGTGCTCTCCCGGCGGGTCCAGTCGACCCGGTTGAACCAGTCCCCGGAGTCGTAGGAGTTGCGGTCCAGCGACTTCGACCGCAGCAGGTCGGCCCCGGCGTGCCAGAACACCACGCCCTGGGAGAACGCGGTCGTGGACAGGGCCAGGGTGTTCATCCGGACCCGGTCGCCCATCGACGTACCCACCGGGAGCTTCATCGTCTGCGCGTCGAAGATCGTCTCGTTGTCGTGGGCGTCGACGTAGGTGACCGTCTCGCTCGGGTCCTCGGCGTAGCCGGCCGGGGAGCCGTTGTAGTCGACCTGGCGGCCGGTGACCTCCCGGCCGGAGGAGTCGGTGAACCGGTAGTCCGCCAGGTTGCCGGCCAGCCCCAGCTTGACCAGGTCCTGGGCGTGCAGGAGACGGGCCTTCTGCTGCTCGGCGGACCCGTTCACGGGCGCACCGTTCGGGTCGGTGAACAGCCCGGAGCCGAAGCCCTGCACCCGCGGGTCCTCGTCGAACGGCCCGCCGCCGCGGACCGCGTCCCGGAGCCGGTCGGTGAACGAGCCGATCCCGGTGCCGCCGAGGTTGAGCTGGGTGGCCTGCTCGAACCGGGCGTCGTTCGCGACCTCGCCGAAGTTCCAGCCCTCGCCGTAGAGGTAGATCGCCTTGCCGTCGACCCCGTCCCGGCCCACCGTGAGCTCGTCGAGCGCAGCGCGCAGGTTGAGCATGTTCTGCTTGGAGTGGTGCCCCATCAGGTCGAACCGGAAGCCGTTGACCTTGTACTCCCGGGCCCAGGTGAGCACCGAGTCGATCATCAGCTTCTCCATCATCGCGTGCTCACTGGCGGTGTTCGCGCAGCACGTCGACGTCTCGACCGCGCCCTGCGCGTTCAGCCGGTGGTAGTAGCCGGGGACCACCCGGTCCAGCACGGACTTCGTGTCCTGCCCAGAGGCAGCTGTGTGGTTGTAGACCACGTCCATGACGACCTGCAGGCCGGCGTCGTTGAGCCCCTGCACCATCTCTCGGAACTCGCGGGTCCGGCCGGCTCCCTCCGGCTCGGTGGCGTACGAGCCCTCCGGCGCCGTGTAGTGGAACGGGTCGTAGCCCCAGTTGAAGCCGTCCTTGCCGCGGACCGCGTCCACGCACTCCTGCTGCTTCTCCGAGTCCGGCGCGAACGACTCCAGGTCGCACGCCGGGGTCTGCTGCGCCGAGCGCCGCTCCTCGATGGTCGCGATGTCGAATGCCGGCAGCAGGTGCACGGTGTTCAGCCCGTCGGCGGCCAGCCGGCGCAGGTGCCGCATCCCGGCCGAGCCCTCCCGCGTGAACGCCCGGTAGGTACCGCGCTCCCCCGCAGGGACGGTGTCGTCGCCGATGGAGAAGTCGCGGATGTGCAGCTCGTAGACGTTGCGGTCCTCGTCCTGCCGGACCGCCGGCGGGCGCAGCTGCGACCAGCCGTCCGGCGCCAGCGCCGGGTCGTCGAGGTCGACCGCGACCGAGCGGGCGGAGCCCGTCGTCAGCGCCAGCGAGTACGGGTCGGTGACCCGGTTCTGCTCGACCTTGCCGGTGGCGGGTGAGAAGACCCGGACGTCGAAGAGGTACGACGCACCCTCCCACGACCTCGCGCCCTGGACCGTCCAGGAACCGTCCTGCTGCCGGGTCATCGGCACCCGCCTCGGCTCCGCCGTACCCCCGGCCCACACCAGCAGGTCCACGTCCTGCGCGGTCGGGGCCCACAGCGCGAACGACGGCACGCCCCGGCTCCAGGTCACCCCGAGCTCGCGGCCGGTCGCGTCCGCGTAGACGTCGTCGAGCACACCGGGGACCTGCACCCCGGTCGCGTCCACCAACCGGCCGAGGTCGTCGTAGGCGGCGACCGCCAGCTGGCCGCGCAGGATCTCCTGCGCTCGTCGCGCGTCCTGGCCCGAGAGCCGGAACGCCTGGTAGCCCTCCAGGTGCGGGAAGTCCGCCACCACGTCCTCGGGCAGGCCGTCGGGGTCGTGGGTCAGCGCGACGGACGAGCCGCCCGTCAGCGCCTCGTCGTCGACCGCGAGGTCGCCGTCCTCGGACCAGTGCAGCCGGAACCGCCGGCCCTCGGGCTCGGCCACCTTCCAGGCGACCAGGTCCTCGCGCAGCCAGTGTGCGCGCTGCTTGGTCAGGTCCGGGGCCGCGCCCGCGGCCCGGGTCGTCACCGTGAGCACGTGGCCGGCGAGGTCGTAGGAGAACACGACCTGCACGCCGTCCGCGGGGACGGTGAAGTCGATGTTCGCGCCGTCCCGGGCACCGCCGGCCCCGTAGTTCTCCTCCCAGGACAGGCCGTGGGTGGCCTTCACCTGGTAGGAGCCGGCCGGCAGCTCGGTGGTGGCGAAGGTCAGCGTGCCGTCGCCGTCGGGGTCCTTGAGCCAGGACGCCATGCAGTCCGGCGCCCAGTCGCCGGGGCAGCCGAGCTCGTCCTGGAACGACCCGGCCGCGGTGACGATCGGCCCCTCGGCGTCGCTGGTGGCGTAGTGCGTGGCGTGGTCGTAGTAGAACGAGACTGGACCGCCGGGCGCCGCGAGCGGGATGTTCGCTCCTCCGGCGGTTCCGCCCGCGCCGTAGTTCTCGTCCCAGCTGCGGTCGATGGCGGCCTTGTACTCGTAGTCACCGGCGGGCAGCTCGAGGGTGCCCTTCCAGACCGAGTCACGAGCGTCGAGAGCGAGCTGGACCTGGTCGCAGGCCGGTTGCCAGTCGCCGGAGCAGCCGGCCTCGGAGTTGTGCGAGCCGGGGACCGAGACCGCCGCGGGCTGGGTCACCGGCCCGCCACCGCCCGCGTCGTCGTCCCCGCCGCCGGTCGTCGGCTCGCCGACGGTGGCGTAGGTGGAGGCGACGGAGTGGTTGCCGGAGCTGTCGGTGAGCACGGCGCGGTACTCCAGCAGGGTGCCGTCGGGCATCCCGGACACGTCGTGGAAGACCCGGTACGGCGCGTTGTCGTCGGTGCCGAGCGGGGTCCACCCGTCCGCGCCGGCGTGCCGCCAGGCGAGCGTGACCTGGTTGAACCCGCCCTCGGGCACCGAGACACCGACCTCCTGGCGGCCACCCACGGTGGCACCCGCGCTCGGCGAGCGGAAGAACATCCCGGGGGCGTGCTCACGCTCGGGCAGGGTGCCGTTCGCGCGGAGCACCACCGCCGACAGCGGCGGGACGGTCACGCTCAGCCGCTGCTCCCGGTCGCTCTTCGTGGTCGCACCGGTCTCGGGCCACACCTGGGTGAACCGCCCCTGCTTCATCAGCGTCCCGAAGGTCGCCGTCTGCGCGGTGGTGGCGTTGTTCACCGCGACGACGTACTCGCGGTCCTCGTGCGCGTCGAGCCGGGAGAACGCGTACACGCCCGGCTCGCTGCTGGCGTAGCGGTGCAGCTGGGCGCCGTCGGTCAGGGCCGGGTACTTCGCGCGCAGCTCGGCCAGTGCCGCGATCGAGCGGTACAGCGGGTGGCTGGTGTCGAAGTTGTCCTCGGCGGTGGTCGCGTCGGTGCCGATCAGGTCGTCGTCGTTGTAGGAGTCGACCTTGCTGGCGAACATGTCCTGGCGGGCGTCCTTGTCGCCGCCGTCGCCGGTGAAGCCCTGCTCGTCGCCGTAGTAGACGACCGGCTGTCCGCGGGTGAGGTACATCAGCGCGTGCGCGAGCGTGTCCCGCTGGAGCAGCTCGTCGCCGGAGGCCGACCCGGCGAGGAACCGGCCCACCCGGCCCATGTCGTGGTTGCCGAGGAACGTCGGCAGCGCGTAGGCGTTGGAGTCGGTGTCGGTGTACCAGTCGTCCCCGGCGAAGAAGTCCCGCAGGCCGGTGGTCGCCTTGCCCTGCGCGAACCCGACGGCGGCGGACTGGAAGCCGAAGTCGATGGTGGCGTCCATGCGGCCGGCGGTGGTGTAGGTCGACATCACCCGCGGGTCGGCGTCGTAGACCTCGCCGAAGGCGAAGAAGTCGTCGTTGCCGATCCGCTTCGCCTCCTCGGCGATGGCGGGGGCGAACTCCTGCCAGAACTCGAGGTTGACGTGCTTGACGGTGTCGATCCGGAACCCGTCGATCCCGAAGTCCACCCAGGTCTTGTAGATCTCGGTCATCCCGTCGACGACCTCGGGCTTCTCGGTGAACAGGTCGTCGAGGCCGATGAAGTCGCCGTAGGTGGAGGACTCGCCGGCGAAGGTGGAGTCCCCGCGGTTGTGGTAGTTGGTGGGGTCGTTGAGCCAGTCGGGGACCTTGACGGTCTCGTCCGCCTCGGACCGGAACACCGGGGTGTACGGGAACGACGTCGCCGCGTCGAGCTCGGGGAAGCTGTCCTTGCCGGCGTGGTCGGCGTCGTCGAAGACGTTGCCCTCGGCGTCGCGGTAGGGCTCGGTGTCCTTGCTGACGTAGGAGTAGCGCTGCTCCTCGTAGTCGACGACGTCCGCGGTGTGGTTGGTGATGATGTCGAAGTAGACCTTGATCCCGCGCGCGTGGGCCTTGTCGATGAAGTCCTTCAGCTCGGCGTTGGTCGCGAAGTGCGGGTCGATCCGGGTGAAGTCGGTGACCCAGTAGCCGTGGTAGCCGGCCGACGCGTTCTCCCCCGTGCCCTGGACCGGACGGTTCTCGAACGACGGGGTCAACCAGATCGCGGTGGTGCCCAGACCTTCGATGTAGTCCAGCCGCTCGGTCAGGCCGGCCACGTCGCCGCCGTGGTAGAAGCCCTTGTCGGTGGGGTCGTAGCCGTGCGCCACCCGGTCGCCCTCGAGGCCGCCGGTGTCGTTGGACGGGTCGCCGTTGGCGAACCGGTCGGCCATCACGAAGTAGAAGTTCTCGTCCGCGCCGGGCCGGCGCAGGGACTCCCCGGCCAGGGCCCGGTCGGCCGGGGTGGGCTCGGCGGAGGGCTGCGCCGCGGGCGCCACCGCGACGGCGTGGGTGGTGTGGTCGTAGCTGAACCGGAGGTCGGTGGCGTGCTCCAGGTGCACCGGGACGTCCGCCGTACCGGCCGAACCGCCGCCGTAGCTCTCCTCCCAGGTGCCGTCCAGGGCGACCTTGAAGGCGTAGCTGCCTGCGGGCACGGTGAACACCTTCTCGAAGGAGGTGCCACCGGGTACGGCGGACAGGGCGGTCGCCTCGCACGCGGGCTGCCAGTCGGCGTCGCAGCCGAGCTCGTCCTGCAGCGAGCCGACCAGGGTGACCGTGCCGGGCGGGTCGGTGTGGTCTGCGACGGCCGGCGCGGCCAGCGGCAGCAGCGGGGCGGCCAGACCGGTGGCCAGCGCAGTGGCGAGGAGGGGGACGGTGAGGGCGCGACGAGGCACAGGCACTCCATGGTTCCGAGACAGACCGACCGGGACGATTGCGACATCCCGGGTGAGCCGGACCACAGTACGTCGGAACGCAAATTTCTGACAACCCCTGCAAGAAATTTCAGCGCCGTGCTGCGACACTGGCGCAACCCCGCGACCCGCGGGGGCGTCCCATCACCGACAGGTCCGCACACCGCTCGTGCCCCGGGGGAGATCATGCGACGTCACACCCACCTGCCGGCCGCGCTCGTCGCCGCCGTGCTCGTTCTCACCGGCGCACCACCGGCCCTCGCCGACACCGTCGACGGCGACTGGCACGACAACGTCCTCCGCGGCACCGACGGGCCGGACACCGTGTCCGGCAGGGGTGGGGACGACCGGCTGCACGGGCGCGGCGGCCGCGACCTCCTGGTCGGCGGCCCCGGCGACGACGTGCTCAGGGACGTGCTGTGGGTGGACGGGGCACGGAACTTGGCCGACAAGGTCCGCGACGGCCTGCGCGGCGGCAAGGGCGACGACGTCATCAGGGCCGGTCAGAACGACGTCGTGCGCGCGGGGCCGGGGAACGACCGGGTGTACGGGTTCGCCGCCGACCGTGGCACCTACCTCGACTGCGGCGCCGGCAAGGACGTGCTGCACCTGTTCGCCGACATCACCTACGAACGCATCCGCAACTGCGAGACGATCCGGGTGCACCAGGACGGCTGACCCTCATCGGCCCAGCGACCGACCGGCGACCGGTGACCGGCGACCGGTTCAGCGACCGGTTCAGCGAGCGGTTCAGCGGGCGCGCTGCACCCGGCCCTCGTCCCAGACCGGGCCGTCGGACTCGTAGACCGAGCCGTCCGCGCCGTAGACCAGGAACCGGTCGAAGCCGCGCGCGAACCAGCGGTCGTGGGTGACCGCGACGACCGTGCCCTCGAACGCCTCCAACCCGTCCTCGAGAGCCTCCGCGGACTCCACGTCGAGGTTGTCGGTGGGCTCGTCGAGCAGCAGCAGGGTGGCGCCGGACAGCTCCAGCAGCAGGATCTGGAACCGCGCCTGCTGCCCGCCGGAGAGCGAGTCGAACCTCTGCTCCGCGGCGTGCGCGAGCTCGTACCGGTCCAGCGCCCGCGAGGCCTGCTCGCGCGGCATCCCGGCGCGGTGCTCGTCGCCACGGTGCAGGATCTCCAGCAGGGTGCGGCCGACCAGTTCCGGGTGCTCGTGGGTCTGCACGAACCAGCCGGGCCGGACCCGGGCCCCGAGCCGGGCGCGGCCGGTGTGGTCGACGGGCTTGATCGGCACGTCGCCGACCGGGCGGTGCTCCACGTCGGGGTCGCTGCCACCGGCGGCGAGCAACCGGAGGAAGTGCGACTTGCCGGACCCGTTCGAGCCGAGCACGGCCACCCGCTCGCCGTACCAGACCTCGAGGTCGAACGGTTTCATCAGCCCGGTCAGCTCGAGCTGCTCGCAGACCACCGCCCGCTTGCCGGTGCGGCCGCCCTTGAGCCGCATCTTGACCTGCTGCTCGCGCGGTTGCGCGGTCGGTGGGCCGGCCTCCTCGAACTTGCGGAGCCGGGTCTGCGCGGCCTTGTACTGCGCGGCCATCCCGTCGTTGTACTCGGCCTTGATCTTGTACCGCAGCACCAGCGCCTTGAGCTTGGCGTGCTCCTCGTCCCAGCGGCGCCGGATCTCCTCGAACCGCTCGAACCGGGCACGCCGCGCCTCGTGGTAGCTGGCGAACCCGCCGGGGTGCGTCCACACGCTGTTGCCCGCGGCGCCGAGCTCGACCGTGACCACCCGGGTCGCGGTGTTGTCGAGCAGCTCGCGGTCGTGGCTGATGAACAGGATCGTCTTCGGCGACTCGTTGATCCGCTGCTCCAGCCAGGTCTTGCCGGGCACGTCGAGGAAGTTGTCCGGCTCGTCGAGCAGCAGCACCTCGTCGGGGCCGCGGAGCAGGAACTCCAGCACCAGCCGCTTCTGCTCGCCGCCCGAGAGCGTGGACAGCTCGCGGTACTTCGCCCGGTCGAACGACACCCCGAGCGCTGCGGTGCAGCACACGTCCCAGGTGACCTCGATGTCGTAGCCGCCTGCGTCGGCCCACTCCGCGAGCGCGGCGGCGTAGGCCATCTGGGTCTTCTCGTCGTCGTGCTCCATCATCTCGAGCTCGCACGCGTCGACCTGCTCGGCGGCGGCCCGGACCCGCGGCGGGGACACCGACAGCAGCAGGTCACGCACGCTCCGGCCCTCGTTGCCGTGGGTGACCATCTGCCGCATCACACCCAGCCCGCCGCTGCGGGTGACCGCGCCCGCGTGCGGCACCAGGTCACCAGTGATGATCCGCAGCAGCGTCGTCTTCCCCGCGCCGTTCGCCCCGACCAGGGCCACCTTGGCGCCCTCGCCGACCCGGAACGACACGTCGTCGAGCAGCACCCGACCGTCGGGCAGCTCGTACCTCACCCCGGCGACGTCCACGTGACCCATGAGCGGGATTCTCCCTGCCCGGTCCCTTGCACGCGACCCAGTTTCGCGACAGCTGTCCCGATACCTCCGCGACCACCTCGCCCCACCCAGAGCCCTTCGTCACTTGTGGGCCCGTCCGGACAGGGGGACGGTCGAGGTGAGGAGGTGGTCGCTCATGGGACCCACCGTCAAGATCCTCGGGTTCACGCTGATGGCGATCTTCGGCCTCGTCGGGACCCTGTTCGTGGTCGGCGAGACCTTCGCGGACCCCGGCGGCCTGTCGGCGCTGGTCGTGTCCGTGGCGTGGGTGGCACCGATGGTGGCGCTGAGCGGGTACGCGCTGGCGCGGCCTGTCGACGCCGTCCCGGTCCTCCTCGGCGTGACGACCGCAGTGCTCGCGTTCGCGCTCGTCGACGCCCTCTTCGGGGTGGTCCCGCGCGACCGGTGGGGCCCGGTGACCGCGATCGCGGTGTTCGCTCTCGGGGTCACCCTGGCGTTCCTCGGGCTGCACCTTCCCCGGCTGGCCGGGCTGCTGCTCCTCGGGACCGGGCTGGTCCAGCTCCTCGCCACGGTGCTCGCGTTCGCGGTGCACGGGACCGGCGAGGGGCCGGGGTTCCGCGCCCTGCTCGGCACGTCCTCCGGCGTGGTGGTGCTGCCCCTGCTCGTCACGGGTGGGCTCTTCCTGCTCGCAGGCCTGCTCGAGCAGCACGCGGCCCCGCCGGCGTCAGGCCGAGTCGGACTGCTCGGACGTTGAGGACCGGCCCGCCTCCAGCCGGGCCACCGGCACCCGGAACGGCGAGCAGGACACGTAGTCGAGCCCGACCTCGTCGAAGAAGTGGATCGAGTCCGGGTCGCCGCCGTGCTCGCCGCAGACCCCGAGGTGCAGGCCCGGACGCGCGGCCCGACCGCGCTCGGCGGCGATCCGGACCAGCTGTCCGACGCCGTCCCGGTCGAGGGTCTCGAACGGGGAGACCCCGAACACGCCCTTCTCGAGGTAGGTCGTGAAGAACGACGCCTCGACGTCGTCGCGGGAGAAGCCCCAGGTCATCTGGGTCAGGTCGTTGGTGCCGAACGAGAAGAACTCGGCCTCCTGCGCGATCTCCGCCGCGGCCATCACCGCCCGGGGCAGCTCGATCATCGTGCCCACCATGAAGTCGAGGCGTACCCCCGTCTCGTCCTCCACCTGCCCGGCGACGCGGACGATGTCGGCCTTGACGAGCTCCAGCTCCTGCACGGCGCCCACGAGCGGGATCATGATCTCCGGGCGCGGGTCACCCCCGGCCTTCTTGCGCAGCGCGGCCGCCTCCAGGATCGCCCGGGCCTGCATCGCGAACAGCCCGGGAATGGTGATCCCGAGCCGGACCCCGCGCAGCCCCAGCATCGGGTTCTGCTCGTGCAGCCGCTTCACCGCGTCGAGCAGCTTGTGGTGCTTGGAGTCCCGGTTGCCGTGGTCGTCCTCGATCGCCACCTGGACCGCGAGGTCGGTGTAGTCGGGAAGGAACTCGTGCAGCGGCGGGTCGATCAGCCGGATCGTCACCGGCAGCCCGTCCATCGCCTCGAGGATCCCGACGAAGTCGTCGCGCTGCATCGGCAGCAGGTCGGCGAGCGCCTTCTCCTGCTCCTCGTGGGTCTCGGCGATGATCAGCTGCTCCACCAGTGCCTTGCGCTCGCCGAGGAACATGTGCTCGGTGCGGCACAGGCCGATCCCCTGCGCACCGAACCGGCGCGCCCGGGCGGCGTCCTCGGGGGTGTCGGCGTTCGCGCGCACCCCCAGCCGGCGGGTCGCGTCGGCGTGCGCCATGACCCGCTCGACCGCGACGACCAGCTCGTCGGTGTCGGCGTGCTCGTCGCCCTCGAAGTGCCGGACCACCAGGCTGTCCATGACCGGCACCTCCCCGGCGAAGACCTCACCGGTGGTGCCGTCGATGGAGATCAGGTCCCCCTCGCTCACGGTGTGCCCGTCGCTGCTGGTGAACCGGCGTGCCTTCACGTCCACGTCGAGGGAGTCCGCCCCGCACACGCAGGTGCGGCCCATGCCGCGGGCCACCACGGCCGCGTGCGAGGTCTTGCCGCCCCGGCTGGTCAGGATCCCCTTCGCGCAGACCATGCCCTTGAGGTCGTCGGGGTTGGTCTCCCGGCGGACCAGGATCACGTCCTCGCCGCGGTCGCTCCACTCCACCGCGGTCGTGGAGTCGAACACCGCCTTGCCGACAGCCGCGCCCGGGGAGGCGTTCATGCCCACGGCGATCAGGGTCCGTTCCGCCTCGGTGTCGAAGCGGGGGAACATCAGCTGCGCGAGCTGGGCGCCGGTGACCCGGCGTACCGCCTCGTCCATGTCGATCAGGCCTTGGTCGACCAGCTGGACCGCGATCCGGAACGCCGCCTCCGCGGTCCGCTTCCCGATCCGGGTCTGCAGCATCCACAGCTTTCCGTGCTCGATGGTGAACTCGATGTCGCACAGGTCGCGGTAGTGCTCCTCGAGCTTCTGCATGATCCCGAGGAGCTCGTCGTAGGACAACTTGTCGATCTGCTCGAGGTCGGTGAGCGGCACCGTGTTGCGGATGCCCGCGACCACGTCCTCGCCCTGGGCGTTCTGCAGGTAGTCGCCGTAGATGCCCTGCGCGCCCGACGCCGGATCCCGCGTGAACGCCACCCCGGTGCCGGAGTCCATCCCCCCGTTGCCGAACACCATCGACACCACGCTGACCGCCGTGCCGAGGTCCGAGGGGATCCGCTCCTGGCGGCGGTAGAGCACCGCGCGCTCGGTGTTCCAGGAGTCGAAGACCGCCCGGATCGCCATGTCGAGCTGGGTGCGCGGGTCCTGCGGGAAGTCCTGCCCGGTGTGCTCCCGGACCAGATGCTGGTACGTCGAGACGAGGTCGGCGAAGTCCTCGGCGGTGAGATCGAGGTCGTTCGTGCTCCCCCGGTCCCGTTTCTTCGCCTCCAGCGGCTCCTCGAAGACCTCCCCGTGCATTCCGAGGACCGTCTTGCCGAACATCGTCAGCAGCCGCCGGTAGGAGTCGAACGCGAACCGCTCGTCCCCGGCGCGGGCCGCGAGCCCGCGGACCGACTCGTCGTTCAGCCCGATGTTGAGGACGGTCTCCATCATCCCCGGCATCGAGAACTTCGCACCCGACCGGACCGAGACCAGCAGCGGGTCCTCGGGGGCGCCGAGCCGCTTGCCCATCACCTGCTCCAGGGCCTGCAGGTGCTCGGCGACCTCGTTCGCCAGCGCGTCGGGCTCACGCCCCTCGGCGAGGTAGGCACGGCACGCCTCGGTGCTGATGATGAACCCCGGCGGGACCGGCAGACCCAGGTTGGCCATCTCGGCCAGGTTGGCGCCCTTGCCGCCGAGCAGGTCCTTCTGGTCCTTGTCGCCCTCGGCGAAGTCGTAGACGAACTTGGTCATGAGCCGATCATGCCCAAGTACACCGGGCCCGGGAAGGTTTCGAGGGAACCGCCCCGACCGCCCCGGTGCTGACCCCGGTGCTTGCCCTCGGTGTGGATCCTGCGTACGGACCCCGGCTCAGTCCTCGGTCTGCTCCGCCCACAGGTTGACGCCGGCCTCGACGGCGTACGCGTCGATCGCGGCGAGCTCCTCGTCGGCGAACGGAGCCGCGGTGACCGCGTCGAGGTTGGTGTCGAGCTGCTCCACCGAGGAGGCGCCGACCACCGCCGAGGTCACCCGCGAGTCGCGGACCGCCCACTGCAGCGCCATCTGGGCCAGCTTCTGGCCCCGGGCGCGCGCGATCTCGTGGAGCGCCCGCACGTGCCGCAGCACGGACTCGTCGAGGTGCTCGGGCAGCAGCGAGCCCTCCTTCGCGCCACGCGAGTCGGCGGGGACCCCGTCGAGGTAGCGGTCGGTGAGCACACCCTGCGCCAGCGGCGTGAACACGATGCAGCCCATCCCCTGCTCCTCGAGCTCGTCGAGCAGGTCGGTCTCGATCCAGCGGTTCAGCATCGAGTAGGACGGCTGGTGGATCAGCAGCGGTGTGCCGAGTTCCCGCGCGATCGTGGCCGCCTCCCGGGTGCGCTTGGCGGAGTAGGAGGAGATACCGGCGTAGAGCGCCTTGCCCGAGCGCACCGCGTGGTCGAGCGCCATCATCGTCTCCTCGACCGGCGTCTCGGGGTCGAACCGGTGGCTGTAGAAGATGTCGACGTAGTCCAGACCCATCCGGGCCAGCGACTGGTCGAGGCTGGCCAGCACGTACTTGCGGGACCCGCCGCCCTGGCCGTAGGGCCCCGGCCACATGTCCCAGCCGGCCTTGGTGGAGATGATCAGCTCGTCGCGGTACGGCTTGAAGTCGCGACGCAGGTACTCCCCGAAGTTGATCTCCGCCTGGCCGTAGGGAGGGCCGTAGTTGTTGGCGAGGTCGAAGTGGGTCACGCCGCGGTCGAACGCGCGGCGCAGGATCGCCCGCTGCACCTCGCCGGGCTTGTCGTCACCGAAGTTCTGCCACAGCCCCAGGGAGATGACCGGGAGCTTGAGCCCGCTCCGTCCGGTGAAGCGGTACTCCATCGTGTCGTAGCGGTCGTCGGCTGCCAGGTAGTCGCTCATGGGACCTAGTCTGCCGCCTGAACGGCCGCGGCTCACCCCGGCGTCCCACTGGCGCCCGGCCTACCCTGGTCGGGTGCACGGGAGGCGCCCTTGTCTCACCCGGTCGGTGGTGGCCGGGTGTGTCACCGCGCTGCTGACCTCGGCCTGCTCGACGGCGGCCTCGTCGCCCGGCGCGCCGTCGCAGGTCTCTTCCGGGGCCTCTTCCGGTCCTCGGTCGACGACCCCGAGCCCGGCAGCCCCCGGCGCCATGTCGCCGAGCCCGCCCGGCTCACCCGGGGCCGGCGGAGGCCCACCCGCGGCCGGCGGAGGCTCACCTACCACCGGCGGCGAGAGCACGAGTCCGACGTCTGCTGCCGACCCGCCGGGTCAGGCCACCGTCCCGGCGGCGGGTCCGGAGCCCCGCCGGTCCTACCTCACCGTCCCCGCGCTCGGGCTGCGTGAGGTCCCCGTCGTGCGTTACCTCGGCACCCCCGACGACGGTCCGGGCACCCGCGTCCAGAACCGCGGCCCCACCGCCTCACCCCGCGGGCCGGGCGGCGGGGTCGGCCCGGGGGTGGTCGGCAACTTCATCGTCACCGGGCACCGGACCTCGCACGCCGCGCCGTTCCGGGACCTGCCGTCGCTGCGGCCCGGTCAGCGGGTCAGGGTGCGGACGGCGGGCACGGTCTTCGTCTACGAGGTGACCGGCACCCGCTGGACGTCGTTCCGCTCCCCCGAGTCGCTGGCCCGGCAGTCGGCGCCGGTGCCCGGCCGCCCGGGCGCGACGCCGGTGCAGCCGATGGTCACGCTCTCGACGTGCGCCACGCCCGAGGACCATGCCCGGGGCAACTACTGGTCGGACCGCTTCGGCAACCCCGAGCACCGGATCGACAAGATCGGGGTCCTGGTCGCCACCCGCCCGGCCCGCTGAGCGCGCGCTTCGGGGCGATCGTCATGCCACCGCGGCACCGTGGCCTGACGACCGCAGCAAAGCTGTCGCCCGGCGCGCAGACAGCAGAGCCACCGCCCGGCGCGCAGACAGCAAAGAGGCAACCCGGCGCGCTGCGCTCACCGCGGCCTCAGCCGCGCCGCGAGCGCAGGATCCGGAACCCCTTGGCGCTGGCGAGCCGGTCGGTCGGGAAGCCCTGCTCGGCCAGCCACCGCTGCAGCGAGTCCGCGCCCAGGTTCTTGCCGACCACCATCACCGCCTCGCCGGTGGCGGCGAGCCGCGGCAGCCAGGTCAGCAGCAGCTCGTGCAACGCCTGCTTGCCGATCCGGATCGGCGGGTTGGACCAGATCTCGTCGAAGGTGACGTCGGCCGGGACCTCGTCCGGGGTGAGCGCGGTGTACCGGTCGGCGATCCCGAGCGCGGCGGCGTTCTCGTTGGCGAGGAGCACCGCCCGCTCGTTGACGTCGACCGCCCAGACGCGGCTGCCCGGCACCGCGACGGCGAGCGCGAGGCCGATCACGCCGTAGCCGCAGCCGAGGTCCAGGAACGTGCCCGCCTTCCCGGGCGGCTCGGTCTCCCGGAACAGCACCGCGGTGCCGACGTCGAGACGGCCCTGGGCGAACACCCCGGACCCCGAGGTCAGCGCCAGGTCCTGTCCCCACACCGTCGCCCTCACCGGCACGCGCTTGAACGCCACCGTGGGGTCGGCGGAGAAGTAGTGCTCATCCATGCGCGGTCTCCGCACCCTCCGGTTCCTGCGCCGGGAGCGTGCGCACGACACGCGCCCGCCGGGCCTGCGCGGCCAGCTCCGCCGCGGCCGGGTAGCCGACCTCCTCGAGGGTGAGTCCGTGCGCGTGGACCACGCTCACCCCTCCGTCACGCTGCCGGCTGCGCAGCACCTCCCCCGCCCACGCGGGCTCGCGCCGGCCCTCGCCGACGGCGATCATGCAGCCCACCAGGGCGCGGACCATGTTGTGGCAGAACGCGTCGGCGCGCACGTGCGCCACCGCCAGGCCCTGGCCGTCGCGGGCCCACGACAGCTCGAGCAGGGTGCGGATGGTCGTCGCACCCTCCCGCTTCTTGCAGAACGCCGCGAAGTCGTTCTCGCCGACGAGCAGCCGGGCGGCGTCGTTCATGGTGTCGAGGTCCAGCGGCCGCGGCCACGCCAGCACGGACCGTCGTACCAGAGGGTCGACCAGCTCCGGCGCGTCGGCGATCCGGTACGCGTACCGGCGCCACACCGCGGAGAACCGGGCGTCGAACCCCGGGGGCGCCTCCACCGCGCGGAGCACCCGGACATCGCCGGGCAGGATCCCGTTCAGACGGCGCAGCAGTGCCTGGGGCGCGGGCGCGGTGCTCCTGCCGGCCGATGCGCGCAGCACCTCCTCGTCGACGTCGAGGTGCACCACCTGGCCGCGGGCGTGCACGCCGGTGTCGGTGCGACCCGCGCAGGTCACCGGCACGGAGTCGACCCGCAGCGCCTGCGTGAGCGCCGCCTCGAGCGTTCCCTGCACGGTGCGCAGCGCGGGTTGGGCGGCCCACCCGTGGAAGTCGGTTCCCTCGTAGGCGAGGTCGAGTCGCAGGCGCACTCGCGTATCTTCCCAGACATGGACAGCCCGACGATCGACCCCACCTCCCCCGTGGCCCCGTTCGAGCAGCTGCGCACGCACGTCGCCTCCCAGGTCGCCGACGGTCGCCTCCCCGCCGGGTCCAAGCTGCCCACGGTGCGGAGCCTGGCCGCGGAGCTCGGCGTCGCGGTGAACACCGTCGCGCGGGCCTATCGCGAGCTCGAGGCGGACGGGGTGGTGGTCACCGAGGGACGGCGGGGCACCTTCGTCCGCTCGTCCGTGGTGGACGGTACGTCGGACGTGCCCGCCACCGACCGCACCCGCGGCACCGACGCCGCGGCCGCCGCGCGGACGGCAGCCGAGGAGTTCGTGCGCACGGTCCGCCGGCTCGGCCTGACCGGCGCGGAGGCCACCCGGCTCGTCGAGCAGGCGTGGCACGACCGCTGAGACACGAGAAGGGCCCGTCACCGGTGCGGTGACGGGCCCTTCCCCTTGCTCTGGACGAGCCGGCTCACTCGGACTTCGTGGTGTCCTCGTCAGCGGTCTCGGTCGCCTCGTCGGCCGGAGCCTCGGTGGTCTCCTCCGCGGGGGCCTCCGTGGCCTCGGCGTCGGTGGCCTCGACCTCGGACTCCTCAGCGGGGGCCTCGACCGGGGCGGCCGCAGCCGGCTTCTCCTCGGTCTTGACGGTCTTCGCCTTGGCGACGTACTCCTCGGTCACGAGCTCGATGACCGCCATGGGCGCGTTGTCACCCTTGCGGGGGCCGAGCTTGGTGATCCGGGTGTAGCCACCCGGGCGCTCCGCGAAGCGGGGACCGATCTCCTCGAAGAGGGCGTGCACGACACCCTTGTCGCGGATCACCGACAGCACCTGGCGGCGGTTGTGCAGGTCGCCCTTCTTGGCCTTGGTGATCAGCCGCTCGGCGTAGGGCCGCAGGGTGCGGGCCTTGGCCTCGGTGGTCACGATCCGGCCGTGCTCGAAGAGACCGGTCGCGAGGTTCGCGAGGATCAGCTTCTGGTGAGCGGGGCTGCCGCCGAGGCGTGCGCCCTTCTTGGGGGTAGGCATGGTGTCGTCTCATTTCTTCCGGGCCGTACCAGGTACCCGGATAGATGTGTTCGGTTGAACCGGGCCCGGTGGCCGGCCGCTCTCGCGGACGGCCACCGGTCACGGGTGGATCAGTACTGCTCGTCCTCGACGAAGCTGTCGTCGTCGTCCTCGTACGCCGCGAGAGCAGCCTGCGGGTCGAAGCCCGGGGCGCTGTCCTTGAGCGAGAGGCCCATCTCGACCAGCTTCGCCTTGACCTCGTCGATCGACTTCGCACCGAAGTTGCGGATGTCGAGGAGGTCCTGCTCCGAGCGGGAGATGAGCTCACCCACGGTGTGGATGCCCTCACGCTTGAGGCAGTTGTAGGAACGAACGGTCAGCTGCAGGTCCTCCACGGGGAGGGCCAGGTCCGCAGCCAGCTGCTCGTCGACCGGCGACGGGCCGATGTCGATGCCCTCGGCCTCGACGTTCAGCTCGCGAGCCAGACCGAAGAGCTCGACCAGGGTCTTGCCCGCCGAGGCGATCGCGTCACGGGGACGGATCGACGGCTTGGTCTCGACGTCGATGACCAGCTTGTCGAAGTCCGTGCGCTGCTCGACACGGGTGGCCTCGACCTTGTAGGTCACCTTCAGGACCGGGCTGTAGATCGAGTCGACCGGCATCCGGCCGATCTCGACGTCGCCGGCCTTGTTCTGCACTGCGCTGACGTAGCCGCGACCGCGCTCGACGACCAGCTCCATCTCGAGCTTGCCTTTGTCGTTCAGGGTCGCGATCTTCATCTCCGGGTTGTGCACCTCGACGCCGGCCGGGGGCGCGATGTCACCGGCCGTCACGTCACCGGGGCCCTGCTTGCGCAGGTACATGGTGACGGGCTCGTCGTGCTCGGAGGAGACCACCAGGTCCTTGAGGTTCAAGATGATCTCGGTGACGTCCTCCTTGACACCCTCGATCGTCGAGAACTCGTGCAGCACGCTGTCGATCTTGATGCTCGTGACCGAGGCACCGGGGATCGAGGACAGCAGCGTGCGGCGCAGCGAGTTGCCAAGCGTGTAGCCGAAGCCGGGCTCCAGCGGCTCGATCACGAACCGCGAGCGGAACTCGTCGACGACCTCTTCCGACAGGGTCGGGCGCTGAGCGATAAGCACTTGATGCGTTCCTTTCCGAGCCCACCCGCTATATGACGGGCTCGAACCTGCAGGACCTGACGGCCCCTGGATGGATGGAAGGAATTACTTCTTCGAGTAGTACTCGACGATGAGCTGCTCCTGGACCGGGATGTCGATCTGCTGACGGACCGGGAGCTGGTGGACCAGGATGCGCATGCGGTTCGGCAGCGCCTCGAGCCACGCCGGGACGTTCCGCTCGCCGTGGGTCTCGCGGGCCACGATGAACGGGGTCATCTCGAGCGACTTCTCGCGCACGTCGATCACGTCGTGCTGGCTGACCTGGTACGACGGGATGTCGACCTTCTTGCCGTTGACCTTGAAGTGGCCGTGCACGACGAGCTGGCGGGCGTGGCGACGCGTCCGGGCGAAGCCGGCGCGGTACACCACGTTGTCGAGACGGCACTCGAGCATCTGCAGCAGGTTGTCACCGGTCTTGCCGGGACGACGGCTCGCCTCGGCGTAGTAGCGGTGGAACTGCTTCTCGAGCACGCCGTAGGTGAAACGAGCCTTCTGCTTCTCGCGAAGCTGGAGCAGGTACTCGCTCTCCTTGATGCGGCCGCGGCCGTGCTGGCCGGGCGGGTAGGGACGACGCTCGTATGCCTGGTCGCCACCGACGAGGTCGACACCCAGACGGCGCGACTTCTTCGTCATGGGTCCGGTGTAACGGGCCATGGTTAGGAAATCTCCTTAGATTCGCTGGGGTCGGGGATCAGACGCGACGGCGCTTGGGCGGCCGGCA
>DATIBI010000071.1:0-2907 GCA_035457605.1 Nocardioidaceae bacterium
ACAGCCCGAGTACGACGCGTAGGCGCTCGTGACGAAGCAGGCGGCGCGCGTCACCCCGTCGTTCGCCATCTCACGCAGTGTGTCCGCCAGGTACGGGTCCCAGTTGCGGTTGCCCCAGTAGACCGGGATGTCGACGCCCGCGGAGGTCAGGTCCTCCCTCATAGCCGTCAGGAACTCCCGGTTCTGGTCGTTGATCGGGCTGCGACCACCGAACAGGAAGTAGTGCTCGCCCACCTCTTCGAGGCGCTCGCGCGGGATCCCCCGGCCTCGCGTCACGTTCTCCAGGAACGGGACCACGTCCTCAGGCTTCTCCGGGCCGCCGAAGGACACGAGCAGCAGGGCGTCGTACGGCGCCACGTCAGGGTGCATGCCGACATCTTAGGATTGCGCTCCAATGCTCACTCCGTATCGCCGAGTGCTTGCCTTGCCGGGCGCTCTCGCGTTCTCGCTGACCGGCCTCGTCGCCCGGCTTCCCATCTCGATGGTGAGCCTCGGCATCGTCGTCCTGGTCTCCGCGAGCAGCGGCTCCTACCGCCTCGCCGGGACGGTGGCGGGAGCCTACCTGGTCGGCAACGCGGGCTTCGCGATCGTGCAGGGACGGATGACGGACCGGCTGGGGCAGAGCCGGGTGCTCCCGTGGACCATCCTCGCGTTCACGGTCGCCCTCGGCCTCATGATGTGGTCGGTCGAGGCGGGCTGGCCCACGCCGGTGCCACACGTCTTCGCTGCCCTCGGCGGTGCGGCGCTTCCGCAGATCGGCTCCTGCATCCGGGCTCGCTGGTCGCACAACGTGCCCGACAAGAGGCAGCTGCAGACGGCGTTCGCCTTCGAGGCCGTCGCCGACGAGGCGGTCTTCATACTGGGACCGATCCTCGTGACTCTGCTGGCCACGGCGGTGCATCCGGCGGCAGGTCTCGGGACTGCCATCCTGGCCGGCCTGACGGGCACGCTCGCGCTCGCCGCCCAGAAGGGAACCGAGCCGCCGGCCCACCGTGCCGCCCCGCGTCACGGTCCGCGCGTCCCCATGGGCTGGGGCGTGCTCGGACCTCTGGTCGTCGCAGCCGTCACGATGGGCGTGGTCTTCGGCGGCGTGGAGGTGGCGACCGTCGCCTTCACCGAGGAGCTGGGCTCCAAGGGGGCTTCCGGGCCGCTGCTCGCGGTGCTCGCCCAGGGCAGCCAGCTCGCCGGGTTCGTCTCCGGCACCGTCCACTGGCACTCCTCCAACGCCGCGAGGTTCCGCTGGGGCATGCTCGCGCTCGCCCTGGCCCTGGTCCCGCTGCCCTTCGTCCGTGGCTGGGTGCTGATGGGACTCGTGCTGTTCGTCGCCGGGTTCGCCGTGGCACCGACCCTGATCGCCATCGTGGCGTGGATCCAGGAGACTGTGCCCTCCCGCAGGCTCACCGAAGGGATCTCGGTGATGACGACCGGCTTGTACATCGGCCTGGCTCCCGGTGCGGCCGCGGTCGGCGCGGTGATCGACCGACAGGGTGCATCGGCGAGCTACTGGGTGGTGGTGGCAGCCGCGTGGGTGGGCGCGCTGGTCGCGCTTGGCACCCTCCTCACTCCGGCGGTGCCATCGCCCAGCGGATCGTCCGGGTGATCGCGGTCCCCGCGCGGTGGACCACGAGCCCCTCGACCCGAGGCAGCCACGGGAGGGACAGGGGTTCCCGGGCCCACTTCGGCAGCAGGGCGACGGCCGCCCCGGCGATCGCTGCGTAAGGCGGCCTGGCCAGCGGAGGCAACGGTGGCCTCAGCAGGATGAAGCGCGCCGCCTCGAGCGCCTCAGAGGTCGCCGTCAGCTCGGGCCGGTACCCCTCCAGCTGGGCCCGGAGCTCGGCCTCGCTCCTCGGCGGGTCCACCGCGCCCAGCGCCTCGGCGACCCGGGCGGTCTCGGCGACGTACCGGTCCCGACCCGCGGCATCGAGCGGCCTGAGCCCGAACCGCTGATGTGCGCTGAGGAAGCTGTCGATCTCCGCGATGTGCACCCACCGCAGCAGGTGGGGGTCGGAGGCCGAGTAGGGACGGCCGTCCGGCGCCGTACCCGTCACCGTCCTGTGCACCGCACGGATCCGGCGGACCATGGCGTCCGCGTCGTCGGCCGGCCCGAATGTCGTGACGGCCAGGAAGTGGCTGGTGCGCTGGAGCCTCCCCCAGGGGTCGCCCTTGTAGCCCGAGTGCGCGGCGACGCCGGCCATCGCGAGCGGGTGCAGGGACTGGAGCAGCAGGGCGCGCACGCCACCGACGAACATCGAGGCGTCGCCGTGCACCTGCCGGATCGCCGCACCCTCGGGGAACCAGCGCGGACCCGGGGTGCCGTGGATGCGCTCACGCCGAGCGGGCCCCTCGGGACCCGCGACACGGGCGAAGAGCCGCTGACCGAGCCGGCTGCGGACCTCGTGGACCACGGGTGTCGTCACGTCTTCGAGTATGGCCGGGCGCTGGTAGCCGGGCTGGTGGTCAGGTGCTGGCCGAACCAGCAGCGCGAGGTGCGTTCCAGCCGCGCCACACCGCGACCAGCCGCCAGGTCGTGCAGAGGAAGGCGGCCGGGATGGCGTACGTCCACGTGGCGAGCCCGGTGGAGGCCCCGACCACGGCGACCGACGCCCCCACGAGCGCCGGCGTGGCGTAGAGCTCACTGCGGAGCACGACCGGGACCCGGCCTGCGAGGACGTCACGGACCACGCCGCCGCCCCCCGCGGTGAGGACGCCCATCAGGGCCGAGGGGACCGGTCCGAGCCCGTAGTCGAGAGACTTGAGCGCCCCAGCGACGCAGAACAGACCGAGTCCTGCTGCGTCGAAGAAGGTGACGAGCCGCTCCATGCGGCCGAGAGCAGGATGGAACCAGAACGTCACCAGACCGGCCACGACCGGAACGATCAGGTAGCGCCAGTCCGCCAGCGCGGCCGG
>DATIBI010000072.1:0-6373 GCA_035457605.1 Nocardioidaceae bacterium
ATGACCGCGTCCAGGGGGAGAGGCGTGCACCAGCTGAGCACCGACGCCGACTTGTGGCACCGCCTCCGCGACGCCGACGAGTCCGCGCTGGCCGCGCTGTACGAGCGTCATGCCGACGCGGTGTACAACTTCGCGTTCCGACGTACGTCGTCCTGGTCGATCGCCGAGGACGTGGTGCAGGCGACGTTCATGGCGGTGTGGCGGCGGGCCCGCGCCGGCACGCTGGATCCGTTGCGGCTCGAGACCTGCCGCCCGCTGCTGCTGTACGTGGCCGGGAACGAGGCCTCGAACGCGCGGCGCAGCAGGCTGCGTCACGAGGCGCTGGTCGAACGGATCGGTGTCCCGGGTGATGTCGGTGACCACGCCGCGGAGGTGGCGGAGCGGCTCGACGACGAGGCACGGATGCGTCGCCTGAGCCGGGCGGTGGACAAGCTGCCCAGCGCGATGCGTGACGCCCTCGAGCTCGTCGTGTGGTCCGAGGTCAGCGTGGCCGACGCCGCGAGGGTGCTCGGCGTCCCGGAGGGCACGTTGAAGTCACGGCTGTCCCGTGCGCGGGCCAAGCTGACGCACCTGTTGGAGGAGGACCGATGAGCAACGACCTGATGCCTCCCACGGAACGTCGGATCCCGAGCCCGGCCCGTGAGGAGATCCTGCGCCGGGTGCTCGCTGGAGAGGTGGTGCGGCCGCGGGAGCGCTCGTGGACGGCGCCGCTGGCTGCGGCCGCCGCACTGGCTGCCGTGGTGGGCGGGGTGAGCCTGTGGGGCGCAGGCGGCCCGGGGGCGGTGGACGCTCCGGCGCCCGCCGACTCCCCGTCGGTGGCCGGCTCGGAGGTCCCGTCGCCGTCACCCACGGCCACGGCCACGCCCACTCCTACGGCCACTCCGACCGGGCCGGTGAACGTCGACGTCGGGGTGCTCGACGCCGCGGATGCGGCGAGGTCGGCGAAGCAGTGCGTGCGGCAGCTCGGTCCGGCCTCGTCGGAGGTCACCGCGCTCTACGCGGTGGAGCAGCGGTGGGAGTGGGGCAGCAAGCCGGTGATCGCGGCCCAGGAGGCCACGGGACGGGTCGTGATCTGCGAGCACGACGGGGCGTCGGACCTGGGCAAGGACGGGAACGATCCGCTGCCGCTCCTGGCGCCCGGTCAGCTGGTCGAGCAGATCAGCGGCACCGGCAGCGGGTTCGGCTGCAACCGGAAGGGGCTGGAGTCCTTCCAGACTGCCGCGTGGTACGTCGCGGACGACCAGGTCGCCACGCTCCAGCTCCGGCTGGTTCTCGACGGGGAACCTCAGCCCTGGCACGTCACCGAGGTCCGAGACGGGCTGGGGCACATCCGGGCCTGGATGAGCGGCCAGCGGCCCCGGGGCACCCGCGTCAGCTACCAGACCGAGCTGCTGGATGCCTCGGGGAACGTGCTGGAGCGCCTTCGTCCGGTCGACGAGGGCCGGCCGTGCCGGGACGTGGACTTCACACCCGGCGCAGGACGGTCGTGACCTTGCCCAGGATCGTCGCCTCGGTGCCGTCGATCGGGTCGTAGGCGGCGTTGTGCGGCAGCAGCCAGACCTTGCCGTCCTTGCGCTGCAGGGTCTTCACGGTGGCCTCGCCGTCGAGCATGGCCGCGACGATCTCGCCGTTCTCCGCGTCGGGCTGCTGGCGGACGACCACGTAGTCGCCGTTGCAGATGGCGGCGTCGATCATCGAGTCGCCGACGACCTCGAGCAGGAACAGGGTGCCCTCACCGACGAGCGCCTTGGGCAGCGGGAAGACGTCCTCGACCCGCTCCTCGGCCAGGATCGGGCCACCGGCGGCGATCCGGCCGACCAGCGGCACGTAGCTGGCGGCGGGCCGGGCGTCACCGGAGCCGGTCTCGTCGACGGCGGCGGTGTCAGGGGCCTCGTGTGGTGCGAACACCTGGAGGGCGCGCGGCCGGTTGGGGTCGCGCTTGATGAAGCCCTTCTCCTCGAGCGTGCGGAGCTGGTGCGCGACGGAGGAGGAGCTGGTGAGACCGACCCGCTCGCCGATCTCGCGCATGCTCGGCGGGTAGCCGCGGCGCTCGATTGAGTCGCGGATGACGCTGAGCACCTTCTGCTGGCGCGGGGTCAGGCCGGAGGCGTCCGGGGGGCCGTCGGGCAGCTCGGCGACCTTCGTCGACTTGGAACGGGTGCCCTTGGCTGGTGCCATGCTGGTGCCTCTTTCTGGACGTCATCGCCTGATGTCTCACAACGTAGACCGATCCGCCCCCAGGTTCAAACATGTGTTCGAACGGGCGTGTCTGCTTGAGTTCGTCCATGACTGCTGAGGGTTCTGCCGCCGGATCTGTCGTCGGTTCCGCTGTCGTCACCGGGGGTGCCCGGGGGATCGGCCGGGAGATCGCGGCCCTGCTCGTGCAGCGCGGGTACGCCGTCGTCGTCACCGACGTGGAGCAGGAGGCGGTCCGACGTACCGCAGCCGAGATCGGCGCCGTCTCCGGCCTCGTCCAGGACGTGCGGGACGAGGAGGGGCACCGCGCCGTCGCCGCGGCCGCGAGCGAGCACGGTCCGCTGCGGGCGTGGTTCAACAACGCCGGGGTCGGCAACGACGGGACGCTGGCGGCGCTGACCTCGGCCGAGGTCGAGCAGCTGGTCCGGGTCAACCTGATGGGCGTGCTGTGGGGGATGCGCGCGGCGCTCGGGGCGTTCGGGCCGTCCGGCGGCGACATCGTCAACGTGGCGTCGCTGTCCGGGCTCGGCCCGGTGCCGGGGCTCAGTGTCTACGCCGCCACCAAGGCGGCCGTGGTCTCGTTGAGCCAGTCCGTGCACGTGGAGACGCCGCGCAACGTGCGGGTGCACGCGGTGTGCCCGGACGGGGTGAACACGGCGATGGTCGACGCGATGGAGGCGACCGGTGTGGCGCGGGCGCTCGTGCACTCCAGCGGTGGGTTGCTCGATGCGGTGTCGGTGGCCGAGTCCGCCGTCGCGATGGTCGGGTCCTCGCGAGTGGTCCGGTCCCTGCCGGGCTGGCGGGGCGGACTGGTGAGGGGTACGTCGATGGCGCCCTCGTTCGCGATGAAGGGCCTCCCGTTGTTCGTGGCGATGGGGCGTCGCGCGCAGCGCCGGCGCTGACTCGCCTTCGAACATTTGTTCGGCGTGTTCCTTGATCCACGCCGGACCGCTCCTCTATGTTCGTACACATGTTCGATCGAACAGGCTTTCGACCGGTCGCCGAGCAGGACTGTCGGTGGTCGTCGGTAGACCTTCGGTCATGAACATGACGACTGGCATCGAGGAGGAGGGACCCCTCATGAGCACCATCGCCGTTGGCCGCCCGGCCCGGACCGTTCGCCCCACCCGCCGCGCGGCTTCCGTGCCGACGGCGCGCCCCGAGACGCCGGTGCGGCTGACCCGTCGTGGGCGCGTGGTCGTGCTGCTGGCGTTCGTCGGGCTGGCGTTCGCGGCGTTCACCGTGTTCGGCGGCCACTCCGCCGCGACCGGCGAGGCGGGTGAGCCGGTGCCGACCCGCACGGTCGTGGTCGCCGAGGGCGACACGCTGTGGGCGATCGCCTCGACAGTGGCCGAGCCCGGTGAGGTGCGGGAGATGATCCACCAGATCCAGGAGCTCAACGCGCTGCCGAGCGCGGGCCTGTCCGAGGGGCAGAAGCTCGCCGTCCCGGTGAGCTGAGAGGACTTGTCGCCGGCTTACCTCGACCCGAGCCGGTGGTGAGGGGAAGGACAGGGGCGGGGCCGCTACGCGCTGGCCCCGCCCCTGTTGTGTGCCCGAGAGACACCGTCCGCGATGAGGTACTGGCCGGCGGCGTAGGTGGCCATCACCGCGGTCTCCAGGACGGGGGAGCGGTCGCGCCGGACGAACTCCTGGAGACCGAGCAGACTGTCGGACAGGAGGAACAGCGACGTGCCCGCGACGATCCGCTTCCGGGCTCTCTCGGGAACGGTCGGGTCGAGCGTGGTCGAGGTGGCGAACATCGTCGAGAGGATGCCGGCGTACGCCGTGATCGGCAGCCGCAGGGTTGGGTCCTTCCTGCCGGCCGCGGTGGCCATGACGGGGGCGAGGGCGAGCCAGGTTGCTGCGGCAGCCTTCGGGCCGGGGCTGGTCAGGCTCGCGTCGGCGTCCCGTCGGCTGGTGAACGCGCCGATGTAGGCGACGTGCGCCGCGAAGAAGGACCCGACCCCTGCGAGGAACGCCCGCTCGCTCGTGCCGAGGAGGGCGACGTCGCCACCCCAGGAGAACGCCTGCGCGAGGGTGGTGCGCCGCTGAAGCGGATCGCTCGTGGTGCGCGCCGGTGATCGGGTCGCCTTTGCTAGGGCGGGCATGAGCAGCGGCTTGGTGAGGTAGCGGGCACGCCTGGCGGTTGGTCCGGTCAGACCGGCGAGCGCTGCGTCGGTCGCCGCCAGGCCGAGGTAGGTGAGCCGGCCTCGGGGGAACCGGCCCTGCATGAACCGGCCTCGGGCGTGCGTGGACTCCTTGCGGTGTAAGGGCATGGCCGCATCTTGTCGAATGGTCGGGTGCGTGACCAGGCCACGTCTCATCGCTCGGCGCTGGCGTGCAGGTTTCACCAGCGCGTGCGGTGGGCGGGCTCTTCCTCTGCGATCAGTGCGGCGAGCTCGTCGTCGGGGGAGTAGTCGCCGGTGAACCAGTCGTCCAGCCATTCGTCCTCGTCGAGCCAGCTGTCCCCAGTGGCGTTGTCGCCCCCGGGCCAGTCAGTGGTGGCGTGGTCGCCGGCGGGCCAGTCCGCAATCGGCTGCTGGCTGGGACGGAGGACGTGCGTGGTGCCCGCCTTGGTGGTGAGTCGGTAGCTGCCGTCGCCCAGTGGTGTGAGGCCGAACCCGGGCGAGTGCTTGACCTTGTGATGGCGCTTGCACAGCGGCACCAGGTGTCTGCTCGAGGTCGTGCCGCCTCGGTCGTACGGGATCGGATGGTCCAGCTCGCATCGGGTCGCCGGCCGGTCGCAACCGGGGTAGAGGCAGGTGTGGTGGCGTGCCTGGACCTCGCGGGTGATCGGGGCGGTCGGGGCGTAGGAGCGGGTGGACAGCTCGACGGCCTCGCGGGCGGGGTCGGTGAGCAGTCGGTACCAGGTAGAGGCCGGATCGCTTGCGATCAGCCGAGCCAGGTCGGCCGGGATCGGCGTACCACCGGAGAGCGTGCCCGCCTCGTCGCTGAGCCCCATCAGGGTCTGGATCGGGACGGTCACGTTGATCACCGGACGGGCCCACGCGCCAAGGGTGTGGCTGAGGACGAGGTGCTCGGGGAGCTCGCTGATCGGTGCGCCCGGGTCGGCAGGTTCATCGAGACTTGATGCTCCGCCGGCAGCCTCGCGCCGGCTCTGATCGGGGTCGTCGAGCTGAGAGTTGCTCGCCTCGACCGTGATCCTTCCGAGGATCAGGTCGATGAGGGTGTCTGCGCGCATCTGGTCGAGGGTGCGCGTGTCGTCCTCGCAACGCCGCTTGGCGATCAGCGTGAGTCGGTAGTCCGCAGCCATGGCTTCGGTGACCATGTGGCTGACCCCGAGGTAGCCCATGCCGGTTCCGCTGCCACCGCTGCTGCCGTCGTCGGCACGGAAAGTCACCCGGCGGTTCGCGAAGGCGCGGGCGAAGGTCTCGGCGCGGTCGAGCTGCTCGAAGCGCAGCTTGCGTCGGTAGGCGGCTCGCTGGAACTGCGCTCGCGTCAACGTGACCACCGGACTCGAAGGGTCGTCGTGCTTGGTCAGGTACGCCTCCATCAGCTCGGCGAAGGCGGCGATGTCCTCGACGTGCGCGAAGTCGGCGATCGCGTCGAGCAGCAGCTGGGCCTTGCCGAGATCGAGCCGGCCGTCGAGACAGCGGGCCCAGAAGGTGGGGAAATGGGTGCGGAGCTTCTCCGCTCGGGCGACCCAGGTCCCGACGGTGTGCTCGCTGATCCCGAGAACAGGGCCGATCTCGGCCGAGGCCTCCTGGAGCGGCGTGAGCACGAAGGCAAGCTGAGTGGCGGTGGCGCGGGCCTGCTCCTGCGCGGCGACGCAGCGTGCGTGGTACTCCGCGACCAGCGCCAGCTGGCGGGCTCGGTGGGCGTTCGCGGCGTGCTGGTCGGCAGCCATCTCAGACAGCAGCTGCTGGTCGGACATGCCGGCGCAGGATGTGGCCGGCGAGGGCGGCGGTGTGGGTGCGGGTGCTCTCTGGGTCATGCGGTTACCTCATCTGATCTCGAACATGTGTTCGATTCTAATGAGGTGCGCCGACAGTTTGGAGGGATCGTCGCGGTCTGTGAGAACTAGTTCCCGTACTCCCCGGACAGCACGGCTGTGGCCTCGCTGATCCGCAAGGAGTTCGTCGGACCGGTGATGGTGACGGTCTCGTCGATGTCCTGCCAGGCCCCGCCGTTCACCCGGAACCGCGCCCTGTAGGTC
>DATIBI010000073.1:0-6279 GCA_035457605.1 Nocardioidaceae bacterium
CGTAGTCGGGATCGTGCATGACGTCCTCCCAGCTGAAGCGCAGCACCGTCCAGCCGGCCAGGACGAGGTCGTTGTAGCGCCGACAGTCACGCCTCAGAGCACTGCGGGAGCCGTGCCACGCGAACGAGTCCGCCTCGACCACGACCCGTCGGCGTTCGTCCACCAGGTCGGGCCGCACGGTCGCACCCGGCAGGTCGAGGACCACCTGCGGCGTGAGCTGCAGGTTCGGGATGTCCGAACCGATGGCCCGCAGGACCGACTCGAACGGGTTCGCAGCACGCCCATCGGCCGCTGCTGCGACGCGACGACAACGGGCGGCGCCCGCTCCCCTGACCTGTGCCATGAGGTCGACCAGGCCCGCCTTGCTCGTGGTCCCCACGCGCAAGGCGGAGTCGGCAACCGCGAGCCCTTCGTCGAACGGCAGGACCCGGAGACAGTCGACCAACGTTCGTCCAGGAGAGGTGACGCCGCCGACGACATCGGCCGCGCTCGTCACACCCCAGTGCACGGAGGCCATCGAGCGCGCTGCCGCGCCGACGTTGCGGTTCGGAGGCACCATCACGTCCGGCAGCTCAGGGACGACCTTGACCTGCCAGCCCCACAGGAGAGCTGCACTGCGGTGAGAGACCACACCGGCCAATGCACTGGCTACCCGACGTGACCGGTCGGCGATCGGAACGGCATACCGTCCGCGAGCGTCCCGCACGATCTCGCCCTCCCGGAGCGCACGGTCCACCTCGGCCCTCGAGGTCGCAGCCACCAAAGAGGCCCGGTCGGCCACTCCTCCAAGACGGTAGAGAACCCGGAGCACGTTCATGCGGCCACAGCATGCTCGACCATGGCCACATCCTGCAGCGCCCGTCCACAGCGGCTGCGACACGTAGTGAAACGGGTGGAAGTCGCCTGGCGCACGGGTCGTGAGCGAGGCGGCGAAGCCGCCGGCTGACTTCTTCCCGTCGGTCTGCGACCCGACGCTCAGGAGAGCTCGAGTCCCGGGTACAGCGGGTGCTTGTCGAGCATCTCCGCGGACGCCGCCTTGGTCCGGTCGGCGACCCCGTCGGCCAGCGTGTAGTTGGCCTTCGACGGGCGACCGTCCTTGGTCTGCGCCGGCGAGGTGTTCTTCAGCACGTCGACGATGAGCTCGGAGACGCGGTCGAACTCGTCGCGCCCGAAGCCGCGGGTGGTGAGCGCGGGGGTGCCGATGCGGATGCCGGAGGTGTACCAGGCGCCGTTCGGGTCGTTCGGGATGGAGTTGCGGTTGGTGACCACACCCGCCTCGAGGAGCGCCGACTCGGCCTGGCGGCCGGTCAGCCCGAAGCCGGAGACGTCGAGCAGCACGAGGTGGTTGTCCGTGCCGCCGGTGACCAGCCTTGCGCCGCGGGACAGGAAACCCTCCGCCAGCGACTTGGCGTTGTCGGCGATCTGCTGGGCGTAGACCTGGAACGCGGGCTGACGGGCCTCCGCGAGCGCGACCGCCTTCGCCGCCATCACGTGCGAGAGCGGACCGCCGAGCACCATCGGGCAGCCCCGGTCCACCGAGGGCGCGTACTCCTCGGTGGCGAGCACGAGACCACCGCGGGGGCCGCGCAGCGACTTGTGGGTCGTGGTGGTGACCACGTGGGCGTAGGGAACCGGGTTCTCCTCGCCGGTGAACACCTTCCCGGCGACCAGGCCCGCGAAGTGCGCCATGTCGACCATCAACGTGGCGCCGACCTCGTCGGCGATCTCGCGCATCTTCGCGAAGTCCACCCGGCGCGGGTAGGCCGAGTAGCCCGCGATCAGCACCAGCGGCTTGAACTCGCGCGCTGCGGCGGCGACCCGGTCGTAGTCGAGCAGGCCGGTCTCGGGGTCGGTGCCGTAGCTGCGCTGGTGGAACATCTTCCCCGAGATGTTCGGCCGGAAGCCGTGCGTGAGGTGACCGCCGGCGTCGAGCGACATGCCGAGCATCCGCTGGTTGCCGAACTCGTGGCGCAGCGTCTCCCAGTCCTGCTCGGAGAGCTCGTTGATGTTCTTCGCGCCGAACCGCTCCAGGGCCGGGCTCTCCACCCTGTGCGCGAGGATCGACCAGAACGCCACCAGGTTCGCGTCGATGCCCGAGTGCGGCTGGGCGTAGGCGTACTCGGCGCCGAACAGCTCACGGGCGTGCTCCGCGGCCAGTGCCTCGACCGTGTCGACGTTCTGGCAGCCGGCGTAGAACCGGTGGCCGACGGTTCCCTCGGCGTACTTGTCGCTGAACCAGGTGCCCATCGTCAGCAGCACCGCCGGTGACGCGTAGTTCTCGCTGGCGATCAGCTTCAGCGACGCACGCTGGTCGGCCAGCTCCTGCCGCGTGGCCTGCGCCACACGCGGTTCGACCGAGGCGATCACCTCGAGCGCTGCGTTGTAGGCGGTACTGGCCTTCGCGGCGAGACCGTTTGCGCTGTCCACGGGCGGGTTCACTGTGCTCGACTCGGTCATGACGTCCAGCGTAGTGATGTGCGCGCGTTCGCGCGGCGGAAGGTCCGACGTACCAAAATCTGGACAGACGTCTCACATCATAAGATCCGAGTTTGTGGGAACGCCGTCCGGTCCGTGAGACTTCCACTCATGATCTCCGCTGCAACGACGACGTACCTCGTGGCCCGCCGCCACGTGGACCTCGGCCGTACCCGCAGCATGATCTGTATGTCGGCCTGACCGCCCCGCTCTCGCCAGCCGGGCGCGCGGTCGCCGGCATCTGATTCTCGACAACGGCGTCGGGTGGATCTCCCGCGATTCGTGCGTCTCTTCCGACCAAGGAACGCATCTCATGACCTCCAGCACCACGCCGAACAAGCCCACGCCCACCGGTCCCGGCCGGGTCAAGGACGCCGCTCCCGCCCGCCGTGCCCGCCAGAAGCGCGGTGAGGGCCAGTGGGCGCTCGGGTACCGGGAGCCGCTGAACCCCAACGAGCAGTTCAAGAAGGACGACGACCCTCTCAACGTCCGGGCCCGGATCGAGAACATCTACGCACACCGCGGCTTCGACTCCATCGACCCCAACGACCTGCGCGGGCGGATGCGCTGGTGGGGCCTGTACACGCAGCGCAAGCCCGGCCTCGACGGCGGCAAGACCGCCGCGCTCGAGCCGCACGAGCTCGACGACAGGTTCTTCATGATGCGCGTGCGCACCGACGGTGCCGTGCTCGGTCCCGCGCAGCTGCGCGCGCTCGGCGGCGTCTCCACCGAGTTCGCCCGCGACACCGCCGACATCACCGACCGCGAGAACATCCAGTACCACTGGATCCGCGTCGAGGACGTGCCGACGATCTGGCAGCGCCTCGAGGCGGTCGGCCTGGAGACCCAGGAGGCCTGCGGTGACTCGCCCCGGCCGTTCCTCGGCTCCCCCGTCGCCGGTGTCGCCGCCGACGAGATCATCGACGGCTCGGCTGCGCTCGCGGAGATCAAGCGCCGCTTCATCGGCAACCCGGCGTTTTCGAACCTGCCGCGCAAGTTCAAGACCGCGCTCACCGGCCACCCCAGCCACGACGTCGCGCCCGAGGTCAACGACGTCTCGTTCGTCGGCACGGTCCACCCCGAGCACGGCCCCGGCTTCGACCTGTGGGTCGGCGGCGGCCTGTCCACCAACCCGATGCTCGCGCAGAAGCTCGGCGTGTGGATCCCGCTCGAGGAGGTCGCCGACGCCTGGGAAGGCGTGGCCGGCATCTTCCGCGACTACGGCTACCGGCGGCTGCGCTCCCGGGCGCGGCTGAAGTTCCTCGTCGCCGACTGGGGCGTGGAGAAGTTCCGCGAGGTGCTGGAGAACGAGTACCTGCACCGCACGCTGGTCGACTGCGCTTCGCCCGAGTCCCCCGACCAGCAGGGCGACCACGTGGGCGTCCACCGGCAGAAGGACGGCCGGTTCTACGTCGGCGCCGCCCCCACGGTCGGCCGGGTCTCCGGCACGCTGCTGAGCAACCTCGCCGACCTCGTCGAGAGGTACGGCGCGACGGGCGTGCGTCTGACCGCGTACCAGAAGCTGGTCGTGCTCGGCGTGGACGAGGACAAGGTCGAGGACGTGGTGACCGCCCTCGCCGGGATCGGGCTCGAGGCCCGCCCGTCGAACTGGCGCCGCTCGACGATGGCCTGCACCGGCATCGAGTTCTGCAAGCTCGCGATCGTGGACACCAAGAACCGGGCCGCGGCCCTGGTCGACGAGCTCGAGCGCCGGTTCCCCGACCTCGACACCCCGATCACGGTCAACGTGAACGGCTGCCCGAACGCGTGCGCGCGCACCCAGGTCGCCGACATCGGCTTGAAGGGACAGCTGGTGATGGACGCCGACGGCCGCCAGGTCGAGGGCTTCCAGGTGCACCTCGGCGGCGGCCTCGGCCTTGCCTCGGGGTTCGGCAAGAAGCTGCGCGCGCACAAGGTGACCAGCGTCGGGCTCGACGACTACGTCACCAACGTGGTGCACGCCTACCTCGCGGACCGCGAGGACGGGGAGAGCTTCCAGACCTGGGCGCTGCGCGCCGACGACGAGCTGCTGCGCGGCGAGCGGGCACTGGAGCAGGTGCGATGAGCGAGCGCGCGGTCCCGTTCCACTGCCCCTACTGCGGCGACGAGGACCTCCGACCGCACGAGGACGTGCACGGCGCGTGGGAGTGCCGGGCGTGCCTGCGCGCCTTCTCCCTCAAGATGCTCGGCCTGATCCTCCCCCGCAACGACTCCAGCGAGGTGCAGCAATGACCGCTCCTGCCACACTCGCCGCGCGCAACTTCCGGGGCACCACGACCGCCGGTCGCAGCGAGGACGAGCTCAAGGACCTCGTCTCGCACGCGGGCGCCGAGCTCGAGCTCGCCCCTGCCGAGGTGATCATCGAGTGGGCCGTGGCCACGTTCGGCGAGCGCTTCTGTGTGACCTCCTCGATGGGGGACGCCGTGCTCGCGGACATCGCCTCGAAGGTCGCGCCGGGCATCGACGTGGTCTTCCTCGACACCGGCTACCACTTCGTGGAGACGCTGGGCACCCGGGACGCGGTCGAGGCCACAATGCCGGTGAACCTGCTCACGATCACCCCGAAGCAGACCGTCGCCGAGCAGGACGCCGAGCACGGCAAGGACCTCTTCGCCCGCGATCCCGACCTGTGCTGCGCCCTGCGCAAGGTCGCCCCGCTGCGTGACGCGCTGGCGGGCTACGAGGCCTGGGCGACCGGCCTGCGCCGCGCCGAGACCCGTAACCGGGTGATCGCCCCGGTGATCGGCTGGGACGACAAGAAGAAGAAGGTCAAGGTCTCCCCGCTGGCCCGGTGGAGCGACGAGGACGTCGAGCGGTACATCACCGAGAACAACGTCCTGGTCAACCCGCTGCAGTACGACGGCTACCCCTCCATCGGGTGCTGGCCGTGCACCCGGCGGGTCGCGCCGGGTGAGGACCCGCGCAGCGGCCGCTGGGCCGGTAGCTCCAAGACCGAGTGCGGGATCCACGCATGACCACGCGACCGAGCACACCAACCATCGCAACAAACCTTCTCGACAAATGCGTCGGGAGCGACCTCGAAGGGAGGCGGACATCATGACCGCTCCAGCACTGGTGGCCCTGGCTCACGGCAGCCGCGACCCCCGCTCCGCTGAGACGATCCAGGCTCTGTGCGACGAGGTGCGCGCCATGCGTCCCGACCTGCGCATCGAGCCCGCCTTCCTCGAGCTCTCCAAGCCGTCCTTCTCCACGGTGGTCGACAAGCTGGTCAAGGCCGGGTACGACGAGATCGTCGTCGTACCGCTGCTGCTGACCGAGGCCTACCACGCCCGGGTCGACGTCCCGAGCGCGATCGCCGAGGCCACCTCGCGGCACGAGAACCTCAAGATCCGGGCCACGAACATCCTCGGCCTGGAGACGGCCTTCCTCGAGGTGCTCGACCGCCGGCTGCGCGCCGCGCTGAAGGAGGCCCGGGTCCGCGAGCTCGACGCGCTCGTGCTCGCCGCCGCCGGCTCCTCCAACGCGCTGGCCAACCAGGCCGTGGCCCGGCTGGCGCGACTGTGGGGCTCCAAGCACCGGCTGCCCACGGTGGCCGCGTTCGCCTCCGCCGCTCCCCCGGCGACGGGCGAGGCCGTACGCGCGTTCCGTGCCGAGGGTCGCCGCCACATCGCGGTCGGCTCGCTGTTCCTGGCCCCGGGCACGCTCCCGGACCGGGCCGCCGAGCTGGCGGTCGAGGCAGGCGCGGTGGCGGTGTCCGCCCCGCTGGGCGCCGACGCCGAGGTGGCCCGCACCATCCTGGCCCGCTACGCCGTGGGCGCGGTCGAGCTCGTCCCGGTCTGAGCC
>DATIBI010000074.1:0-7192 GCA_035457605.1 Nocardioidaceae bacterium
TCCGCCCTCGCGCCGCTGCTCGTGCTGATCGTCCTGCTGGGCTTCTACCCCAAGCCGTTGACCGCGATCATCGACCCCGCCGTGAAGGACACGCTGCAACAGGTGGGCGTGTCAGACCCTGCTCCGGACGTCCCGGCCACCGCCGGCGCCGGTAAGGAAGAGGAGAGCAACAAGTGATCACCGCTGCTGAGTTCCAGGCTCCCAGCATCGAGTACAGCCTGCTCTCGCCGTTGCTGATCATCGCGGGGGTCGCGACCGTCGGCGTCGTCGTCGAGGCGTTCGCGCCCAGGCAGCTGCGGTACCTCATCCAGAGCGTTCTCGCGGTGACGGGGGTGGTCGCCGCCCTGGTGCTGACCGTGATCGTGGGGATGAACCTCGACGTGCTCGGCGGCGGTGCCGCACGGGGCAAGATCGCTGCCGCGGGCGCGGTGGCCGTCGACGGTCCCTCGGTCTTCCTCTGGGGCACGCTGCTCGTGCTCGGCCTGATCAGCGTGCTGCTCTTCGCGGAGCGGCGGCTCGAGGGTGGCGTGCTCTCCTTCGCCGGCCAGGCGGCGGCGCTGCCCGGCACCGAGGCCGAGCGCGAGGCGTCCACCCGGGGGCTGGAGCACACCGAGGTCTTCCCGCTGATGATGTTCGCGCTGTTCGGAATGATGCTGTTCCCGGCGTCGAACGACCTGCTCACCATGTTCGTGGCGCTCGAGGTCCTCTCGCTTCCGCTGTACCTGCTGGCCGGGCTGGCTCGCCGCCGGCGGCTGCTGAGCCAGGAGGCTGCGCTCAAGTACTTCATGCTCGGTGCGTTCAGCTCCGGGTTCTTCATCTACGGCATCGCGCTGGTCTACGGCTACTCCGGCTCGATGGAGTTCGCCGCGATCAGCGAGGCCGTCGCGGGCACGCCCGGCGGCACCACCCTGCTCCTCGCGGGCATGGGCCTCATGTCCGTCGGCCTGCTGTTCAAGGTCGGCGCCGCCCCGTTCCACGCCTGGACGCCGGACGTCTACCAGGGCTCGCCCACCGCGGTGACCGCGTTCATGGGTGCCTGCACGAAGATCGCCGCCTTCGGCGCGATGCTGCGGCTGTTCTACGTCGCCTTCGGTGGCGCGCGCTGGGACTGGACCCCGATGATCTGGGTGATCGCGCTGCTGACCATGGTGGTCGGCACGGTGATCGCCCTGACGCAGACCGACGTCAAGCGGATGCTCGCCTACTCCGCGATCGCGCACACCGGCTTCATCCTGACCGGGCTGGTCGGGGCGCAGCAGGCCGGCTCGGGCCTCGGCGCCGGGATCAGCTCCGTGCAGGCGGTGCTGTTCTACCTGGTGACCTATGGCTTCATGACTGTCGCCGCGTTCGCGGTCGTCACCGTGGTGCGTGACGCCGGTGGTGAGGCGACGAACCTGTCCCGGTGGGCGGGCCTGGGCAAGGAGGCCCCGGTCGTCGCGGGCGTCTTCGCCTTCCTCCTGCTCGGCATGGCGGGCATTCCGCTCACCAGCGGCTTCACCGGAAAGTGGGCGGTCTTCGCCTCCGCGCTGGCCAGCGGCGCCTGGCCGCTCGTGGTCGTCGCGGTGCTGATGAGCGCGGTCGCGGCGTTCTTCTACGTCCGCGTGATCGTGCTGATGTACTTCTCCGATCCGATCGGTGAGGGACCCACGGTGACGGTGCCGAGTGCCCTGACGACTATCGTGATCGGAGTGGGCTTCCTGGCCACGCTGCTCCTGGGCATCGTGCCCGGTCCGGTCCTCGACCTGGCCGCGACGGCCGGGGAGTTCATCCGCTGACCCGCTCCCGCCTCCGGCGGGAGGAGATGAGAAGGAGCCGAACGCGGTGTCGTCTTCACCCGCCGCCCCCTCGCTGGCGCTGCCCGTCCTCGACGAGGAGCTCGAAGCCCGGCTGCGGGAGCGCATGCTCGAGGTCGAGCAGGCGCTCGACGAGGCGGTGCAGAGCGAGGCCGCGTTCGTCACCGACGCGGCTCGCCACTTGATGAACGCCGGCGGCAAGCGGTTCCGGCCCCTGCTGGTGCTGCTCGCCGCCGAGACCGGGGACCCGTACGCCGACGGCGTGGTCACCTCCGCCTGCGTCGTGGAGCTGACACACCTCGCCTCGCTGTACCACGACGACGTCATGGACGAGGCGGCGCTGCGTCGCGGTGCCGAGTCCGCAAACGCCCGCTGGGACAACCTGGTCGCGATCCTCACCGGCGACTTCCTGTTCTCGAAGTCGTCCGAGTTCACCGCGCGCCTCGGCGCGGAGGCGGTGCGGATCCAGGCCGAGACCTTCACCAGGCTCGTCGAGGGCCAGATCCTGGAGACCCTCGGGCCCGGTGAGGACGAGGACCCGCTCGAGCACTACCTGCGGGTCGTGTCCGGGAAGACCGGTTCGCTGATCGCCACCTCCGCCCGCTACGGAGCGCGGTTCGCCGGCGCCCCGCTCGAGGTCGAGGAGGCGCTCCGGGAGTACGGCGAGAAGGTCGGCACGGCCTTCCAGCTCTCCGACGACATCCTCGACATCGCCAGCGAGTCGGACGAGTCGGGCAAGACGCCCGGCACCGACCTGCGTGAGGGCGTGCCGACCCTCCCGGTGCTGATCGCCAAGCGCTCCTCGGACCCAGCGGACGCGCGGCTGCTGGAGCTGCTCGACTCCGACCTGGCCGACGACGCGCTTCACTCCGAGGCGCTCGAGCTGCTGCGCAGGCACCCGGCGATGGAGGAGGCCCGGGCCTACGTCGTGGACCGGGCCAACGAGGCGCGGGAGCTGCTCAAGGTGCTCCCCGAGAGCCCGGCCCGCGACGCCCTCGACGCGTTCGCCGCCCTCATCGCGACCCGCACCTCCTGAGTCGGCCGCGCGGTGACCTCCGCACGCCCGTCGTACTTCCCACGCAAAATGGACGCTCCACACGCGGTATGCCGCTTGTGGAGCGTCCATAACCCCGCGTTACAGCGGGAGGGCGCGGTGCAGAGTCAGGCCTGGTAGGCCACCACGACGCTTGGGCGGGGGAACTGGTCGGTGTGCGGCCAGGTGCTGGAGGGGTTCTCGAAGCTGGCCCCGTCCGTCTCACCCGGGTGCTGCACCGCCGCGAAGACGCTCTGCTGGTCCTCGCTGATGAGCGGCCCACAGGTCTCGGCGCCCACCGGCACGGTCAGGAACTGCTCGACCTTGCCGCGCTCCGGTCCGGCTACCGGCACCCGGAACAGCCCGTCGTTGGAGCCGAGCTGGTTGCCGTCGGTGGAGATCCACAGGTTGCCGACCTTGTCGAACGCCACGTTGTCCGGGCAGCTGATCGGGCTGACCTTCTCCTTCGGGTACCCGGCGAAGTAGGTCTCTTGCGCCTCGGGGTCGCCGCAGACGAGCATCAGGTCCCACGTGAAGGCGGTCGAGGTGTGGTCGCCGCCGTCCTCGGTGACCTCGAGGACGTACCCGTTGCGGTTGCCGCTCGCCGAGGTCAGCGGTGCACCGATCTGCGAGCGCACCATGCTCGAGGACAGCGGGTTGGCCTCGTCGGCTGGGTACTTGCTGCCGCGGTTGGAGTTGTTGGTCAGCGCGCAGTAGATCTTCCCGTTGACCGGGTTCGGCTCGATGTCCTCCGGCCGGTCCATCTTGGTCGGGCCGACCTTGTCCGCGGCGAGCCGGGTGTCGACGAGTACGTCGACCACCGACATGCCCTGCACGAAGGAGCGGGTGTCGCTGGTCAGCGGGATCCACTGGCCGACACCGTCGTACTCCGGGGCCGGGTCGGAGGCCTCGTCGGTGAACCTGGCGACGTACAACGTGCCCTTGGTCAGCAGCGTGAGGTTGTGCTTGCGCGCCTGCTGGGTGTCACCTGGGTCGAAGGTGTCGGCGGAGACGAACTTGTAGATGTAGTCGCCGCGCTCGTCGTCGCCCATGTAGACCACCGCACGGCCGTCGCGGGCGATCGTGACGTTGGCGCCCTCGTGCTTGAACCGCCCGAGCATCGAGTGCTTTCGCGGGGTGGACTTCGGGTCGAGCGGGTCCACCTCGACCACCCAGCCGAACCGGAACGGCTCGTGGGGCTCCGCGGTGAGGTCGAAGCGCTGGTCCACGTCCTTCCAACCGCGGCCGGACCCGGTCAGCCCGTAGCGCGCGTAGGACTCGGAGTAGCGGCTGTCGAGGGCGCCCGACTTGTCGAAGTACCCGTTGAAGTTCTCCTCGCCGGAGAGCACCGTGCCCCACGGGGTGGTACCGCCGGAGCAGTTGGCGAAGGTGCCGAGCACGCGCCGGCCGCTCGGGTCGGCGCTCGTGCGAAGCCGCTCGCTGCCGGCCGCGGGACCGTCCACGACGAACGGCGTGCTCGCCGTGAAGCGCCGGTTCAGGCGCGCGCCGCGGTGGTTCGAGCGCCGCCACGACCCTGCCTTCCGGCCGCGCTCGATCTCCACGACGGACATCCCATGGGACGCCATCGCGATCTTCTTGACGGTCGCGTCGTCGTAGACGCCGGCGGGGAACATCAGCTCCTCGTCGGTGTACTCGTTGTTGGCGACGAGCACGGCCTTGCCCGAGGTGATCGGCAGGACCCCGACGTAGTCGTTGTTGTAGCCGAACTGCTTCGCGGCCGACTCCGGGCTCTGGTGGTAGGCGTCGAACGCCGGAGCGTCGGAGGTCACCGGGTCGCCCCAGCGGACGACCACGTCGTAGGTGAAGCCGCGTGGAACGGTCACGTTGTCGCGCACGTTGGGGGCGACGGGCGTGAACGCGAGGCTGCCCACGCCGCTCCCCGATCCCGCACGGCCCGCGACGGGACCCGTGCCGGCCGCGGCCGGGGTGCTCCCGGTCAGGCCGCCGACGACAAGAGCGCCGGCACCGACGCCGCCTGCCTTGAGCACTGAGCGCCGGGCAATGGTCTTCTCCACGAGCGTGGAGAACTCGGGGTTGTCGGAGGTGTTGGGTACCGGCTTGTCGCAGGCGTTCCCGCACCGGTAGTGACAGGTCATGTGGCTGCGCGAGCCGTGCGGCCCGCTGGTCAGAAGCGGCAGCAGCCGCGCGCCGTTGGAGGCTTTCATCGTGCTCCTTCTGAGTCGTCTCAGGCGCGAGGCTAGGAGCGGAGTGCAATATGCAGGGATATGTCCGATGAAGCAGGGATGAACAGATCGGGTCAGAGTGCGCTGGCCTCGGCCGTCAGGCGCAGCTGCCGGCGGCGGTAGGTGACCGCCTCGTAGGTGAACATCACGAGGGCGACCCACACCAGCCCGAACCCGACCCAGCGCATCGGCGGCATCGCCTCGTGGAAGACGAGCACGCCGAGGGCGAACTGGATGGTCGGTGCGAGGTACTGCAGGAGCCCGATCGTGGTCAGCGAGACCCGGGTCGCGGCGGCGCCGAAGCAGATGAGGGGTACGGCGGTCACGACTCCCGTCGTCATGATCAGCAGCGCATGTCCTGCGCCCTCGGTGCCGAAAGTCGAGGTGCCCTGGCCGACCAGCCACAGGATGTAGCCGGCCGCGACCGGGGCGAGCACGAGGGTCTCGACCGTCAGGCTCTCGACCGCACCCACGTTGGCCTTCTTCTTGGCCAGGCCATAGCTGCCGAAGGAGAAGGCGAGCACCAGGGCCACCCACGGCGGCCGGCCGTACTCGACGGTCAGCCCGAGGACTGCGACGGCCGCGATGCCGAGCGCGACCCACTGGAGGTTCCGCAGACGCTCACCCAGGATCACCACACCCATCAGCACGGTGACCAGCGGGTTGATGAAGTACCCGAGCGAGGTCTCGACGACGTGACCGTTGTTGACGCCCCAGATGTAGGTGCCCCAGTTCACCGCGATCACCCCGGCCGCGAGGCCGAGGATGCCCATGGTGCGGCGGTCGGCGAGGAGTGACCGGAGGTGGCCGATCCGGCCGGCGACGAGGACGAGCACCAGCATGACGACAAGTGACCAGAAGACCCGGTGCGCCAGGATCTCGACCGCTCCAGCGGGCTCGAGCAGCGGCCAGTAGAGCGGGAACAGGCCCCACATCGCGTAGGCGGCCGCCCCGAGGAAGAAGCCGCGCCGAGTCTCTGCCACCGGAGAAGCCTAAGGGGCGTAAGGGCCAAAGGATGAATTGACCACTGACAGGTCGGCGCCGCCGACGTGCAGAAGAAGAGGTGAGGGCTGTCCCCAGGCGGGGGCAGCCCTCACGCATCCGAGTGCGTCTGACCGGCCGACCGGTCAGACGACGGTCCAGGTGTCGCCGCTCTGGAGCAGGCCGGCGAGTGCCTGGGAGGTGTCCTCATGGCCGGCGCGCGAGGTCGCGATCTGGTCGCGGGCCAGGTCGTCGTACGTCGGGTGCTCCACCTGCCGGAAGATGCCGATCGGCGCCTGGTGGAGGTACCCGGCGTCGGTGAGCCGTGACAGCGCGAAGGCGGTCGTGGGGTCCTCCGCGTGGGCGTCGTGGACCAGCAGGCTGGCCGGGTCCACGCCCTCGGGGTTGCCCTCGCCGGCGACGTCGACCACCCGCACCGAACCGGTCGCCGGGTCGCGCACGACGCCCTTGCTGCCCAGGCCGTCCTCGCCGGGTGCGCCGAACCGGACCGGCTCGCCGTGCACCAGCGGGATGATCGCGGTCTGCTTGGTCTCCTGACCCTTCAGCTCGTCGAACGCGCCGTCGTTGAAGATCGGGCAGTTCTGGAAGATCTCCACCAGCGCCGTACCCCGGTGTGCCGCCGCGGCCGAGAGCACCGAGGTGAGGTGCTTGCGGTCGGAGTCGACGGTGCGGGCGACGAACGTGCCCTCGGCGCCGAGCGCCAGCGAGACCGGGTTGAACGGGTTGTCGAGCGAGCCCATGGGGGTCGACTTGGTGACCTTGCCGAGCTCGCTGGTGGGGGAGTACTGACCCTTGGTCAGGCCGTAGATCCGGTTGTTGAACAGCAGGATGGTCATGTTCACGTTGCGGCGAAGCGCGTGGATCAGGTGGTTCCCGCCGATCGAGAGCGCGTCGCCGTCACCGGTGACCACCCAGACCGACAGGTCCGCCCGACTGGTCGCGAGGCCGGTCGCGATCGCCGGCGCGCGCCCGTGGATCGAGTGCATGCCGTAGGTGTCGAGGTAGTACGGGAAGCGCGAGGAGCACCCGATGCCCGAGACGAACACGATGTTCTCGCGCTTGAGCCCGAGGTCGGGGAGGAAGCCCTGCACGGCGGCGAGCACGGCGTAGTCACCGCAGCCGGGGCACCAGCGGACCTCCTGGTCGGAGGTGAACTCCTT
>DATIBI010000075.1:0-6603 GCA_035457605.1 Nocardioidaceae bacterium
CCGAGCACGGCACCGGCCGCGCCGAGGACCGTGCCCACGATGACGTCGTCGTGCTTGGCGTGCGACAGCTCGTGCGCGATCACGACCCGCGCCTCCGCCGGCTTCAACCCCTCGAGCAACGTGTCGTAGACGACGACCCGCCGGGTACCACCGAAGCCGGAGACGTACGCGTTCAGGGTGGTGGTGCGCCGGGACGCATCGGCCACGAGCACGTCCTCGATCTGCACACCCTCGGCCCGGGCGAGCTCGAACACGCTGGACCGGAACGGACTGGGCTCCATCGGCGTGAACCTGTTGAACACCGGCTCGACCAGCACCGGGTAGAGGAATGACCCCGCCACCACCAGCATGGCGGCGAGCCCGCCCGCCCAGGCGAACCACCACCGCGGCGACCGTCGCGCGACGCCCACCAGGACCAGCAGCACCAGCGAGGTCAGCACCCACGCCACGAGCAGCGACTTGCCGTAGTCGACGGCCCAGCCGCCCCAGCCCTGCCGGGTCAGCCCGTAGTCGAAGTGGCGCTGCCGGATCGCCATCGCGAACGGCAGCGTAGCCAGCCGCCCGACCACCAGCAGCGCGAGCACACCAAGCGGCACCGCGAGCCACCACCGGCGTCCACGCCCGACCCGCCGGACGAGTCGCGCGCCCCAGGAGGTGAACCCCAGGACCAGGGCCACGGTCAGGGACACGAGGTTCGACGCCCAGCCCAGCCACCTCCGGACGGTGGAGAACTCCTCCATCCGCGCCAGCTGCTGGGACCGGAACAGGTCCGCGGCCGACGCCGGCTCCACCGACCCGCCACCGGGGGTCCAGTCCCACGGCACCAGCCAGGCGGCCAGGGCGACGAAGACGACCAGCGACCCGACAGCCGTCACCGCCGCGGCGCGGCGCGCAAGCGCGGGTGGCGGGGCAGCGTCGGTCACGCCGACAACCCTGCCATGCCTAGGACGCGAGCTCCTCGAGGTAGGCCCGCCACTCCCGGGTGAACTCCCTCTCGCTGGTCCCGAGCAGCCGCGGGAACGCCTCGTCCACGGACATGCCGTCGTCGACCGCCTCGTAGAACGCGATCAGCTTCCGCTCGCCGTACCTCTCCCCCAGCAGCCGGCAGGCCAGCCACGCCGACTCGTACGACGCGCCCAGCAGCTGGTTCGCCGGGTCGAACTCCTCGGCACCGGGCAGCGTCGTGGGTGCGCCCTTCCGGCGTACGTCGGACAGGATCTGGCTCGCCGTGACCGAGACCGGCAGGTCGACGTGCGCGAGGGCGACGTAGTCGGCGAAGCCCTCGAGCAGCCAGATCGGCATCGACGAGATCGCGGCGTCGGTGGCCACGTGGGTCGCCTCGTGGCTCATCACGATCTGCGCGCCGTCGGCACCGAGCCGGCCGAACACCACCGGGTTGACGACGATGTGCGCGGGCGCGGACTCGCGCGCGGACCCGTCCACCGTCGAGGTGACCGCCGCGATCGAACCGTAGGTCGACGGCTTCGCGTCCAGCACCCGCTCCATCTGCGGCTGCGAACCGGGCACCTCGACCACGAGGTCGTCGCGCCAGCTCGGCAGCACCTTGTTCACGTCGGTGACCGCGCGGACCGCGAGCGCGGAGTACTTCTCCAGGTCGCCGGGGTCGGCGGCCATCACCAACGTTCGGCCGCTGGCACGGAGCGCGAGGTCGTCCAGCAGCCACAGCGGAGCCCCGTGGTCGTAGGGCCCACCGGCAGAGCCGAACGCGACGCCGTCACCGGTGTCGACGAAGGTGAACGCCACCTCCATCTCGTTCCGGCCCTTGTCGTAGCGCCCGAGTCGCCAGGAGAGCTCGACCTCGCCGACCCAGGCCCGTCGGCCGAGGGTACGGCGGTCGGCGTCGGTCAGCTTGCCGCCGACCTCGTCGACGTACCGCAGCGAGAGATCCTCGATGTCGAGCGTCTGGACGTTGCCGTAGATCGCCTGCAGGGACCGCCGTGCGGAGGGCGCCGACGCGGCCAGACCGAGCACCGCGCGGCGGTCACCCTCGCCGAGCCCGTCCTCGAGCCGGGCGAGCAGCTCGCTCGCCTGGTCCTCCCGTGTCGTCGTCTCCCCGGTGGCCGACGGCGAGGGCGCCGGGGGCCGGATGACGGTGTCGTCGCCGCGGACGAGGACGACCCCGACCGCGATGACGAGTGCCGAGAACACAAGACCGGCCACCCACAGGCGTGGGCGGCCGGTCCTGGAGGCTCGGTCAGCCGGGTCGGACGGCACCGGAGTAGGGCATCGAGTTCACGTCGACGACCTCGACACCGGACTCGGGGTTCGCCGCGTGGACGATCTGCCCGTTGCCGATGTACATGCCGACGTGGCTGACGGGGCTGTAGTAGAAGACCAGGTCGCCGGGCATCAGCTCGGACTGGGACACCGAGGGACCGGAGCTCATCTGACCGCTGGAGGAGTGCGGGAGGCTCACCCCGGCCTGCTGCCAGGCCATCATCGTGAGGCCGGAGCAGTCGAAGGCGTCCGGGCCGGCAGCGCCGTAGACGTAGGCGTCGCCGACCTGGGCCATCGCGTAGTCGACCGCGGCACCGGCCCGGCCAGAGACCGAGACGTTGGCGACCGGCTGGCGGGTCTCGCTCCGGCTGGCCGCCTCGGCGCGGGCCTCCGCCTCCATGTCGCCGAGCAGGTCCTCGGCCTCGCCGGCCTTGGCGTCGATCTCGGCCTTCTCCTCGGCCAACGTCTTCTTGGTCTCGGCGATCTCGGCCAGCTCACGCTTGGCGGCCTCCTCGCGGAGCTCGAGCTGCTTCACCTGCGTGGCGAAGTCGGCCATCATCTGGGCCTGCTGGTCGTTGTAGTTGGAGACCGTGGCCAGCTGGTCGAGGAAGGCGTCGGGGTCCTGGGAGAGGAACACCTGGGTCGCGGAGGAGAACGCCTGGTCCTGGTACTGCGACACCACCGAGGTGGCGACCTGCTCGCGCACCGTGTCGACCTTGGCGCGCTGCCGGTCGAGGTCGGCGCGCAGCGCCTTCAGTCGGGCCTGGGTCTCCTGGAGCTCGACGCGAGCGTCGTTGTACCGCTCGGAAGCCTGCTCGGCCTCGTGGAAGAGCTTGTCCACCCGGGCCTCGACATCGTCGATGTCGGGCTCGGCGTAGCTGGGGGCGATGGTGAGCACCGAACCACCGAGGGTGGCGATGCCCAGCGCGGCGATGACACTGCTGATGCGCTTCCGGCCGTCGGTCACGAGCGGACGGTCTCCTCTTTGTCCTGACGCCTACCAGGTGAGCTGACGGGTTCGGGCGACAAAGCTGCCCTACGCACCGAAACGCAGCCGCGTTTCCGCGACTGCGGTCCTGCGCGATTCACCCCAGGAACGTGGTTCCCCGGCTCCGGCTCTTGGCTCCCCCGACCCAAGGTCCAGACTCGGCGCGACACCTGAGCCAACCCGGTCTGGTCGACTTGTACAGGCGTCTGGAAGGTAAAGGCTAGATGCCCGGTATGCCCGGTCGCAAACCTATCCACCCCTTGTCCCGGCGTGTCCCCGATGATCTCGCACCGAATCGGGACATGAAAACCTCTGCTGTCACACAGGTCACATCAGGCACACGAAGTCAGGCCGACGCCACGTCGGGTCCCGTCATCGGCGACACCATCCGCAACGGCGGGACCAGCCCGGACCCCGCCAGCACCTCCAGCGCACGCTGCTCGTCGTCGTCGAACCCCGTCGTCGGCGGCGGGCCCAGCAGCACGGTCACCACGCAGTCACCGCAGGCCAGGTCGCGCACCGCACAGGTGTCGCAGTCGATGTGAACGCTCATCTCGTCCTCCCCGGTAAGTCCTCGTACTCGCAGGACGCTCGCACCCGGCACCGACAGTCCCGCCCCGCCCGACCGACCACCGGCGTGTCGCGGCCGCACTCATGCCGTGCGAGCCTTGCGGGTATCAGGAGAGGCGGACCGCCCGACCACCCGAGGAGCAGATGGCCCTGGACACCGACCGCCGACCCCACCCGACCCGCCGTGCGCTGTCCGCGGCGGGCATCACCCTGGCCGGCGCGGTGGCGGTCAACCTGGTCCTCGAGCTCTCCCAGCTGGACAGGGCCTCGACGTTCAACGGCAGCGCCTTCGCCACCTCGCCCGGGCTGTTCGCGCTCAACACAGCGGTGATCTGGCTCGTGGTCGGACTCATCGCCAGCGTCCTCGGCCGGGTGTGGCCGGCCCTCGGCCTGGCCGGCGTAGTCACCGTCCTGCTGGCCTACGCCAACCACGAGAAGCTCCGGCTCCGGCTGGAGCCCCTCTACCCCAACGACCTCGCCCTGGCGCTGCAGGTGAAGTTCCTCGGCCAGATGGTCGGACCGGGTGCGGCGGTCGCCCTCACGCTCGCTGCCGTGCTGGTCCTCGGACTGTGCCTGGGCCTCGGTCGGCTGGCGCGCCGGCGGTCAGCGCCTCCCCCGGCCGGCGTCGCCGCGAGGCGTGGGCGTGGCCTGGTGCTCGGCCGGGTCGCCCTCGCGCTGGCCTGCGCGGCGGCGCTGACCCAGGTCGTCGGCTTCAACACCCCGGGCAACCCGGTCCGCAACAGCTACGAGTCCCTCGGCGCGAGCTGGAAGTGGTGGCACCAGAAGGCCAACTACGCGGTGAACGGCTTCGTCGGCGGGTTCCTCTACAACCTGAGCGTCCCGGCCATGACCCGGCCGCGGGACTACTCCGCAGCGACCATGCACCGGATCGCCGAGAAGTACGCCGGGGTGGCCGACGCCATCAACCGGCACCGCGACCCCTCGGCCCTGGGCGACGTCAACATCGTGGCGGTGCTGAGCGAGGCGTTCAGCGACCCGACCCGGATCGAGGGGCCGGAGTTCGCCCGGGACCCGCTCCCCCGCACCCGCCGGCTGATGGCGGCGACCACGTCGGGCAACATGCTCGCGCAGCGTTTCGGCGGCGGCACCGCCAACATGGAGTTCGAGGTCCTCACCGGCCAGTCACTCGCGCTGTTCCAACCCCAGCTCAACACCCCGTTCCAGCAGCTCGTGCCGGAGTACGACACCTTCCCCTCGGTCGTCGGCTACCTGGAGGAGCGCGGCTACCGCTCGGTGGCGGTGCACCCGTACATGACCTCGATGTACAAGCGCCGTGAGGTCTACCCGACGCTCGGCATCGACGAGTTCGTCCACGACGAGACGATGCGCGAGGCCAGGACCATCGACGACAACGACTTCATCTCCGACGCCTCCGCGTTCGACGAGGTCCTGCGCCGGCTCGAGGAGTCCCGCGGCCCGACCTTCGTCAACCTCGTCACCATGCAGAACCACTTCCCGATGGCCGGGAAGTACGACGACCCCATCCCCGTCACCGGCATCAGGGACCCCGGGGAACGCGCCGAGGCCGCCGGCTACGCGCGAGGACTCCGGCACAGCGACGCCGCCCTGGCGGACTTCCTCGATCGGCTCGAGTCAGGAGACGAGAAGACGGTCGTGGTCTTCTACGGCGACCACCAGCCGGCGTTCTGGTCCCCGGAGACGCGGGCGAAGAACCCGAGGAGGGTGATGCGCGAGACGCCCTTCTTCGTCTGGTCGAGCTTCGACGCGCCCAGGCCGCGCGCGCTGCCCACCACCAGCCCCGTCCACTTCATGAGCGAGGTCTTCCGCCAGGCCGATGCACCGGTCCCGCCGTTCTACGCCCTGCTGGAGCAGGTGCGTCGCGAGGTCCCGGCGATCGAGCACGACCTCGTCATCGGGCCGGACAACAAGGTGACGACCCGCACCGCCCTGTCTGCGCGGGCACGTGCGCTGCTGCACGACTACCGGCTCGTGCAGTACGACTTCTCCGTCGGCAACCGGTACGTCCTGGACGAGATGTTCTACGGCCACGACCGGGTCGCCGAGGCGCTACGACCGGGTGAGGAGCCGGCTCAGCGCCGGTGACGCGACCGCACGAGCCCCTGCCCGTCGTACGTCACGGACCACCTCCTGGTCGCTGGACACGACCACGAGCGGGCGCCCCGGGGGCTCGGCGGCCACGAGCTGGCGGATCACGTCGTCGGCGATCACGCCCACCGGGCTGTAGAGCACCCGCACGCCGCGGGGCTTGTTCACCAACGGCCGCTCGGCCTTGTCCGCGGCGTCGAACACCACCGTCACCTCGGCGCGGGTCCGGGCGGCCAGGGGCGCGAGCCCGCTCAGCAGCCGGTCCCGCTGGATCTCCAGCGAGGAGCCCGGCCAGGCGTTCTTGGTGACGTTGTAGCCGTCGACGATGAGGTGGACGCGCGGCAGGTTCAGCAGCTGGTCGAGCAGCGCGGGGTCGTCGGACGCCAGGGACGCCGCGCTCGTCGACGTACGCCCACCCTGCTCGGCCACGTCCGCCTCGACCGCGTCCGCGGGCGAGCCCTCCACCGCCGGCAGGGCCAGCTCGCGGCGCAGCCCCTGGGCGGTGTCGAGGAGGGTGTCGAGCAGCAGCCGCGCCCGCAGCGTTCCCTCCCCCTTCTCCGCGCGGTCGGCCCGCCGCAGCGAGGCCACCTCGCGCTCGAGCTCCTCCACCCGTGAGCGCAGCCGGCGGGCCTCCGCCTCCGCGGCGGCGGTCGCCGCGGTCGCGGCGGCGGTCGTCGACGCGGCTCCGGCCTGCGCCGACTCCGCGGACTCCTGCGCTG
>DATIBI010000076.1:0-9309 GCA_035457605.1 Nocardioidaceae bacterium
TTCTGAAAGTACTCCACCCCCGGCGCGACGTCGTCGGCGGAGCCCCCGTTGGCGACGGCGGCCATCACCACTCCGCTGAACGCCGCACCCGCCTGGGTGGGGTCACCGTTGAGGGCGACGCTCCCGCGGAACTCGCTGCCGAGCAGGTCGTCCAGCGTGCTGACGTCGGGCACCTCGGCCGAGTCGTAGCCGACCGACATGTAGCCGCCGTAGTCGTTGACCCAGGTGCCGTCCGCGTCCTTGAACTCGGTGGGGATCGTGTCCCAGGTCTCCACCTTGTAGGGAGCGAACAGGTCGGTGTTCGCCAGGGCGACGGACTGGCCGAGGTCGAAGACGTCGGGCGCGCGGTCGGTGCCCTTCAGCTGGTTGGCGGCGTTGATCTCGTCCTGGCTGGCCGCGTCGGGCTGGGCGGAGTTCACAGTGATGTCGTACTTCTCGGAGAAGGTGTCGATGATCTCGCCGTAGTTGGCCCAGTCCGGCGGCAGGGCGATGACGTTGAGCTCACCCTCCTCCTGCGCGGCCTTGACCAGCTCGTCCATGCCGCCGAAGTCCTCCGCAGACGTCGCCTCCGCCGCGGACGCCCCGCCGCCGTCGCCACCGTCACCCCCGTTGCCGTTCTCCGTGGGTGCGGCGCAGGCTGCGAGGACCAGGGCCGACAGGCCCACCCCGAGGCCGATCTGCAGGTGCGTTCGACGGGTCATGGCTGTCTCCTCATCGCGGCGAGCCGTCATGTCCCGAGCCTCGACCAGGGACATGCGGGGAACCCCGTTCCCCGGGCACTCAGGCTGAACGTATCGAACAGCCGCCCCGAACGGGCCCAGAAACGTCGGACGTCGCGAAGGTTCACCCGCCGGCCACCTCACGCCGACGGCGCGAGCAGCCGGTCGAGGAAGTCCAGGACCACCGGGTCGGCAGGGTTGATCAGGTGCCCGCCGGGCACCACCGCAGTCTCGGCGCGGGGGAGCGTCCGGGCCAGGTGCTCGTTGACCACACGGCAGGCGTCGAGGGAGTCCGCCCCGGTGACCAGCAGCGTCGGCGGGCGGAGCTTCGCCAGCTCCTCGTCGGCCAGCGCGAACGGCTCCTCGCTGAGGTCGAGACCGCGCCCGCGCACCTCCGCGAGCAGGGCCGGCCCGGCGTCGACGAACATCTGACGCAGGTCCGGCGGGAGACCACGCCATGTCTCGTCGCCCAGTGCCTCCCGGACGACCACCTCGGCCACCGACGCCGGGTCGCGGTCGGCGGCCGCGAGGACCCGTGTCCGCAGCTCACGGGCGAACGCGTCCGCGCGGGGTTCCACCGAGAACATCGCCGGCTCGAGCAGGACCAGCGCCCGAACCCGGTCCGGGTGCTGGTGCGCGATCGCGATCGCGATCTGGCCGCCGGTGCTGCGACCCACCAGCACGGCACGGTCCACGCCGAGGTGGTCGAGCAGCCCGACCGCGTCGGCGACCTGGTCGGACATGTCGACGGTGTCGAACGCGGTCGGCGCCGGACTACGGTTGAAGCCGCGGCGGTCGTAGATGATGCACAGGCCCCGCTCGGCGAGCACCCCGGCGGCCTCGACGTAGAGCACCGCCGAGCTCGGGGTGCCGTGGAGGGTGAGGATCGGCGTCCCGCGGCCGTAGGACTCGTAGTACAGCTCCACGCCGTGGACGGTCACGCTGGGCACGCCTCCAGGCTAGGCCTGATGTCCATGTCGCAGAGCGGGTCGGCGGCGTCCGGCGTACCTCCCGCGCGCCTCGCCGTCGCCAGGCGCTTCCGGAAGCGGACACGCTCGGGGAGGGACAGGGGAGCGGTGGTAGGTTGCCCGAGCCGCGACCCCCGGACAGCAGAGAGACCCCTGTGCCCGACGCCCGCCCCGTCGTGGTCCTGCACATCGGCGCGATGAAGACCGGGACCACCTTCTTGCAGCAGCTCATGGTCACCAACCGCGAGCACCTCGCCGATGCGGGGTACCTGTTCCCGGGGGAGACCTGGGCGGACCAGGTGCGCGCTGCAAACGACGCGTTGGGCAAGAGCCGGCGGGATCCGCGGATCAAGGCCGCGGCGGCCGGTGCCTGGCCCGTGATGGCCGCGCAGATGCTCGCGCACCGCGGGCCTGCGTCGGTGATCTCCGTGGAGTTTCTCAGCTTCGCGGGCACCCGGCGTGCGCGCAGGATCGTCGAAGGACTCGCCGGCGCGGACGTGCGCATCGTGCTGACCGTGCGGGACGCGACCGCGCTGGTCCCGGCGCAGTGGCAGACCGACGTGCACAACGGTGCGGCGGTGTCCTGGCCGGACTACCTGCGGGGGGTCGTCCGGACCGGCCGGGGGACCGGTCGACTGGGGCGGCTCTCGCCCGACCGGGCCGTGCGTAGCTTCTCCCGGGCGCAGGACGTCCCCCGGATGCTGCGCGTGTGGGCCGACCTGGTGCCACCGGGCCGGATGCACGTGGTCACCGTGCCGCCGGCGGGGTCCCCGCCGCGCCTGCTGTGGGAGCGGTTCGCCGAGGCGGCCGGTGTCCCCGCGGACCTGTGCCCGGAGCTGCCCGGGCGCGACAACAGCTCCCTGGGGTACGCCTCCTCCGACCTGCTGCGGCGCACGAACGCGCGGCTCGGGCGGCTGCGCCCCAGCGAGTACGACCCCACGTTCAAGCACTACCTCGCCCTCGACGTCCTCGCCCGGCGCCGCGACGAGGAGCCCAGGGCAGCACTGGACCGCCGGGCCCGCGACTTCGCGCTCGGGTGGAACGCACACGTCCGGGACGCGATCGCCCGCAGCGGCGTCCGCGTCACCGGGGACCTCGCGGACCTGCCGGTCGCGCCCGGCGACAGCGACGACCCGCCAGAAGAGGTTCGGCCACCCGAGGCCGCGGCGGTGCTGGACGCGGCGACCGTCGCGGTCGACGCGCTGGAGCGGCTCGTGGCCCGTCGTACCCGCCGGCTCACCGAGGCGGGCGGCCGGGTCGACCCGGTGGGGACCGCGCCGACCACCGGGGTCGAGCAGTGGCGGCGGGCGGCCGAGCCGCTCGAGGCGGCGGCCACCGAGGTGGCCCGGCTCGGCCTGGTCGCGGTCGACCTGCAGCGTCGGATCCGCGCTGCACGGTAGACGCGGGACGCGGACCACGACGTCCGTTTTGTGACGGAGCGCCCGGGTGTTAGCGTCGAACGCTCGAAAGCCCGTTGACGGGTATGGGGGCCGTCAGCACCACCAGCACGAACCTGTCTCGGAGACGCCCCATGCGCCACCGCGCCCCACGCCGTCTGTTCGGACTGCTGTCCCCACGAGTCCTCGGTGCCGTCCGCCGGCCCGGCTGGCTCGTCTACGCCATCGCCTCCCTCATCGTCGTGGTCGCCGGGGGAGCGTTCGCGGCGGCCGGCCTGTTCCGGGGAGGGGGCGACGAGGCCCTCGCCAGCAACACCCCGGCCACCGAGCGGATCGGGACCCAGGCCCCGCCCTCGCGCGGCTCCGACCGTGACCCGCTCGCAAGCCAGTCCGCGGACCCGAGCGAGCGCCCGGCCGCCGATGGCCAGGGCCCGACCGGCTCCACCGGAGAGACGGAGCTCCCGGACCCGACCCCGCAGGGAGTGGACTCCTCCACCCCGTCCACGTCCCCGGACCCTGCAGACACCACGGCCGGTGACGCCGCGTCCGGCACGCCGTCAGGGTCGGGCTCGAGCAGCAGCCCGTCGTCCGGCTCGTCGTCCCCGCAGTCCTCGCAGCAGCCGTCCGACCGCCCCGACGAGGACGACGATGACGACTCCTCCGACGACGGGGACGACTCCGACGATGACTCCGGCGACGACGACGCGCCGCAGACCTCCATCCTCGAGGGGCCCATCGGCAAGCTGGTGCCGAGCTTCGAGTTCACCGCGGACGAGAAGGCCACCTTCACCTGCAGCGTGGACGGCGGCTCCTGGAGCTCCTGCACCTCCGGCGTGACGGTGGACGGTCTCTCCGCGGGCTGGCACACCTTCGCGGTCCGTGCCACCGACAGCGCCGGGAACACCGACCCTTCGCCGGACACCTGGGACTTCAAGACCGTAGGCGGCTGACCCTCCGGGGCCGGGCGACCTGGCCCAAGGACGCGGGTCGGGCGTCCGTCCCCGCATAGCCCATCTGGGTGGTTTTACTTTCATTTGGGCGAAACTCAAAGAATCAGCGCTCCCGACGCCGACATCGGTGGTGACCTAGAACGGCACCACCGAGAACGGGAGACTGATCGTGACCACCAAGAAGGCGCCGGCCCTGACCCGCGGCAACCGTGCTGTGCAGAGGGCGCCCCAACGACCCGCCCGAGTCCGCCACTGCCGATGCGGACAGGACCTCGACGTCTGCTCGCGCACGCACTGCCCGCGCTGCGGCAGCACGCTCCGCCAGGACTGACCCACCCCGTCGTCCGTTATCGGACTGACACGTCGCCAAAGGCCGGCGCCTTCGGACGCTCCGGTTAAGGTAAGCGCGACGGGTCCGGTGGGGCAGACAAGGGGTTGTGTACGTGAGCAAGCAGGACGAGGGGCTGGCGGAGACCAGTCGGGTCCTGACGATCCCCAACATCATCAGCATCGTCCGGCTGGCGGGCGTCCCCGTGTTCCTCTGGCTGGTGCTCGGCCCCGAGGCCGACGCCTGGGCGCTCGGCGTGCTCATGCTCTCCGGTGTCAGCGACTGGCTCGACGGCTATCTGGCCCGCCGGCTGCACCAGACCTCCAAGCTCGGGGTCATCCTCGACCCCGTCGCCGACCGGCTCTACATCCTGGCCGTCGTCGTCGGTCTCGCCTGGCGCGACATCATCCCGCTGTGGCTCGCGGTGCTGCTCCCCGCGCGGGACCTGTTCCTGTGGGGCCTCGTGCCGTTCCTGCGCACCCGCGGCTACAGCGCGCTTCCCGTGCACTTCCTCGGCAAGGCCGCCACCGCGAACCTCCTCTACGCCTTCCCGCTGCTGCTGCTCGGCGACGGTGAGGGTGCCGTGGCAACGCTCGCCGACGTGTTCGGCTGGGCGTTCGCGATCTGGGGGACCGGGCTGTACTGGTGGGCGGGGCTGTTGTACGCCTGGCAGGTGCGCAAGCTCCTCGCCGACCATGACCGAAGGGCGCCGACCCTCGATGCCGGCTGAGCAGTCACGCGGTACGTCGACCGGCTCGGCGTCCGGACCCTCCCCGCGACCGGGCGGCGCGTTGCCGCCGCAGGTCACGATGGGCCTGCTCGACTACGTCACCGCCACCTCGCTCGACGAGGACTACGCGCACGTCTCGCGCCAGCAGACCGGTGACGCGGCCGAGCGTCGGACCGGCCGGGCCGGTGTCGCCGCGATGGTCGCGCTCGGGCTGTTCGGGGTGCTGGTCGCCACCGCCGCCGTGCAGACCTCCCGCAACGCCGGCGCCGACGAGCGAGGACGCGAAGAGCTGGTCAGCCAGATCAGGGCGCGCAGCGCCCAGCTGGACGCCCGCCGGGCCCAGGTGGACGACCTGCGCACCGAGATCGACGGCCTGCAGTCGGACTACCTCTCCGCGACCTCGCAGGGACGGTCCCTGTCGGACCGCATGAACCGCCTGGGCGTGCTCACCGGCGCCTCGGCGGTCACCGGTCCCGGTGTGCGGGTGGTGGTGGACGACGCCCCCAACGCCACCAGCGCGAAGCAGCAGGTGCTGGACAAGGACCTGCAGAAGCTGGTCAACGGTCTGTGGGAGTCCGGTGCCGAGGCGATCGCGATCAACGGGCACCGGCTCACCAACCTGAGCGCGATCCGGCACGCCGGCTCTGCCATCACGGTGAACTACGTGTCACTGAAGCGTCCGTACGAGGTCGAGGCGATCGGCGACCCGGACTCGATGCCGGCCCGCTTCGTGGAGACCGAGCACGGTGCGGAGTGGCTGGACCTTCAGTCGCTCTACGGGCTTCAGCTGGAGATGACGTCCGAGGAGTCGCTCCGACTCCCCGCAGCCACCCGGGTGGCCCTGCGCAACGCCACGACGAGGAGAACACCATGATCGCCGGACTCGGACTGCTCGCCGGGATCCTGCTGGGGCTGATGCTCCAGCCGGACGTCCCGCTCTGGCTCGAGCCCTACCTGCCGATCGCCGTGGTCGCCGCGCTCGACGCGGTCTTCGGCGCGCTGCGCGCCTTCCTCGACGGGATCTTCGACGACAAGGTCTTCGTGGTCTCGTTCATCAGCAACGTGCTGATCGCGGCCCTGATCGTCTACCTCGGCGACAAGCTCGGGGTCGGCGGCCAGCTCTCCACCGGCGTCATCGTCGTGCTCGGTATCCGGATCTTCTCCAACGTGGCAGCGATCCGCCGCCACCTGTTCCATGCCTGAGGAGCGTTTCGCGATGGCCGATCAGACCAACGGCCCCGACCAGACCAACGGCCCCGGCCCGGCGCAGCCCGCCGAGCTCACCGGCCGGGACCGGCTGCGCGAGGCGCTGCGTCGGCCCGGGTCGCGGGGTCAGGTCACGGCGGCGGTCCTGCTCGCCGTGGTCGGCTTCGCGAGCGTGGTGCAGGTGCAGTCGACGGAGGCCGACGACGACTACGCCGGCGCGCGGCAGGAGGACCTGATCCAGCTGCTGAACTCGCTCGAGGCGGCCGGACAGCGCGCGGAGAACGAGATCGCCCAGCTGGAGCAGACCCGCAGCTCCCTGCGCAGCGACACCGACAGCCGCCGCGCGGCGCTCGAGCAGGCGCGGCAGCAGGCCGACGTGCTCGGCATCCTGGCAGGGACGCTGCCGGCGGTCGGCCCGGGTGTGGAGATCACCATCCAGGACCCCCGCCAAGCCGTGGGCAGCGACCAGATGCTCAACGGGCTGGAGGAGCTGCGCGACGCCGGCGCCGAGGCGATCGAGATCAACGACTCGGTGCGCGTCGTCGCGCAGACCGCGCTCTCCGACGGTGAGACCGGGGTCGTCGTCGACGGCCAGCAGCTGAGCCCGCCGTACACGATCGAGGTCATCGGTAGCCCGGAGGGCCTCGCCGGAGGCATCGACTTCCAGGGCAGCTTCATCGACATCGTCGAGGGGGCGACCGTCGGGGGAGAGGTCACCGTGCGCGAGCGGGACTCGGTCGAGATCGCCACCGTGGTCGAGCCGAGCCAGCCTGAGTACGCCGAGCAGGTCGAACCGGAGTAGCCTGCCCCCGTCCGAATCGTCACCCTCCGCCCCGAAGGAGCACCGTGTATCCCGAAGACCTCAAGTACACCAGTGAGCACGAGTGGGTGCGCACCCCCGGCGAGGCCGACGGGTCGGTCCGGATCGGCATCACCCACTTCGCCCAGGACGCGCTCGGCGACATCGTGTACGTCTCGCTGCCCGAGGTCGGCGCCGACGTGGAGGCGGGCGGCACGGTCGGGGAGCTGGAGTCCACGAAGTCGGTCAGCGACGTCTACGCCCCGCTCTCCGGCAAGGTCGTGGCACGCAACGAGTCGCTCGACGCGACCCCCGAGCTGGTCAACAGCGACCCCTACGGCGAGGGCTGGTTGTTCGAGGTCGTTCCCACCGACCCGTCGGTGGTCGACGGACTCATGGACTCCGCCGGCTACCAGGCCAGTCTCGAGGCCTGACCCGTCCGCGAAACCCCGGGCTCAATCGGCTTGATCGCGCACGCGCGGCTGATAGGTTCGGATAACCATCAACCTCGACTGTTCCTTGAGGGTTAGGGACAGCGTCCCTGGGAGGCCGACCATGCCGTTCTGCACCGAGTGCGGGCACCAGAATCCGGACGACGCGCGATTCTGCTCGCAGTGCGGTCACCGGATCGTGACCGAGGTGCCCGACGCGCCCGCCGCTGACGTGGAGAGCCCGGGGGAGACGACGGCGACCATCACCTTCGGTGCGCCGGTCAAGCCGGAGCACGGCGAGGAGCGCTCGCTCAACGACGCCGACGCCGCCGCGGTGGACGCGCTGCCCGCCGGGAGCGCCCTGCTGGTCGTGCAGCGCGGACCGAGCGCGGGCAGCCGGTTCCTGCTCGACACCGACCTGGTCTCGGCAGGCCGGCACCCCGAGAGCGAGATCTTCCTCGACGACGTCACCGTCTCCCGTCGGCACGCGGAGTTCCGCCGCGGCCCCGACGGCTACACCGTCGCCGACGTGGGCAGCCTCAACGGCACCTACGTCAACCGGGACCGGATCGACGAGGTCAAGCTGCAGGGCGGCGACGAGGTCCAGATCGGCAAGTACCGCTTGGTCTACTTCGCCAGCCACGCTGGAGCAGGCACACCGCAGTGAGAACGGCCGCGTCATCGCGCTCCCGGATGAGCATCGGGGAGGTCCTGTCGCTGCTGCGGCCGGACTTCCCGGAGATCAGCATCTCCAAGATCCGCTTCCTCGAGGCCGAGGGGCTCATCGAGCCCGAGCGCACCGCCTCGGGGTACCGCAAGTTCTCCCACCGCGACGTGGAGCGGCTGCGGTACGTCCTGACGAGCCAGCGGGAGCACTACCTCCCGTTGAAGGTCATCAAGGAGCACCTCGACGCGATCGACCGCGGGCTGGAGCCACCCGCGCTCACCTCCGCCGGCCCCCAGGTCCCGCGAGTGGTCCTCGCCGGCGACGGCTACCCGACGCCCGAGTCGTTCGCGGCCGAGGGTTCGGAGCTCCGGCTCTCTCGTGACGAGCTGCTCTCGGCAGCCGAGATCGACGAGCCGCTGCTGGAGCAGCTGGAGATGTTCGGCCTGGTCAGGGCGCGTCCGGGTGCGACGCACTACGACGGCGACGCCCTGGTGATCGCGAAGACGGCCGGCGAGCTGGCCGCGTTCGGGGTGGAGCCCCGGCACCTTCGCGCGTTCAAGACCGCCGCCGATCGCGAGGTCGGCCTGGTCGAGCAGGTGGTCTCGCCGATGCAGCGCTCCCGCGACGCCGGCGCCAAGGCCCGTGCAGAGGACACGATCAAGCAGATGGCCGCCCTGTCCGTGCGGCTGCACGCGACCCTGGTCAAGAGCGGTCTGCGCACCTCCCGCTGACCGTGCGGCCGACCCATGCCGCAGACCACGCTCGGGCCCCCGGGAACCCGTTCGCAGCAGCCCTTTCCTGTCATGGCTGCGGCTTTCCCCCGGGAGTACGCTGAAGTCGTGCGTGAAGTAGATGTGATCGGTGTCCGCGTCGAGATGCCCTCGAACCAGCCCATCGTGCTGCTGCGCGAGGTGGAGGGTCAGCGGTACCTGCCCATCTGGATCGGTGCCGTGGAGGCGACCGCGATCGCCTTCGCCCAGCAGGGCGTCGTGCCGCCCCGCCCCTTGACCCACGACCTGCTGAAGGACGTGCTGGACACGTTCGGGCACCAGCTCGAGCAGGTCCGCATCACCGAGATGCGCGAGAACGTGTACTACGCCGAGCTCGCCTTCAT
>DATIBI010000077.1:0-7775 GCA_035457605.1 Nocardioidaceae bacterium
CAGGGCGTGCACGTCGGCTGCCCAGGCGGCGAGCAGGGCGGGACGGGCCGCACCGGTGCGGGCGTGGCTGTGGGAGAGCTCGAGCATCGTGTTCACCTCAGGCTGCGTTTCGGGCTGCGTTTCGGGCTGCATTGCGACGGAACCAGCGACGGCCCTGCGACGGGGCCGGACCGGACGGAGCGGGGATCGGCAGCACCCGGTCGGGGTGGCCGTTCACCGGCGGAACGGGCGGCTGCGCGGCCTGCGGCGTGGCCGGCACCGGGCCGGTGGCCAGGGAGGCCGCCGACGAAGCAGCGGCGGGAGACGCGGCCGCCTGGACCGCAGCGGCAGGTACGGCGGACGGGGCCGGTGCCAGCGCCGGACGCTGCATGGCCGGCGTCGTGGCCAGCCGGGCGACGGCCGCGTCGACCCGCGCCAGCACCAGCAGCGCGGCCTCGTCACCGCCGATACGGTCGACCAGACCGTGCAGGCTGAGCCGGACCCGGTCCACGCACTTGTTCATGACCTCGTCGGGCAGTGGCTCGACGGCCTCCGGGCCGGGGTGACCGGCCCGCTGCTCGACTGCCTGCTCGGGGAAGCTCCCCTCTTCGGGTGCCTCGTCGGCCTTCTCCCCCGCCAGCGCGGCCAGCGCGGCCAGCGCGCGCACCTGCGCGCGCAGCGTGCGCACCTCCCGGGACGCGACGTGGCGGCCGGCTCGTCGACGGCGCATGCGTAGCAGCAGGACCAGGGCAGAGAGCAGCACCAGGACGGAGACGGCGAGCGGGACTGCCAGTTCCGGGGGGACGGGCACGGCGGGCTCCTCGGCAGCTTGGCGGCGGACACCCTAGGTATCGGAGACCGTCCGCGCCGACTGAAGGCCGAGCCAGGACTCGATCTCGGCGGCCGGAGCCGGCCGGTGGATGGCGAATCCCTGCAGCACGTCGCACCCGAGCAGCCGCATGTGGTCGGCGAGGTCGGCGCTCTCCACACCCTCGGCGACCACGGTCACGTCGAGGCTGTGCGCCGCAGTCACCATGGCGCGCACCAGCCGGCTGGTGCCCGGCTGGTCGAGGGCTGCGGAGACGAGGTCGGCGTCGACCTTGATCTCGCGGATCCCGGGATAGCGGCTGAGCGCGGTGAGCGAGGACTCGCCGGAGCCGTACTCGCTGACGCTGACGCGGCAGCCGAGCCGCTCCAGCGCGGCGAACGCCTCGGCCAGCAGCGGCGAGACACCCGGCGCGGGCTCGGACACCTCGAGGACCAGCTCGGTGGCCGGGACCTCGTGCTCAGCCAGGGCCGCGGCGACCCCGGTCGCCAGCCCGCGGTCGAGGAGGTTGCGCGCGGTCATGTTGACCGAGACCGTCGTGCCGGGGAGCACCTGGCGCAGTCTCCGGTGCTGGGCGAGGGCCTGGTCGAGCACCACCGAGGTGAGCCTGCCCATGAGGCCGGACCGCTCGGCGTGCGCGACGAACTCCCGCGGCTCGAGCAGGCCGAGCTCGGGATGCTCCCAGCGCACCAGCGCCTCGAAGCCGCGCACCTGCCCCGTGGTCGCGTCGACCTGCGGCTGGAGGTGGACCACGAGCTGGCCCTCGTCGAGGGCGGTGCGCAGCGACTCCGCGAGCTCGGCGGGGCTGAGCGTGCGCAGCCGCAGGGTCGGCTGGTAGCGCCGCCACTGGCCGGCGCCGAGCACCTTGGCGTCGTACATCGCCCGGTCGGCGGCCCGCAGCAGCTCGTCGACCGACTCGCCGTCCTCACCGAGGACCGCGATCCCGACCGAGGAGCTGACGACGAGCTCGACGTCGTCCACCCGGACCGGCTCGCCGAGCTCGCCGAGCAGCCGGGTCGCGAGGTGCTCGGCGTCCTCGGTGCCGGGCAGCTCCCCGGTGAGCACCGCGAACTCGTCGCCGCCGAGCCGGACCGCGAGGTCGGAGTCGCGGATGCCGCGGCGCAGCCGCCGGCCCATCTCGGCGAGCACCTGGTCGCCCGCGTCGTGGCCGAGGGTGTCGTTGACGCGCTTGAAGTCGTCGAGGTCGAACAGGAGCAGGGCGGCGGTCCGGCCCTGCGACTGGAGCACGCTGAGGGTGTGGTTCCCGGACTGGCTGAGCAGCCAGCGGTTGCCGAGCAGGGTCAGGCCGTCCTGGGTGGCGCGGTGGTAGGTCTGCTCGACCCGGCGGCGCTCCTTCTCCAGCGAACGGGCCGCCCCCACGGTGCTCGCGAGCAGGTGCGCGAACCCGACGGCGAGCCGGTGGCGGTCCCCGGACCCGCGGCGCGGGCAGCCGCGCAGCGCGAGCCAGCCCATCGCCTGGCCGAACCCGGAGAGCTCGACGACGAGGCCGTCGTCGGGCGCGGCGTCGGGCCGCGGGACCCGCCGGACCCTCACCCGGCCGCCCTCCACGGCCCGGGCGACCCGGCCGACCAGGCCGGGCCGGTCGTGGTACGGGTGGATGGCCACCTCGACCGCGTCGCAGCCGAGCAGCGCCGGGCTGTCGGCCAGGGCGATCCGCAGGATCGCCGCCTCCTCGGTCTGCCCGACGAGCTCGCGTCCGAGCCCCTGCAGCTGTTGCCAGGCGTCACGCTGCCACCCCCCGATGGCGCGTCCGCCCCCCAGACGTGTACGCACGTCACCTCACTTCCCCCCGGACTTCTCCGGCTCCGGAACCGGCGGCATCACGAACATCTCCCCAGTGATCGTGGTTGTGAACGTACCGGTTTCACCCGATCCCGCAAGCGTGACCGACCCGACGAGGTACGCCCGCTTGATCCGCTCGAGGTTCTCCAGCAGCTGCTGGGTCTGGTCGTAGCTGCCCTCGATCGACACCGACACGGTCTGCCGCGCGAGGTCGCCGGCCGAGCCCGTCGGGGTGGCCTGGACCCCCGCCTCCGGGTCCGCAGCCCCCAGCGTCGGCGGGGTGGGCGCGAGGGTGGTGACGCCCTTGGCGCCGATCCCGGCGTCGACGGCGGCGTCGGTCACCGCCCGGAACAGGCCGGGCTGGTCCGCGGTCGGCGGGAACAGGGCGGCGAGCGCGTCGGCCGTGGCACGGGTGGCGTCGAGCTGCTTGGCCTGCTTCTCCAGGGCGAGCAGCTGCACGGCGAGCAGGTCGTTCTGGTCGCGGGTGCTGGTGATCTCGGTGCGTACGTCGGACAGGGCGGTGGTCTCCGGGCCGACGACGAACAGCCAGCCGGCCGCGCCGAGCAGCAGCAGGCCGAGCGATCCGACGATCTTGGTGGCTCCAGGGGTCTGCAGGTTCACCGGGACCTCTTCTCCAGCAGCTTGTCGAGGTCGGCGAACCGCTTGCTGAACACCCGCTTGCTCAGCCCGACCGAACCGCTGAACGTCACGCGGTCGGCGTCGGCGGTCGTCGTGGTGGAGATGAACGGCTCCACGAACAGCTCGTCGTCGCCGAGCCGGATCACGAAGTCGCCGACGTCGGCGCGGCTGTCGGCGGTCCCGGCCAGGGTGATGCAGCCGACGACGACCTTGGTCTGGAACGGGTCGGGTCCGGGGCACGCGGAGGCGGTCACCGCCGCTGTAGCCGCTGTGGCTGCGGAGTCCGCGGCGTCCGCCCCGTCCGTCGTACCCGCCTGGGGCGCGATGGTCACGGCGAGCGACTCCACGCGGGCGTCGTCGGGGGTGGCGTCCTGGAGCGACTCGAGCACCCGGGAGAAGTAGATTTCCTGCTCCATCGTCTTCTGCACCAGGGCCTTCTGGGCGTCCACCCCGGTGACGAACGCCCGGACCGGGGCGAGCTCCTGGGTCTCCGCGGTCAGCCGGGCCGTCTCGGCCTGCTCCACCGCGAGCAGCTGCTCGGCCTGGCGCACCCGCAGGTGCTGGACCGACCAGCCCGCGCCGACGACGAGCAGCAGCGCGAGCCCGCCAGCCAGGAACCGGCGGCGCAGCCGGCGGGTCGCCATCTGGTCGAAGACCCAGGGCGAGAGGACGTTGACCGACGGCAGCGCCGGCCGGGCGTGTTCGAGGGTGCGGCTCACGAGGCGCTCGCTCCGATGCAGAGTCCGGCGGGGATGTTCAGGGCGTGGTCGCCGCCGCGCAGCCGGCGCGGGGCCCGCAGGCCGCCGGCGACCGCGAACGGCTCCACGGGCAGGCCGAGGCGCTCGGCCAGCACGACCGGCAGACCGGGCAGCCGGGACCCGTCCCCGGTGAGCAGCACCCGGGTCAGCTCAGGACTGCCGTCCTGGCTGCGGAAGTAGTCGAGCGTCGCCCGGACCTCGCCGACGAGGGCCTCGACCTCGGCCGCGACCTGGGCCTGCGCGGGGTGGTCCACCTCGCCATGACCGGGCAGTCCGACCACGACCTTGGTCCGCTCGGCCTCCTCCCAGGTCCACTCGTAGCGCTCCTGCAGCGCGCGGGTGACCACCGCACCGCCGAGACCGGGGACCGTGCGCACGTGCTGGGGGCGGCCGCCCTCGTGCACGGCCACGGTGACGGTCTCCGCGCCGATGTCCACGATCGCCTCGGGACCGGGGGTCGCGCCGGGGACCCGGGCCGCGGCACGGATCAGCGCGAACGGCACGAGGTCGACCCGGACCGGGCGCAGGCCGGCGCCGTGCGCGGCGGTGACGAAGCCGTCGACCATCTCGCGACCGGCCGCGACGAGCAGCACGCGGGCCACCTTGCGCGCGGCGCCGTCGGCCTCGACGTCGATCTCCTCGAGCAGGTGGTAGTCGAGGTTGGTCTCGTCCACCGGCACCGGCAGGACGTCCTCGACCTGGTAGCGCAGCGCCTTGCGGAAGTCCGCGGGCGGCATCCAGTCCAGGTCCATCTGCCGCACGAGCACGCTGGCGTTGGCGATCCCGAGCACGACGGTGCGGGTGCGGAACCGTCCCTGGGACCACAGCGTGCGCAGCCCGGCGGTGACCGCCTCGGGGTCGGTGACGACCCCGGCGGTGACGGCGCCGGCGGCCAGCGGGACGGACGCGAACCGGCGCAGCCTCGGGTTGCGACGGCCGAGGGCGAACTCCGCCGCCCGGATGCCGGAGCTGCCGACGTCGAGCCCGACGAGGGTTCGTGCCATGGATGAGTCCTCGAGAACGTGGGGTGCGGGTGTGCAGGGGGAGCATCGGCCGGGTCCCGCGACGACTTGACCGGCCGCGACGGGTTTCTGGGCGGATTTGCGAATCCTCGTGTCCGAAAAGTCCGGAGCCGTACCATGTGGACGGAGTCACACAGGCCACACAGGGCACGCGCATAGGACGGGGAGGCGCCGGATGGCTCTTCAGATCGCACCGTTTCTGCAGGCGGTGGTCGTCAACCGCGCCTCGGACCTGCACCTGAAGGTCGGCAGCCCGCCCAAGATCAGGATCTCCGGCTCGCTGGTGCCGCTGCAGGCCGACCCGCTGACCGCGGACGCGGCCTGGTCGATCATCAAGGAGACGATGCCGGCCGACGTCGAGGAGCAGTTCGTCACCACCAACGAGGCCGACTACGCGCTGCAGGTGCCGGGGATCGGGCGGTTCCGGGTGAACGCGTTCCGGGCCAGGGGTACGGCGGGCTGCGTGCTGCGCCTGGTCGGGGACGAACCCAGGACGCTGGCCGAGCTGGGACTGCCGGACGTGATCCGCTCGCTGGCGCTGGAGCCGCGTGGACTGGTGCTGGTGACCGGGCCCACCGGGTCGGGCAAGACCACCACCCTCGCGGCGATGGTGGACGCGGTGAACGAGGCCCGCGCGGTGCACGTGCTCACCATCGAGGACCCGATCGAGGTGATCCACCGGGACAAGGCCGCGTCGGTGAACCAGCGCGAGCTCGGCACCGACACCGCCGACTGGGCCACCGCGCTGCGGGCGGCCATGCGGCAGGACCCCGACGTGATCCTCATCGGCGAGATGCGTGACGCGGACACGGTCAAGGCCGCGTTGTCGGCCGCGGAGACCGGGCACTTCGTGATGTCCACGCTGCACACCACCGACGCCAAGGAGACGGTGAACCGGATCATCGACTTCTTCCCGCCGCACGAGCAGAAGCAGGTGCGGCTCGGGCTGGCCGCGTCGCTGCGCGGCATCGTGTGCCAGCGGCTGGTACCGACCGCCGACGGCGCCGGCCGGGCCGTGGTCATGGAGATCGCGGTGAACACGCCGCGGATCGCGGAGGCGATCGCCGACCCCGACCGCACCGACACCATCGAGGACATCGTGCACGCCGGCGGGTTCTCGGGGATGCAGACCTTCGACCAGCACCTGCTGGCGCTCGTGCTCGACGGCACCGTCTCGATCGGGGCCGCGAAGCTCGCATCGTCCAACACCCACGACTTCACCGTGATGCTGAAGCGGGCCGGGGTGGACCCCGCGCTCGTCGACGCCGACGCCACGGTCTGAGAGGGATGCCATGGCACGCGCACGCAACGAGGACACCGGCCGCCGCAAGCCGGTGCTCAACGCCGCCCCCTCCCCGCACCTGGCCGGGCTGGACCTGGGCGAGCTGCGCGAGTACCGGTCCCGGCTCAGCGAGGAGGAGGACCGGGTCTCGTACTGGCGGCGACTGGTGCACGCCCGGATCGACGTGCTCGACGCCGAGTCGAGCTCCGCGGGCACGCTGAGCCTGGAGCAGCTGGTCCGGGTCCTCGGGGACACCGGAGCCGGTCGCACCCGGACCGCGCTGGTGCGGGTGCGGGCCGCCGAGCCGCTGCCGGAGCTGCCCGAGCTCACCGAGATGTGGGACACCGAGGTCGACCCGCACGACGCCGAGCAGGTGGCCGGCGCGATCGAGCGGCTGCGCACCGCCGAGCGGCAGCTGACCGAGTACCGCCGCGCGCTGCACGAGCGCATCGACGAGGCGACCGGCGAGCTGATCAGCCGGTACCGCGAGAACCCGAGCCTGGCGCTGACCGCGCTGCCGAAGGGATGAGCCGGATGCTCGACACGTCATCGGGGGCCACCGTCCGCGCCCTCGTCGAGGACGGGGCGGTGACCGAGGAGCAGGTGGCCGAGGCGACCCGCGTGGCCGACCAGCGGTCGCAGACCACCCTGCAGGTGCTGCTCGACAGCGGCGCGGTGGACCGGGCCACGGTGCTGCGGCTGGCGGCGACCTCGGCCGGGCTCGGCTACGTCGAGCTCGCCGACTACCCGGTGAACGCATCCGCCGCGGCGCTGCTGCCGGCGGAGTTCGCCCGTCGTACGACGGTCCTGCCGCTGGCCTGGGAGAACGGCGAGCTGCTGGTCGCGGTCGGGATCCGGCAGGCCGGGAACATCGACCTCAAGGACGACCTGACCCGGCTCACGAAGTCGCGGGTCCGGTTCGCGGTGGCGCCGCGCGGGGAGATCGAGGCCAAGATCAACCAGGTCTACCGGGCCGAGGGCGAGCTCGACGACCTGACGTCGAACCTGGTGTCGGACGAGCAGGGCTCCGAGGACCTGTCGAACTTCACCGAGGTCTCCGACGAGGCGCCGGTGGTGCGGTTCGTGAACCTGCTGATCACCCAGGCGATCAGCGACCGGGCCTCGGACATCCACATCGAGCCGACCGAGCGGGACCTGCGGGTGCGTTACCGGATCGACGGGGTGCTCAAGGACGCGCACCGCTCCCCCAAGCACATCCAGAGCGGGGTGATCTCGCGGCTCAAGATCATGGCCGACATGAACATCGCCGAGCGGCGGGTGCCGCAGGACGGCCGGATGTCGGTGAACCACCACGGCCGCAAGATCGACCTGCGGGTGGCGACGCTGCCGACGGTGTGGGGCGAGAAGGTCGTCGCCCGGATCCTCGACACCTCCCACACCCAGCTCGGGCTCGACGACCTCGGGTTCAGCCCGGACAACTATGAGCGCTACCAGGCCGCCTACCG
>DATIBI010000078.1:0-3286 GCA_035457605.1 Nocardioidaceae bacterium
GAGTTCATCCGGCCCGGTACCACCGTGGAGTCCCTGGCCGGCCTGAAGCCCTCCTTCGCCGACTTCGGCGACCAGGGTGGCTTCGACTCGGTGGCGCTGGAGAAGTACCACTGGGTCGAGCAGATCGACCACGTGCACCACGCCGGCAACTCCTCGGGCATCGTCGACGGCGCCGCCCTGGTCGCCATCGGCAGCGAGCAGGTCGGCCAGGACCTCGGCCTCACCCCGCGGGCGCGCATCGTCTCGGCCGCCGTCAGCGGCGCCGACCCGACGATCATGCTGACCGGTCCGGCGCCGGCCTCCCGCAAGGCGCTGGCCAAGGCCGGCCTCGAGGTGGGCGACATCGACCTGTTCGAGATCAACGAGGCGTTCGCGGCCGTGGCCATGCGGTTCATGCGCGACCTCGGCCTCGACCACGACATCGTCAACGTCAACGGCGGCGCCATCGCCATGGGGCACCCGCTCGGTGCGACCGGCGCGATGATCCTCGGCACGCTGGTCGACGAGCTCGAGCGGCGCGACCTGCGCTACGGGCTGGCCACGCTGTGCGTGGGCGGGGGCATGGGCATCGCCACCATCGTCGAGCGCATCTGACCCCGGACCAGCGACCCCTCGAAGGAACCCTTGATGACTGAGACAGCACAGCAGACCGCGGTCCGGTACGAACGCGACGCCGACGGCATCGTCGTGCTCACCCTCGACGACCCGGCCTCCAGCGCGAACACCATGAACCAGCGCTACACGGAGGGCATGGGCGCGGCCATCGACCGCCTCGAGTCCGAGATCGCCGCCGGCGAGGTCGCCGGGGTGGTGGTCGCGAGCGCCAAGAAGACCTTCTTCGCCGGCGCCGACCTGAAGCAGCTCGTGACCGCGGGTCCCGAGGACGCCGCGGAGATCTTCGCCGAGATCGAGACCGTCAAGGCGCAGCTGCGCCGGCTCGAGACGTGCGGCAAGCCCGTCGTCGCCGCGATCAACGGCACCGCTCTCGGCGGTGGGCTGGAGATCACCCTCGCCTGCCACCACCGGATCGCCGTCGACGACCGGCGGATCGAGCTCGGCCTGCCCGAGGTCTCGCTCGGCCTGCTGCCCGGCGGAGGCGGGGTCACCCGCACCGTCCGGATGCTCGGCCTGGCCGACGCGCTGATGGGGCTGCTGCTCACCGGCACCAAGCTCAAGCCCGCCCAGGCCAAGGAGAAGGGCATCGTCGACGCCCTCGTGGCCTCCGCCGACGACCTGCTGCCCGCGGCTAGGGCGTGGGTCACCGCCAACCGCGACAACGACGAGGCCGCCGTCCAGCCGTGGGACCGGCCCGGCTACAAGATGCCCGGCGGCACCCCGTCCAGCCCGAAGCTGGCCGCGTTCCTGCCCGCGTTCCCGGCAAACCTGCGCAAGCAGGCCAAGGGCGCGGACTACCCGGCGCCGAAGGCCATCATGTGCGCCGCGGTGGAGGGTGCCCAGGTCGACTTCGACACCGCCTCGCGGATCGAGTCCCGCTACCTGACCAAGCTGGTCACCGGCCAGAACGCCAAGAACATGATCCAGGCCTTCTTCTTCGACCTGCAGGCGATCAACTCCGGCGCGCTGCGACCGGAGGGGGTCCCGCGGCGCACGGCCACCCGCGTCGGGGTGCTCGGTGCGGGGATGATGGGCGCCGGCATCGCCTACGCCGCCGCCCGCGCGGGCATCGAGGTCGTGCTCAAGGACGTCAGCGTCGAGAACGCCGAGAAGGGCAAGGCCTACACCGAGAAGCTGCTCGACAAGGCGCTCGAGCGCGGCAAGATCGACGCGGTCAGGCGCAACGAGGTCCTGGCCCGGATCACGCCCACGGACACCGCCGAGGACCTCGCCGGCTGCGACACCGTCATCGAGGCGGTGTTCGAGGACCCGGGGCTGAAGAACAAGGTGTTCGCCGAGGTGCAGGACGTGGTCGACCCCGACGCGTTGCTCTGCTCGAACACCTCCACGCTGCCGATCACCGAGCTCGCCGCGGGCGTGAACCGGCCCGAGGACTTCATCGGCCTGCACTTCTTCTCGCCCGTGGACAAGATGCCGCTGGTCGAGATCATCGTCGGCGAGAAGACCTCCCCGGAGGCGGTCGCGCACGCCTACGACCTGGTCCAGCAGATCAAGAAGACCCCGATCGTGGTCAACGACAGCCGCGGCTTCTACACCAGCCGGGTCTACGGGACGCTGATCATCGAGGCGGTGGCCCTGCTCGAGGACGGGGTCGACCCGCAGACCATCGAGCGGGCCGCGACCATGGCCGGGTTCCCCGCGCCGCCGCTGGCGATGCTCGACGAGGTCTCGCTGACCCTGACCCAGCACATCCGCACCGCCGCGGTCGAGGCCGCTGCCCGGGAGGGCCGCGAGCTCCCCGCGCAGCCGGGCGAGGCGACCATCGACCGGATGGTCGAGGAGTTCGGTCGCAAGGGCAAGGCCGCCGGCGCCGGGTTCTACGACTACCCCGAGGGCGCCCCCAAGCGGCTGTGGCCCGAGCTGCGCGCGCTGTTCACCCGGCCGGACGTGGACATCCCGCTGCGCGACATCCAGGAGCGGTACCTGTTCCGGATGGCGCTAGAGACCGCCCGCTGCTTCGAGGAGGGCGTGATCACCTCCGCGGCGGCGGCGAACATCGGCTCGATCTTCGGCATCGGCTTCCCGCCCCTCCACGGCGGCACCGTGCAGTACATGCAGGGGTACGACGGAGGGCTCGCCGGCTTCGTGAAGCGGGCCGACGAGCTCGCCGCGACGTACGGCCCCCGGTTCAGCCCGCCGCAGGTCCTGCGCGACAAGGCCGCGGCCGGCGGCACGTTCTGACGCGTGCCCGGGTGCCCGTCACGGCGGCGCACCCGGGTAGAACGGCTCAGGCGGTTCCTAGTCCACTTGGGCGGAAACGTCCGGTTCTTCCGTCTGGTCGTCCGGCAGCGGCCAGACTCGAGGGCGTGGTGAACCTCGTCGACGTCTCCGCGCTGTGGGTGCGGTTCGGGTCGGTCGATGCCGTGCGCGGCATCGACCTGCGCGTTCCGGCCGGCAGCGCCACCGCCCTGCTCGGACGCAACGGCGCGGGCAAGTCGACCACGATGCGGGTGCTGGCCGGCGTGATCCCGCCGACCGGCGGCCTGGTCGAGGTCTCTGGCCACGACGTGCGCACCGATCCGCTCACGGTGAAGCGGCTCACTGGCTACTGCCCCGACGTGGGCGGCCTGGTGCCGCGGGCCACGCCCTGGGAGCACCTGCAGCTGGCGGCCCGCCTGCGGCGGATGCCCGACGGTTGGGAGGAGCCTGC
>DATIBI010000079.1:0-6645 GCA_035457605.1 Nocardioidaceae bacterium
CCCTCGCCACCCACCTCGCGGGCCACCCGCGTGACCTCGTCGGCGAACGACGAGAGCTGGTCGACCATCGTGTTCACGGTCAGCTTCAGCTCGGCGAGCTCGCCTCGGACGTCGACGGTGATCTTCTGGCTCAGGTCGCCGCTCGCCACCGCCGTGGTGACCTGGGCGATGTTGCGCACCTGGTTGGTCAGGTTGCTGGCCATCGAGTTCACCGAGTCGGTGAGGTCCTTCCAGGTCCCTGCCACCCCCGGGACGTCGGCCTGGCCGCCGAGGATGCCGTCGCTGCCCACCTCGCGGGCGACCCGGGTGACCTGGGCGGCGAAGGCGGAGAGCTGGTCGACCATCGTGTTCACGGTGCTCTTCAGCTCCGCCAGCTCGCCCTTGACGTCGACGGTGATCTTCTGGCTCAGGTCGCCGCGCGCGACCGCCGTGGTGACCTGCGCGATGTCGCGGACCTGCGCGGTGAGGTTGTCGGCCATGTAGTTGACCGACTCGGTCAGGTCCTTCCAGCGCCCGGCCACGCCGGGTACGTCGGCCTGCCCGCCGAGCATGCCCTCGGTGCCGACCTCGCGGGCCACCCGGGTCACCTCGTCGGCGAAGGTCTGCAGCGTCGCGGTCATCGAGTTCAGCGTCTCCGCGAGCTCGGCGACCTCACCGCGGGCGGTGACCGTGATCTGTTGGCTGAGGTCCCCGCGCGCCACCGCCTGCGCGACCGAGGAGATGCCCCGCACCTGGCTGGTCAGGTTCGAGGCCATGATGTTCACCGAGTCGGTCAGGTCCTTCCACGTCCCGGACACGCCCCGGACGTCGGCCTGACCGCCGAGCCGCCCCTCGGTGCCGACCTCACGGGCCACCCGGGTCACCTCGGAGGCGAACGACGACAGCTGGTCGACCATCCGGTCCACCGTCTCCTTCAGCTGCGCCATCTCCCCGGACACCTCGACGGTCACCGTCTTGGACAGGTCCCCGTCGGCCACCGAGGTGGTCACCAGCGCGATGTCGCGGACCTGCGCGGTGAGCCGGGACGACATCGTGTTCACGGCGTCGATCAGGTCGCGCCAGCTGCCGTCGGCGTTGCGCACCCGGGCCTGCCCGCCGAGCTTGCCCTCGGTGCCGACCTCGCGCGTCACCCGGGTGATCTCGTGCGAGATCGAGGACAGCTGGTCGACCAGGCCGTTCACGCGCTTGGCCACCCGCAGCGGCTCGCCCCTGAGCGGCTGGCCGTCGACCCTGAGGTCCATCCGCTGGGTCAGGTCGCCCTCGGAGACCGCGGCCACGACCCGGGCGAACTCTCCGGTCGGACGGACCAGGTCGGCGACCAGGCTGTTGGCCGCGTCGATGCTGCGGGCCCAGGCTCCCTCGCCGCTGCCGTGCTGCAGCCGCTCGGTGTGCCGGCCCTCGCGACCGGCCACCCGCTGTACCCGGCTCAGCTCGGTGGCCAGGTGCTGCTGACGGTCCGCGATCTCGTTGAACACCATGGCGAGCTCGCCGGTGATCCCCTCACCGGTCACCGGCAGCCGGCGCCGGAAGTTGCCGTCCCGCATGGCCTCGAGCGCCCCGAGCAGGCGCTTCAGCTGGGCGGTCTCGTCGTCGGCGCGGGTACCCACCCCGTCGCGCGCGGCGGTCGACCTGCGTCGCGTCGTCGCTTTGGTACCTGTGGAGGTCGCGGGCATAGCGGGCCCCTCTACTAGACGGCCGTGCCCCCGCCTTCGCAAGTCTGTCACCATGACGGGAGTCCGCCTACACCTTGCGAGACCTTCATGCCCCCCTGCCCGATGCGTGCCCGCAGGGCCTTCGAAGCGAAGGCCCGCTCGGTCGCGCAGGCACGGCAGTTCACCCGGACCCAGCTCGAGGAGTGGGACGCCCGGGACCTGGAGGACATGGCCGTCCTGCTCGTCAGCGAGCTGGTGACCAACGCCGTGGTCCACGCGGGCACGCCGGTCCGGCTCGAGCTCGGCCTCGATGCGCACAATCTGCGCATCGAGGTGCAGGACCACCACCCGGGCCGGTCGGTGCCGGAGACCGCACCGCCGTCGTTGGACGCCGAGGGGGGTCGGGGGCTGATGATCACCACCGCCCTGGCGTCGACCTGGGGGGTGGAGTACGAGGCCGGCTCCAAACGGGTGTGGGTGGTGTGCCGGCGGCCCGGCGCCGTACCAGCTCCGGCGGGCGGTACGACGGCCCGCGACACCGGTACGGCGCACGTCGGGGTCGTCGAGGTCTCACCCGACGGGCTGGTGACGAGCTGGAACCAGGACGCGGCGACCCTGCTCGGCTGGTCCCCGCCGGAGATGGTCGGGCGCCCGTTCCAGGACCTGGTCGTCCCCACCGCCGGGCACGAGCGACCACCCGAGGGCCCCGGCGAACCGTGGCAGGGCAGCTACGTCGTGCAGCAGGCGGACGGCTCCGAGGTCGAGGTCTTCGCCTCGCACGGGCCCGACCCGCACGGCGGGGGAACGGTGGTGCTGCTCGTGCCGGAGGAGCGCCGAGCGTTGCTCGAGCACCCCGCGGTGGTGCAGCCCGTGATCCGGCCGTCCTCGTCCGATCCGCTCGGGCTTCGGGACGAGGCGCTGCTGCGGCTCGGCGTCGAGGACTACCTGACGCTCGCCGTGGAGCGGACCCGGGACCCGGTCGGCGCCGACGCGGCGTACCTGCTGCTCGCGCACGACTTCGGCGAGGAGTACGAGGTCGCCGCGGTGAGCGGGCTGCCGGAGTCGCTGCGCGGGCACCGGCTCGATCCAGGCGCCCTGGGCGCGCCGGACGCGCGGTCCCCGCACCTTCCGCAGCTCGTCTCCGACCTCGAGGAGGTGGACGTGCCCTGGCTGGTCGGGACGGACCTGCGTTCCCTGGCCGTCGTCCCGGTCGTGGTCGAGGGCCGGGTCGTCGGCGGGCTCGGGGCCGCATCGGAGTCACCCGACGGCTTCACCCACGACCAGTCGGTGCTGCTGCAGCGGCTGGCGGACTCGCTCGCGGTGGCCGCGGACCGGGCCCGGCTGCAGGCCTCCGAGCGGGAACGGCGTGGCTGGCTGAGCTTCATCGCCGAGGCGGGGGACCTGCTGGCCGCCTCGCTGGACCAGCACATGACGATGGCGATCACCGGCCAGATCGTCGTACCCCGCCTCGCCACCTGGTGCGCGGTCCACCTGCTCGACGAGCGCGGGGCCCCGGTGCTGGAACAGGTGTGGCACGAGGACGAGGACCAGGTCGCCCCGCTCCGTGACGCGCTCGGGGTGGTCGACGACGACGACGCGGTGGCGGAGGACGCCCTCACCGGGGAGTCGATCACCCGGATCGACCTGATCGCCCGTGGCCGCCGGATCGGGTTCCTCACCCTGGGACGGCCGAAGGGTGACCCGCTGCGCAGCGAGGTGTACCTGGTCGCCGAGTCGATCGCGCGCCGCGCCGCCCTCGCGATCGACAACGCCCGGGCGCACGGGGACCTGCGCGCGGTGGGCCAGTCCCTGCAGCAGAGCCTGCTGCCGCCGTCGATGCCGACCCCGCCGGGACTCGACGTCGGGGTGGTCTACGAGGCGGCCGGCGAGGGCACCGCGGCCGGTGGGGACTTCTACGACCTGTTCCCGCTCAGCGACGGTTCCTGGTGCTTCGTGGTCGGTGACGTCTGCGGCACCGGAGCCGAGGCCGCCGGGGTGACCGGGCTGGCCCGCCACACGATTAGGGCGCTGGCCGGGGCGGGCTTCCCCGTGGCCGCGGTGCTCGAGCGGCTCAACGGCGCGATCCTGGACGAGGGGACCCGTACCCGGTTCATGACGCTGGTGTGCGGCACCCTGCGGATCACCGGCCGGCGGGTCCAGGTCAGCCTGGTCAACGCGGGCCACCCGCCGCCCTTCGTGGTCCACGACGACGGTGTCGTGCGACGGATCGGCAACCCCCAGTCGCTGCTCGGTGTCGTGGACAACGTCGCCTTCGTCGCCGAGGACCACGTCGTCGAGGGCGGCGAGACCCTGGTGATCGTCACCGACGGGGTCCTCGAACGACGCGAGGGCGACCGCATGCTCGACGACGAGGGCGTGACCGCCGACCTCGAGCACGCGGCCGGCCTGCCCGCTCAGGGGGTCGCGGAGCGGCTGCGCCGGCTGGTGGTCGAGTTCACCGACGGACCGCAGACCGACGACATGGCCATCCTCGTCATCCGACCCGAGGCAGGCGCCTCGCGATGACGACCGCGGCCAGGGCGAGGACCGCCGCGGCCACCGGCTGGAGCGGGCCGAGCACGAATCCCGCCACCGCGAAGACGGGCAGGGCCACGGCGTAGGTCACGCCGGCCCACCGCAACGACGGCGACGACCGTGCGACGGCCCGGCCCAGGACGATCGCGCCCGCGACGAAGAGCAGCAGCCCGACCGCGGCAGTCGTCGTCAGCGGCGTCCCGTACACGTCCCGGTCGAGCTCGCGCACGCCCTCGTCCCCGGCGAGGAAGGCCCGGCCGATCGCCGGCTGCGCGAACGCCGCGGCGGCGAACACCGCGGTGAGCAGCACGTTCCCGACCGTGGTCAGCGCCGCGCCGACGAGCGCCCGCCCTGCGCTCCGGGTGCGGAGCAGGAACACCAGCGCCGCGATCACGCCGACGAGCCCGACGCCCGCACCGAGGATGCTGGCGACGAGGTGGCTGACCAGGAACCGGTCGGTGGTGATGTACCGCGCGTAGTCCTCGAACTGCGTCGCCGGGTCCGGCTGGTGGGTCAGCGTGCCGAGCGCGAGCAGGACGCCGTACACCGGCAGGCACCACAGCCCCGCCCGCGCCAGGCGGTCCACCGTGGCCCGCTGTTCCGGGTGGGTCTGCTGCGCGGCGGTCATGGGCCGACGCTAGGCGTCGACAGCACCCTCCCACCATGGCCCGCCCGGCTCAGTCGTGGTCGGGCCGGCCCCTGGAAGGGGACATACCGGACAGTCCGACCGGCCCGGGCGGACGGGACCTTTGTCGGTATTTTCCCGACCCTTCCCGAACGTAAGGTCCCGTCGAAGCCAGCGCCACCCGCGCACATCGCACCTGTCTCGAGGAGCCCCACCTTGTTGTTGTCACGCCAGGCCGAGCCCGTTGTCCGGGCCACCGCACCGGTCGTAGCCGAGCACGCCGTCGCCATCACCTCGCGCTTCTACCCGGCGATGTTCGCGGCGCACCCTGAGCTGCTGAACATCTTCAACCGGGGGAACCAGGCCAACGGCGAGCAGCGTCAGGCGCTGGCGTCGGCGGTGGTCGCCTACGCGGGTCACCTGCTCGACCCCGACGGCGCCTCCTTCCGGCCGGTGATGCAGCGGATCGCCCACAAGCACGTGTCCCTGGGCATCCGGCCAGAGCAGTACACGATCGTCGGCCACCACCTGATGAACGCCGTCGGCGAGGTGCTCGGCGACGCGGTCACCGCGGAGGTCGCGCAGGCGTGGGACGAGGTCTACTGGCTGTTCGCCGCGCAGCTGATCGCCGAGGAGGCGCGGCTCTACACCCTGGCCGGGGTGGACCCGACCGAGCCGTGGCGGCGGTACGTCGTGGTCGAGCGGATCGATGAGGCGACCGACACGGTCTCGCTCGTGTTCCGCCCCGAGGACGGCGGACCCGTCCCCGCGCACCAGCCCGGCCAGTACGTCTCCGTGGTGGCCACGCTCGCGGACGGCAGCCGCCAGCCCCGTCAGTACACCGTCTCCACGGGGCCGCGTGACAACACCCTCCAGATCACCGTCCGCCGGGTCCGCGGTGCGGGCGGCGCTCCGGACGGCATGGTCTCGACGTTCCTCCACGAGCACGTCGCCGTGGGGGATGTGCTCGAGCTCGGAACACCCTCCGGCGACCTGGTGCTCGACCAGGGCGACGACCCGCTGCTGCTGATCAGCGCCGGCGTGGGGATCACGCCCGTGGCGGCGATCCTCGACGACCTCGCCATGCGGGGGGCGACCCGCCCGGTGACCGTCGCTCATGCGGACCGGTCGGCGTCCAGCCACGCGTTGTTCGACGCCACGGCCGGCGCGATCGCGGCCCTCGGCAACGCCGAGGCCCACACCTGGTACGAGCGCGTGGACACGGTCGGCAGCCGGCGAGGCGCCCGGCCGGGGCTGATGGACCTGAGCGCGGTGGAGATCCCCGACGCCACCGACGTGTTCATGTGCGGTCCGCTGCCCTTCATGCGCGACGTGCGTGCGTCGCTGGTGCGGCGAGGCGTTCCCTCGACGCGGATCCGCTACGAGGTGTTCGGCCCGGACATGTTCGCCGGGGAGACGCTGAGCGCCTGAGAGACGCTGAGTCACCGGGGGCGGCAGAGCCGGCTCGGCGAGGCGGTTCGGGTGCGACATGCGTCAAGATCGTGACGTGACGACAGAGCCCGGGCGGGCTGGCTCCGCGGAACCTCGTCCACCACGAGGTCCGGTCCGCGGGTGGATCCGCGCCCGCCCGGCCGACGTCATCGACCTCTTCGTCTACGTGGTGGTCCTGAACCTCGCCATCGAGTACGTCCCCTCGGTCATCAGCGAGGGCTTCACCCTCTCGCTGTTGACCGCGGTGCTGCTCAAGGTCGCTCTGGAGATGGTGATCGTCCTCAAGGCAAGAGTCCTCGACAGGCTCCGCGCCGCGACATCCAGGCGCGGCAAGATCGTGGCCGCCCTCCTGTTGTGGGTGGTCGCGGCCGGAAGCAAGCT
>DATIBI010000080.1:0-8259 GCA_035457605.1 Nocardioidaceae bacterium
AACGCCGGCGACGGGGCAGCGGTCGTCGTCGACGCGGGACCCGAGCCCGACAGCATCGACGGCTGCCTCGACCGGCTCGACGTGCAGCAGGTGCCGGTGGTCGTGCTCACCCACTTCCACGACGACCACGTCGCCGGGCTGCCCGGCGTGGCCGCGGGGCGGGAGGTCGGCGAGCTCCTGGTGAGCCCTACGCCGGACCCGCCCGGTGGTGCCGCGGCGGTGCGCTCCTGGACCGAGAGTGAGTCCGTGCGCTCCACGGTCCCTGCCTTCGGTGCGACGGGGACCGTCGGGCAGGTGAGCTGGCAGGTGGTCGGCCCGGCACGTGCGGTGGAGGGCGCGTCGTGGGGTGAGGAGGGCTCGGCCGCGAACAACGCGAGCCTGGTGCTGGTCGCGGTGGTCCGCGGCGTCCGGATCCTGCTGACCGGGGACATCGAGCCGGAGGCGCAGGAGCTGCTCGACCGGGCGACGACCGATCTTCGCGTGGACGTGCTCAAGGTCCCGCACCACGGCAGCCGCTACCAGGACCCCGCGTTCCTGGCCGGGCTCGGCGCCCGGCTGGCGGTCGTGTCGGCGGGGGAGGGCAACGACTACGGGCACCCCGCGCCGGCGACGCTGGCGGTGCTCGAGGACGCCGGGGCGATGGTCCGCCGAACCGATCAGGACGGGGACGTTGCCGTCGTGGTCGACGACCAGGACGACCTCGAGGTCGTGACGCGGGGGTGACCGGTGCAGGCCGGATCGGCCGCCCGGAACGGCCCGATCCTCCGGTGTAGTGTGAAAGAACCGTTCCAGGAGCCTCCCGTCAGGACTCTTCTCTGGAGTGGCGGAGAGGCGGCTGCCATGCCGACAGCGCACGACCCCGTCAACGATCCCCGCGCGGACGCCTTGGCGGTCTACTTCCGCGAACGGGCTGCCGCGTTCTCGTTGTCGGCCGATGTCACCGACACCCCCCACACCGCAGCCGCAGGACTCGCACTGCTCGACGCCGCCGCGGAGGCCTCGGGCCTGACGGGGGAGGACCGGCGGCTGCGTGCGCTCTCCGAGTCCGGCGCGTTCGAGTCGATGCCCGATGGCGGGGCCCGCTTCCATGAGTCGAGGGCCGTTCACCACACGGTGCAGCGGCTGGTGCTCTCCGACGCGGTGGACGGCGCGGAGATCGTGGACCGGGTCGTCGCGGCGGCCTGCGAGAACGCGGAGCAGCCGACGGGGGCCGTCCACCGGCGCCAGCGGGTCGCCCCTCCGGGCGCCGCCCGGCTCAGCCGACTGCTGCAGGAGGTCAAGTCGGCCCGCGCGCTGCTGGAGGACCAGCGTCGGCTGCCCGGCACGGTGGTCCGACCGGCGAGCGCGCACGCGAAGCTGGTCGAGGCGCTCGACGCCTACATCGACGCGCTGGAGTCCCAGGGACACCCGATCCCCTACGCGATGCGCGACGAGCTTCGGCTGCTCCGGCGGATCTGGCCCTGACCGACGCGGTCAGCCGCGGACGGTCCGGGAGCTGAGCACCTGGTCGTCGGCGATCAGGTATTCCCCGCCGATCTGCTGCAGGACCAGCCGCTGCCGCTCGGCGACCACCCGGCCGTCGCGGAAGGTGTAGGTCAGGTTGACCTCGACCGCGTCGGTGCCGGGGACCGCGGTGGCGCCGGAGGCCCGGACCGAGGAGATCGAGCCCCAGAACTCCTCGTAGCTGGACCGGCCGACTGACTGCATGCTGGGGGCAAGCTTCGACCAGCCCGCGTCGAGGTTGCCGGGGACGGTGCCGAAGTAGGCGTTGACCGCACTGACCTTCGCGCGCGTCGGGTCCTGTGGGGTCTGGCTCGGGCGGGGCGAGGACGAGGCCGTCTCGCTCGGCTCGGGCTCCGACGGCTCCGACGACGGCTCTGAGGGGGAGGTGGCCGGGCTGGACGGCGCGGTGGGCGCGGAGGCGGGCGTGTCGTCGCTGTCGAGACCGAGCAGCAGGAACCCGAGCCCGGCCACCGCGATGAGGGCGGCGATGGCGGCGATCCACGGCAGCATCGCCCGGTGGTTCCGGCGCTCCCGTCCCGGAGAGGAGGTCGAGGCCGGCGCGGCTAGGGGTGCCGCGACCACGTGCTCCTCGCGTTCGCGGGCCGGGGTCGGTGACGCGGCAGCGGGCGCACCGGCCGCGGCCGTCGTACCGCCCTGACCCCGCGCCACCCGGCGCAGCGCGTGCGCGGCGTCCGCCATCGACCAGCGCGTCGTCGGGTCCGGGTCCATCATCCGGGTGATCACCTCGGTCAACGGGCCCGCGTGCTGCGGCCTCGGCGGAGGCTGGTGCGCGATCACCTGGAGCAGGGCGAGCGCGTTGCGCTGCGGCGGGTACGGCGGCTCGCCCTCCACGGCTGCGTACAGGGTGGCCCCGAGCGCCCACACGTCCGCGGCGGGGCCGGCGTCGTCGCCACGGGCGAGCTCGGGGGAGAAGTACGTCGGGGTGCCGGTCAGCAACCCCGTCTGCGTGAGCTGGGAGTCGCCGGCGGTGCGCGCGATGCCGAAGTCGCTGATCTTGGCCCGGTCGCCCTCACCGACCAGGATGTTGCCCGGCTTGACGTCCCGGTGGATGGTGCCGAAGGCGTGCGCGGCGGCGAGACCGTCGGCGACCTGCGCCCCGATCCGCGCGGCGCGCTGCGGGGTCAGCGACACCTCGGCCTGCATGATCTGGCCGAGCGTGCGGGAGGGGACGTACTCCATCACCAGCCACACGTTGTCGTCCTCGACCACGACGTCGAAGACGGACACCACGTTGCTGTGGTTCAACCCCGCCGAGGAGCGCGCCTCGCGCATCGCCCGTGCCGAGTCGGTGGCGGTCTCCCCGGGCAGCCGGCCGACCTGCTTGACCGCGACCTCGCGCCCGAGGACGGTGTCCTGGCACAGCCACACGGTGCCCATCCCGCCCCGCCCGACCGCGCGCTCGACTCGGTAGCGACCGGCGATCAGCTCGGGCGACATGCGACTTCCTCCTGGTGGGTACGACGGGCGGGGTGACGCTCCTACCAGGAGCGGGTACCCATCCTTTCGTGCCGGACACGCCGGTCTCGCAGGACCCCCGTCCACGCGGCCCGGCGACGACGTTCCACGACCCGCCGCGAGGACGAACCTGTCCCCGTCGTGTGGCAGGCTGAGCCTCACCATGGCGACACCGAAGGCAAGCGACATCCTCGGGCACGTGACGCTCGTGACCGGCCCGGAGGAGTTCCTCAACGAGCGGACCATCTCCGCCGCGCTCCGGGCGGTCCGTGACACGGACCCGGAGGCGGAGCTGAGCGAGACCCCGGCCGACCAGCTGAGCATGGCGGCGCTGGCGGACCTGGCTGCTCCGTCGCTGTTCTCCACGAACCGCTGCGTCGTCGTGCGCGGGCTGGAGAACCTGCCCGACGAGACCTACGAGGGGCTCCTCGACTACGCCGCCCACCCGGCCGAGGACGTGGGTCTGGTGCTGGTCCACTCCGGCGGGCAGAAGGGGAGCGGCCTGCTGACCAAGCTCCGCAAGCTCACCAGCACGGTCACCGAGGTCAAGTCTGTGGCGATGAAGCCGTCGGAGTACACCCGTTTCGTGGGCGGGGAGGTGCGCAGCCACGGCGGCAGGCTCGCCGAGGACGCCGCGGAGCTCCTGGTGCAGTCGGTGGGGCAGGACCTGCGCGCGCTCGCCGGCGCGGCGCACCAGCTGGCCAACGACTTCGCCGGGCAACCGCTCACCGCGGAGGTGGTCAAGCGGTACTTCGGCGGCCGCGCCGAGGTGAAGAGCTTCGCCGTCGCCGACGCCGCGATCTACGGCCGGACGGCCACCGCGCTGGAGGAGCTGCGCTGGGCGCTGGACAACGGCACCGCCGCGGTGCTGGTCACCAGCGCGTTCGCGGCCGGGCTGCGGGGCGTCGCGAAGTACATCGCCGCCCCTCGAGGTCTGCGGGAGGCCGACCTCGCGCGGGAGGTGGGCGTGCCGCCGTGGAAGATCCGGACCCTGCGCGAGCAGTCCCGCGGCTGGGACGACGCCGGGCTGGTGCGGGCGATCACGGCCGTCGCGCAGGCCGACGCCGACGTGAAGGGCGCGGCGAGCGACGCCGCCTACGCGCTCGAGCGGATGGTGCTCACCGTCTCCGGTGCGCGCGTGCAGCGCTGAGGGCGGGCGCGCACAAAGGCGGCGTGGGCACGCACATAGGTGGCGCAGGCACGCACAAAGGCGCCGTCTCCCCGGAGGGAGCGGCGCCTACGAGCGGCGGAGCCTCAGAGAGAGGCGGCCTTCTTGGAGATGGCCGACTTCTTGTTGGCGGCCTGGTTCTTGTGGATCACGCCCTTGGACGCAGCCTTGTCGAGCTTCTTGTTGGCAACGGCGGCAGCAGCCAGGGCGGCGTCCTTGTCGCCGGCGGCCGCGGCCTCGCGGAACTTGCGGATCGCCGACTTCAGCGCCGACTTCACGGACTTGTTGCGCTCGTGCGCAGCCTCGTTCTGCCGGTTGCGCTTGATTTGGGACTTGATGTTCGCCACGGGGCAAGCCTCGATCGGTTCATTTCGGAGTTGGTCTGGGTGCGCGGTCGGCCTCGGCCAGACACGCGGAGGTTCACGATACCAGCGGCCCGGGTGGCCCCCAAATCGAGCCGAACCGCCCGGTGGCCCCTGCTGCGTCGCCCGGTGGGGCCCCTGCCGCGTCGCTCGGTAGGCCTCCGGCAGGCCGCCCGGAACCGGCTCGGGCCGCGTCCGGGCCGCGCGGGTGAGATGGATCAGGGCCGGATCAGAGTCCGAGCCTACGCCGAGCGCCCTCGAGCAGCCGGGCCGACTCCCGGACCCGGAACTCGTTCAGCGTCGGCAGGTTCACGTCGACGGCCACCGTGCTGCGCCAGCCCAGCCAGGCGCCCACCCCCACCAGGAACGCGGTGACCAGGTCCTCGCCGAGCGCGGCCAGTGCCGGGCTCTCGCGGACCATCTCGTCGAATTCGGGGTGCTCCACCCACTCCAGGCGGAGCAGCAGCGGGTCGAACCAGGCCGGGCCGAGCCGGCAGCCTCCCCAGTCGACGAACACGACGGCCCCGTCGTCGAGGACCAGCAGGTTGTCGTTGCGGAGGTCGCCGTGGACCAGCTGCTCGGCAGTGGCTGCCTCCACCAGCCGGGTGTGGTCGCGCGCGAAACGGCCGGCGTGGGCGGACACCCAGCTCGGGAGCACGCCGTCGCCCGCCGGGGGGACGTGCTGCCACACCTCGCTCCAGCGCCGGACCGTGTCGGCGCACCGCCCCAGCGCGGCATCGGTGCCGCGGCCGGCCAGGGTCACCGACAGCTCGTCCGTGGCGGCGAGGACCCGGTCCGCCTCGGGGCGGGACCCGAGATCGGCATGCCGGCCGGGCACGTCCTCGAGGACCAGCGCGACCCAGCCGCCGGGCTCGTCGAGGGCCGCGTGCAGGTCGGCCCACAGGGAGCCGGAGCCCAGGTGCCGCAGCGCGGCCACCTCGGTCCGGAACATGTCCGGGGTGGCGGGGTTGAGCTCGGGCCCGACGGCCTTGACGAACGCTCGGGTCCCGTCTGCGGTCACCACCCGGGTGGCGCACCCCGGCGACATGCCGCCCACCTGCTCCGCCCACTCGCGCACGGGGCTGCCCAGTACCCCGTCCACCCAGGCCCGAACCCGCGGCGGCACGTCGGCGTAGCCGATCCTCACCCCCGCGGCGCGCGGGGCGACGCCGGTCACGACCAGCCGCGGCGACGGGCCAGCCAGGACCAGGTCGCCTCGGAGTACCAGCGCGCGTGCACCCGCAGGAACGGCGACGAGGTCGGCACCGGCCGGTCCCGGCACTCGAGCATGTAGCCGCAGATCAGGGCGAGCAGCACGTCGACGTGCTCGGGGTCCACGTCGCGTGTGAGCCGGCGCCGGGCGAGGACCGCCTCGGTGTCCAGGCCGTCGCCGTAGGCGGAGATCAGCAGCAGCACCGTGTCGATCCAGGCCGCTCCGAGCACCGGCCAGTTCCAGTCGCACAGCAGCGCGGTGCCGTCGGCGCGGAGCAGGAAGTTGTCGTCCCGGCCATCGGTGTGCACCAGGGCGTCGCCCTTGGTCGCCTCCTCCATCCGGTCGGCCAGCGCCGTGACCTCCTCCAGGTGTGGCCAGCCGGGGGCGTGCTCGCGGACGTGCTGCCAGCCGGTGCGGAACGACGCGAAGTCCTCGGCGAAGGTGCCCAGCGCCATCCGCTCCGGGGCGGGGGTCAACCGGTCAGCGAGGACCTCGAGCGTGTCCAGGCACGCCGACAGGTCGGCCTCGGTCCAGGGCCGGCGAGGGGTGGCGCCCTCGACGTACTCCAGCCCGAGCACGATCCACGCCTCGTCCTCGTGGCTCCACAGCAGCCGCGGCACCGGCAGGCCCTCGGGGAGCAGACGGAGCTTGCGGACCTCCTCGCGGTAGGAGTTGGCGAAGGGCTCCTGCGCCTTCTTGCTCGCCGCCTTGACGAAGTGGCGGCGCCCGTCGGTCGTGGTGAGCACCGACGCGAAGCCCGGTGTGAACCCGGCCCCTGCCGAGGCCGCGTGCACCACCGGCGAACCGAGCCTGGTCTCGATGAGCCGTCGGGTCATCGGCGGAAGCATCGTCCACTCCAGCCGGCGGGCGGTGCTGCCGTGCGGCACGTTCTCGACGGTGCTCAGGTCATGGGGCAGGGTCATGGCGGGAGATTCAACCCGATCAGGGCCCCCGGGGCGACGTACTTTCGCCTGCGCGGCGCGGCGGCTTCGAACGGCATGGGACAATGGCGGTTCTTGCCCTGCCCTGAGTGCACTGCCCAGCCAGACCCGAGAACCGGAAGAAGTACGTGCCCAAGAACAGTCCCGCGGTTCCCCAGCCGGGCCGGACCGACCCCGCGATCATCCGCAACTTCTGCATCATCGCGCACATCGACCACGGCAAGTCGACGCTCGCGGACCGGATGCTGCAGCTCACCGGCGTGCTCGACGAGCGCAGCGCCCGCGCGCAGTACCTCGACCGGATGGACATCGAGCGCGAGCGCGGCATCACCATCAAGAGCCAGGCCGTGCGGATGCCGTGGACGGCCAGCGAGGGCGAGCAGGCCGGGCAGACCTTCATCCTGAACATGATCGACACCCCCGGGCACGTCGACTTCACCTACGAGGTGTCGCGGTCCCTGGAGGCGTGCGAGGCGGCGGTCCTGCTCGTCGACGCCGCGCAGGGGATCGAGGCGCAGACGCTGGCCAACCTCTATCTCGCCCTCGGTGCGGACCTGCACATCATCCCGGTGCTGAACAAGATCGACCTGCCCTCGGCGCAGCCGGAGAAGTACGCCGCCGAGCTCGCCGGCATCATCGGCTGCGACCCCGGCGACGTGCTGCACGTGTCGGCCAAGACCGGGCTCGGTGTCGAGGCGCTGCTCAACGAGATCGTCAAGCAGACGCCGCCTCCGGTGGGCAACGCCGACGCCCCGCCGCGGGCGCTGATCTTCGACTCCGTCTACGACACCTACCGGGGCGTGGTCACCTACGTCCGGGTGGTCGACGGCAAGCTCACCCACCGCGACCGGATCAAGATGATGTCGACCGGCGCGACCCACGAGATGCTCGAGGTCGGCGTGATCTCGCCGGAGCCGGTGAAGGCCAGCGACCTCGGCGTCGGCGAGGTGGGCTACCTGATCACCGGCGTGAAGGACGTCCGCCAGTCCCGGGTCGGTGACACCGTCACCTCACTGAACCACGGTGCGACCGAGCCCCTCGGCGGCTACAAGCACCCGAACCCGATGGTGTTCGCCGGGCTCTACCCGATCGACGGCGACGACTACCCGACGCTGCGCGACGCTCTCGACAAGCTCCAGCTCAACGACGCCGCGCTCGCCTACGAGCCGGAGACCTCCGGCGCACTCGGGTTCGGCTTCCGCTGCGGCTTCCTCGGTCTGCTGCACATGGAGATCGTCCGCGAGCGCCTCGAGCGCGAGTTCAACCTCGACCTGATCTCGACCGCGCCGAACGTGGTCTACCAGGTCACCATGGAGGACGGCACCGAGCAGGAGGTCACCAACCCCAGCGACTGGCCCGGCGGCAAGATCGCCGAGGTCCGCGAGCCGGTGGTGCGCGCGACGATCCTGAGCCCCAGCGACTACATCGGCGCGATCATGGAGCTGTGCCAGAGCAAGCGCGGCCAGCTCCAGGGCATGGACTACCTCTCCGAGGACCGCGTCGAGCTGCGCTACACGCTGCCCCTGGCCGAGATCGTCTTCGACTTCTTCGACCAGCTGAAGTCGCGCACGAAGGGCTACGCCTCGCTCGACTACG
>DATIBI010000081.1:0-31641 GCA_035457605.1 Nocardioidaceae bacterium
CCCGGTCATCGGCCGGGAGCAGGAGATCGAGCGGGTCATGCAGATCCTGTCCCGCCGTACGAAGAACAACCCGGTCCTCATCGGCGAGCCCGGCGTCGGCAAGACGACGATCGTCGAGGGGCTGGCCCAGGACATCGTCAAGGGCAACGTCCCCGAGACGCTCAAGGACAAGCAGATCTACACCCTCGACCTCGGCGCGCTGGTCGCCGGGTCGCGCTACCGCGGCGACTTCGAGGAGCGCCTGAAGAAGGTGCTCAAGGAGATCCGCACCCGCGGCGACATCGTGCTGTTCATCGACGAGATCCACACCCTCGTCGGCGCCGGTGCGGCCGAGGGCGCGATCGACGCGGCCAGCATCCTCAAGCCGATGCTGGCCCGCGGCGAGCTGCAGACGATCGGTGCGACCACCCTCGACGAGTACCGCAAGCACCTCGAGAAGGACGCCGCGCTCGAGCGCCGCTTCCAGCCGATCCAGGTGCAGGAGCCGTCGATCGCGCACACGATCGAGATCCTCAAGGGACTCCGCGACCGCTACGAGGCGCACCACCGGGTCACGATCACCGACGAGGCGCTGGTCTCGGCGGCGACGCTGGCCGACCGATACGTCTCCGACCGGTTCCTGCCCGACAAGGCGATCGACCTGATCGACGAGGCCGGCTCCCGTCTGCGGATCCGCCGCATGACCGCGCCGCCGGACCTTCGCGAGTTCGACGACAAGATCGCCGACGTGCGTCGCCGCAAGGAGGGCGCGATCGACAGCCAGGACTTCGAGGCTGCCGCGTCGCTGCGTGACGAGGAGATGAAGCTGATCCTCGCCAAGAGCGAGCGCGAGAAGCAGTGGAAGGCCGGCGACATGGACGTCGTCGCCGAGGTCGACGAGGAGCTCATCGCAGAGGTCCTCGCCGTCGCGACGGGCATCCCGATCGTGAAGCTGTCGGAGGAGGAGTCCAGCCGTCTGCTCAAGATGGAGGACGAGCTCCACAAGCGCGTCATCGGCCAGGAGGAGGCCGTCAAGGCCCTCTCCCGCGCGATCCGTCGTACGCGTGCCGGCCTGAAGGACCCGAAGCGTCCCGGTGGCTCGTTCATCTTCGCCGGTCCCTCCGGCGTCGGTAAGACGTGGCTGTCCAAGACGCTCGCGGAGTTCCTCTTCGGCGACGAGGACGCGCTGATCCAGCTCGACATGTCGGAGTTCAGCGAGAAGCACACCGTCTCGCGGCTGTTCGGCTCGCCTCCGGGCTACGTCGGCTACGAGGAGGGCGGCCAGCTCACCGAGAAGGTGCGTCGCAAGCCGTTCTCGGTCGTGCTGTTCGACGAGGTGGAGAAGGCCCACCCGGACATCTTCAACTCGCTGCTGCAGATCCTCGAGGAAGGCCGGCTGACCGACTCCCAGGGTCGGGTCGTCGACTTCAAGAACTGCGTGATCATCATGACCACGAACCTCGGCACCCGCGACATCGCCAAGGGCGTGAACCTCGGGTTCCAGCAGGTGGGTGACACCCAGGGGTCCTACGACCGGATGAAGGCGAAGGTCTCGGAGGAGCTCAGGCAGCACTTCCGGCCCGAGTTCCTCAACCGTGTCGACGAGATCATCGTGTTCCCGCCGCTGTCGCAGGAGCAGATCATCTCGATGGTCGACAACATGATCGCCGCGGTGGAGCTGCGACTGAAGGACCGCGACATGTCGATCGAGCTGACCCAGGCGGCCAAGGAGCTGCTCGCGAAGCGCGGCTTCGACCCGGTCCTCGGTGCCCGGCCGCTCCGCCGGACGGTGCAGCGCGAGATCGAGGACGTGCTCGCCGAGAAGATGCTCTACGGCGAGGTCGGTCCCGGTCAGATCGTCCTGGTCGACGTCGAGGGCGAGGGTCCGAAGGCGACCTTCACCTTCGCGGGCAACGCGAAGTCCGAGCTGCCGGACCTGCCGCCGATCGAGACGGCCGGCACGCCCGACACCGAGTAAGCACGACGGGAGACCGTCTCCGAGGCGCCCCGGACCCACGTGGTCCGGGGCGCCTCGCGTGTCGTTCAGGGCAGGGCGTAGGTGTCCTCCGACAGCCGGGCCACCAGCCCGTCCGCGACCAGGCCGGCCAGGCAGCGGATCCGCTGGCCCTCCTCGCTCCACACCGCCTCGAGCCGCGACCTGTGCACCGGCTCGTGCGCCTCGCGCAGCACCGCCAGCAGCCGGCCCCGGCACTGCCGGTCGGTCCCGGCGTAGGTCTGCCCGCGACGTGGCGGCCCGTCGTACGCCGGCCGTCCGGCCTGCTGCCACGCGCACACGTCGAGCAGCGGGCAGCTCTCGCAGCGGGGGCTCGCCGCCGTGCACACGAGCGCGCCGAGCTCCATCACCGCCACCGCCCAGGTCGCCGCCGTCGCCTCCTCGGCCGGGAGCAGCCCGGTGGCGAGGTCACGCTCGGCGCGGGTGACCGAGGCACCGGGGAACTCGACCCCGGTCACCGCGCGGGCGAGCACCCGGCGGACGTTGGTGTCGAGCACGACGTGACGCCGGCCGTAGGCGAAGGAAGCGACGGCCGCCGCGGTGTAGTCACCCACCCCCGGCAGCGCCCGCAGCCGGTCGATGTCCGCGGGGACCCTCCCGCCGTGCTGCTCGACGATCGCGGTGGCCGCGGCGTGCAGGCGGAGGGCCCGGCGCGGGTACCCGAGCCGCCCCCAGGCGCGGACCGCCTCCCCGGTGCTCGCGGCGGCGAGGTCGGCCGGGGTCGGCCAGGCCTCCAGCCACTGCTCGTAGACCGGAAGCACCCGCGCGACCGGGGTCTGCTGCAGCATGAACTCGCTGACCAGGACCGCCCACGGGGAGGCGTCCGCCCGTCGCCAGGGCAGGTCGCGGGCGTGCTCGTCGTACCAGTCCAGCACGCGTTCGTGGAGGTCGCTCATCGTCGGCGATCGTAACCAGCCGCACCGATCCCGCTTTCCACGGTGTGGCATCCCGGGGTGAGCGTGCCCGAAAAGTTACCGTTTCCCGGTGAGCACGATGACCAGGCCGAAGGGACCGCTGCCACCCCGTGTGTACTGGGTGCGCCGCTTCCTCGTGCTCGGGGTCGCGCTCGCCATGGTGTTCGGCATCTCCCGGCTGCTCGGCTCCTCACCCGGCGTCCCCGACGCCCAGGCCGCCCGCCCCGCGTCGGCGACGGTGAGCTCGAGCGCGGCCACCCAGGGGCCGACCGAGGCACCGACGACATCCGTCGCGAGCCCGGGTGCGCGGCAAGGCACGGTGGGTACGTCGGACCGGCCGACGCCACGCAAGACCAAGACCCCGCTCGCCGTACCCACAGGCCCGTGCATCGACAGCGACGTGAACGTCGAGCCGGACCTGGAGCGTGACGCGATCGCGGGCACGAAGGTGACGTTCGTCCTCAACCTGACCACCGAGCGCTCCCCGGCCTGCACCTGGACCGTCTCCGCCGACACCGTCGTGCTCCGGCTGACCTCGGGCACCGATCGGATCTGGTCGAGCCAGGACTGCCCGAGCAGCGTGCCGCGGCAGCGGGTGGTACTCCGCAAGGACCAGGTGACCACTGTCGACGTGGCCTGGAACGGTCAGCGGTCCGACGCGGACTGCAGCCGCACCACGTCCTGGGCGTTCCCCGGTTTCTACAACGCCACGGCAGCGGCCCTCGGGGCCGACCCGGTGGAGAAGCAGTTCGAGCTGCTCGTGCCGCCGCGGCCCACGATCACCCCGTCGCCCACGGCCGAGCCGGAGGAGTCCGACGAGCCGGAGGACGAGGCGGACGACGAGGACGAGGACGGTGCCTCGCCCGGCGAGCGAGGCCGCTCCGAGCGGAGCCGCGGGCGCGACTGACGCGGCCGACTCAGCTTGCTCATGGAGCGGGCCGCTCGACCTGGGCTCTCAGCCCTGCCGCGGTGACGTCTCGACGGGGGAGGGCGGCGAGGTTCAGACGTACCGCTCGAGGATGCTCGACTCGGCGAGCCGGGACAGCCCCTCGCGGACGCTGCGGGCCCGCAGCTCGCCGACCCCGTCGACGGCCTGGAGGTCATCGATTCCCGCGGACAGCAGCTTCTGCAGGCTGCCGAAGTGCTCGACCAGCCGCTCGACGACCGTCGCGGGGAGTCGCGGGACCTTGGCCAGCAACCGGTAGCCACGCGGCGTGACCGCGCCGTCGAGGTGCTCGGTCTGGCCCAGCCCCAGGGCACGGGCCACCTCGGAGACGTCGACCAGCTCGGTGGAGCCCAGCCCCTCCAGGTCGGCCAGGATCTCCTCGGGCGTGCGGGTGCGCCGGCCGGTGGGCAGGTAGTCGCGGATCACGAGCTCACGCTCCATGTCGACGCCGGTGACCAGCTCGTCGAGCTGCAGCGACAGCAGCCGGCCGTCGGTGCCGAGCTCGAGCACGTAGTCCTCGATCTCCCGGGCGATCCGGGTCACCATCTCCAGCCGCTGGGCGACCACCGCGACGTCGCGGACGGTGACCAGGTCCTCGATCTCGAGGGCGGACAGCGTGCTGGACACCTCGTCGAGACGGAGCTTGTAGCGCTCGAGGGTCGCCAGGGCCTGGTTCGCGCGGGAGAGGATCTGACCGGAGTCCTCGAGCACGTAGCGGGTCTCGCCGACGTAGACGGCGATGATCTGCATCGACTGCGACACCGAGATCACCGGGAACCCGGTCTGCCGCGCGACCCGGTCGGCGGTGCGGTGCCGGGTGCCGGTCTCCTCGCTGTAGATCGTCGGGTCCGGCATCAGGTGCACGGCGGCGGTGATGATCCGGGAAGCGTCCTTGTCCAAGATGATGGCGCCGTCCATCTTGGCGAGCTCGCGCAGCCCGGTCGCCGTGAACGGCACGTCGAGGGTGAACCCGCCGGTGGAGATCGAGTCCACGACCTTGTCGCTGCCGAGCACGATCAGTGCGCCCGTCCGTCCACGCAGGACGCGCTCCAGACCGTCGCGCAGGGGAGTCCCCGGCGCGATGCTGGCAAGCGTCGCCCGCAAGCGGAGGATCTCGTCCGTGCGGTCGTTCCCTGCCACCGTGCTCCCCTGGTCATGTGCGTGTGCCGCGGTCAGTCTAGGGGATCGGCCGGACGAGCCGTCTCGTTATTGCGGCGACCCCGACGGCGCCACCAGACCGAGCGCCGGACGGCCGGGAGCAGCGTCGTGCGGACGGAAGATCGGGGTGGCGTCCGCCTTGGCCAGGTCGAGCACCCGCAGCGCCGCGTCGATGTCCGGAGCACCCACCACCCGCAGCCCCTCGACCTCGCGGATGGTGGTGCCCTGCCGGCCCATCTCGTGCGGCACCACCGCCGCCCGGAAGCCGAGCCGGGCCGCCTCCGCGAGCCGCTGCGGCATGTCGCGCACGCGGCGCAGCTCACCGGCGAGGCCGAGCTCCCCGATCGCCACCACGTCGGTGGGCACCTCCCGGTTCTTCCACGCCGACGCGATCGCGATCGCCGCGGCCAGGTCCCCGGCGGGCTCGGCGATCCGGGCGCCGCCGACGGTGGACATGAACACGTCGTGGTTGTGCAGCCGGATCCCGGCCCGCTGCTGCAGGACCGCCACCGTCATCGCGGTCCGGGAGCTGTCCACGCCCGAGGTGGTCCGTCTCGGCCGTTCGGCGGCCGACGGTGTCACCAGGGCCTGCACCTCGGCCAGCATCGGCCGCCGACCCTCCAGCGTCACCGACACGCACGTGCCGGGGACGGCCTCGTGATGCCGGGCCACGAACAGCCCGGCCGGGTCGGTCACCGCGACGATCCCGTCGCTGGACAGGTCGAAGCAGCCCACCTCGTCCACCGGGCCGAACCGGTTCTTCACCGCCCGCACCATCCGCAGCCGTGAGCTGCGCTCGCCCTCGAAGTGCAGCACCACGTCCACGAGGTGCTCGAGCACCCGGGGACCGGCGATGGCGCCGTCCTTGGTCACGTGACCGACCATCAGGGTGGCGATGTTGCGGGTCTTGGCCACCCGGATCAGCGCCGCGGCGACCTCCTTGACCTGGGTGACCCCGCCGGGCACCCCGTCGACGTCGGGCGCGCCGATGGTCTGCACGGAGTCCACGACCAGCAGCGTCGGGCGGACCGCCTCGATGTGGCTGAGCACGGCGCCGAGGTCGGTCTCCGCGGCGAGGTACAACTCGTCATGGATGCCGCCGGTGCGGTCCGCGCGCAGCCGCACCTGGGAGGCGGACTCCTCACCGGTGACGTAGAGCGTGCGCGCGCCGGAGCGGGCGCGGGCCGCGGCCACCTCGAGCAGCAGCGTCGACTTGCCCACCCCGGGCTCGCCGGCGAGCAGCACGGCGGCACCCGGCACGAGGCCACCGCCGAGCACCCGGTCCAGCTCGGGGACCCCGCTGGTGGTCGCGCGGGAGTCCTCGGCGGGGACCTGGCCGATCGGCACCGCGGGTGCGGTCACCGGGCCGGCCGTCGTACGCCCGGTCGGCGCCGCGCCCTCGGCGACGCTGCCCCAGGCCTGGCACTCCCCGCAGCGGCCCACCCACTTGACGGTCTCCCAGCCACACTCGCTGCAGCGGTAGGTCGGACGGTTCCTGGCCTTGGCACTCATGGCGCAGACGCTAGGCGACCGCGCCGACAGTCCGGCCGCGACACCCCCGGCACTGCGGCTGGGACACTCCGGCTCCGCGGCCGCGACCCCCCGGCGCGGCCGCCACAACCCCCGGCTCGACCCGGAAGACCTGAGGACGACGTTCATACGGGCGATCCGTGTTGACGGGAACGAAACCCGACAGCGATCATGCGACGAGGGTTGGAACGATCAACAGGACAAAGCGGAGGGGAGTCCGGACCATGCCACGCCGCAGGGGGAGGGCGCCGACGTTGGCCACCGTGGCCGACGAGGCGGGTGTGTCGAGGCAGACCGTGTCCAACGCGCTGAACAGTCCGCACCTGCTGCGTCCGGAGACGCTGGCGCGGGTGCAGCACGCGATCGACACCCTGGGCTACTCGCCGAACCGGGCGGCGCGGAACCTGCGCACCCGCGCGTCGCACCTGATCGGGCTGCGGGTCGAGCCGGCCGCGGAGGGCACCGCGAACGTGCTGATGGACCGGTTCCTGCACTCGCTGGTGGAGAGCTCGGACGTCGCGGGCTACCACGTCCTGCTCTTCGCCGACGACGAGGAGCGGGCTGACCCGGTCGCCGGGTACGCCGACCTGCTCCGGTCCACCGCCGTGGACGCGTTCGTGGTCACCGACACCTACCGCGGCAACCCGCAGGCCGGCTGGCTCGAGCGGCAAGGTGCCCCGTTCGTCGCGTTCGGCCGGCCCTGGGACGACAGCCGGGCCAAGCACCCCTGGGTCGACGTGGACGGCCGCGCCGGCGTGGGACTGGCGGTCGACCACCTCGTCGAGCGCGGGCACAGCCGGATCGCGTGGATCGGGTGGCTCAAGGACTCCTTCATCGGCGAGGATCGTCGCTCGGGCTGGGTGGACACCATGCACGCCCACCGCCTGTCCACGAGCCGGCTGAGCGCCCGCGGGGACGACACCGTGGACTTCGGGCGCCGTGCCGCGCACGCGCTGCTCGAGTCCGAGGAGCCGACGGCGTTCGTCTGCGCCAGCGACACGATCGCGATGGGCGTGCTGCACGCGCTGAGCGAGCGGCGGCTGCGCGCCGGCGAGGACGTGGCGGTGGTCGGCTTCGACGACTCGATCGCGGCCCAGGTCGCGCCGCCCGGCCTGACCTCGGTGCGCCAGCCGCTCGAGCAGGTGGCCCGCGAGATCGTCGGGCTGCTCGGCAAGCGGCTGTCCCACAAGCACATCGACGAGCCGGGGCTGCTGCTGACCCCGACCCTGGTGGTGCGCGGCTCCGGCTAGCCGCGGCCCGCGGTCAGTACCTTCGCCACCACAGGTTCACCGCGTAGTCCACCTCGAGGCCCTCGTGCCCGGCCAGGACCCGGTCCGCGTGCTCGCGGGCGAACTCGATCCGCACCACCGACTCGAGGTCGGCGCGGCTCTCGAACCGCCAGACGATGTCGACCGGCTGCCGGGTCCAGCCGCGCGAGGACCAGAACCGCTCGACCTCGGCCGCGTCGTGGTCGGGGTAGCCCTGCCGGAACCACCCGCCGAACGTGCTCCGGGTGGGGTCGTTGTCGATCACGAAGCCGACGCCTCCGCGGCGCATCACCCGGTCCAGCTCGCGCAGGCCGGGCTCGCAACCGGGACCGAAGAAGTACGCCCACCGCGCGTGCATCACGTCGACGCAGGCGTCGGGCAGCGGGAGCTTCTGGGCGCTGCCCTGCAGCACCCGGACGTTCGGGATCCGGGAGGTACGTCGGACCGCCAGCCGGGCCAGGTCCCGATGGGGCTCCACCCCGGTCACCGAGCGTGCGTGACCCGCCCACCGGGGCAGGTGGAAGCCGGTGCCGCAGCCCAGGTCGAGCAGGTCCCGGCCCGACCAGTCGAGCACGCCGCGCATCGCGGCCTCGATGCGCTGCTCGGGGTCGACGCTGCGGTTCTCCAGCTCGTAGACCTCGGGATGGTTCCAGATGTTCGGGCTCGGGACCGCTCCCGGGGAGAGGGTCCCGGCCCGGGAAGAGTCAGATCCGGACAAGCCCGTGCGCGGTCTGGAACTGCGCGGCGACGATGCCGGGGGTCCCGTGCGGCGCGACCCACTCCACCTTCACGTCCTCGAGCGGGTCCCGGGCGTCGCCGAGCCACTCGCGCACCCGCGCCGGGTCGCCGGCGATCTCCAGGCAGTCCAGGTGCAGGTCACCGGTGGACCCGGCGCTGGGGTGCTGGGCGGACGGGGACTCCCACTCGACGAAGAAGGGCAGCTGCGGGTCCGACTGCAGGCCCTTGACGCCGATCTGGCGCCAGCGCAGCTCCACCCCGTCGGGGCGGTGCCGGTTGCCCTGGACCGACTCGCGGCCCAGGCGGCTCTCGACGCCGGCGATGTCGTCGACCGCGACGACCCAGCCCATCCAGCCGCCGCCGAGCCCGGAGCGGGCACGCACGGCCTGCCCGAACGGGGCCTTGTCGGAGGCGGGGTGGTCCAGCACCTCGACGACCTCGAGGTAGGTGCCGGCGCTCAGGGGAAGGACCATGTTCCGGGTGCCGAAGCGCGGGTGGATCCCCCCGTCGACGAACTTCTCACCGAGCAGGTCGCCCAGGCGGGCGACGGTGCTCGCGAGCCCGTCCGGTCCAGCTGCGTAAGAAAGATGGTCCAGGCGCATGTGAAGCATTCTCGCCATCGCCTCGGCGGCAGCGGACAGCGGGGTCCGGTTCGGGCCCGGCAGGGCTCTTGTGCACGGGCGCCGTTCGGGTGAAAGGTGAGGTCAAGCACCGCCGAGGGAGGCTGACGTGGCAGGGAAGACCACCGGGAACCAGAGCAGCGGCGACACCGCGCCGAGTGCGGACCGGCCGGACGGCATCCGGAACGTCGTGCTGGTCGGCCCGGCCGGTTCGGGCAAGACCTCGTTGGTCGAGGCCCTTCTCGTCGCCGCCGGCGTGCTCAACCGCCCGGGCACCGTCGTCGACGGCACCACGGTCAGCGACTTCGACGAGGCCGAGCACCGGCAGCAGCGCTCGGTCGGGCTGTCCCTCGCGCCGCTGATGCACGACGGGGTCAAGATCAACCTGCTCGACACCCCCGGCTACGCCGACTTCGTCGGGGAGCTGCGCGCCGGGCTGCGGGCCGCCGACTGCGCGATGTTCGTCATCGCCGCGAACGAGGGGGTCGACGAGCCCACCAAGCAGCTGTGGCGCGAGTGCGCGGAGGTCGGCATGCCCCGGGCGGTGGTGGTGACCAAGCTCGACCACGCCCGCGCCAACTACGACGCCGTGGTGGCCGGCGCGCAGACCGCCTTCGGGGACAAGGTGCTCCCGGTCTACCTGCGCGAGGGCGACCAGATGGTCGGCCTGCTCACCGGGGACGACCCGGCGCACGAGGAGCAGCGGGGCGCGCTGATCGAGGGGGTGATCGAGGAGTCCGAGGACGAGACCCTCATGGAGCGCTACGTCGGCGGTGAAGCCGTGGACCGGGCACTGCTGGTGAAGGACCTCGAGCGGGCAGTCGCGCGAGGTTCTTTCTTTCCCGTGCTCCCGGTCTGTGCGGCGACCGGCGTGGGCACCACCGAGCTGCTCGACCTGGTCGTCGCCGGGTTCCCCTCGCCGCCGGAGCACCCGCTGCCGGAGGTGTTCACGCCCGAGGGCAAGCGCGGTCCCGAGATCAGCTGCGACCCCGACGGGCCGCTGGTCGCGGAGGTCGTGAAGACGACCTCGGACCCGTACGTCGGACGGGTCAGCCTGGTCCGTGTGTTCTCCGGGACCATCCGGCCGGACCAGACCGTGCACGTCTCGGGCCACTTCAGCTCGTTCTTCGGCGAGAGCAGCCACGAGGACCACGACGAGGACGAGCGGATCGGCTCGCTCGCCACCCCGCTCGGCAAGCAGCAGCGCCCCGCGGCCCGGGCGATCGCCGGTGACCTGTGCGCCATCGGCCGGCTCAGCCGGGCCGAGACCGGGGACACGCTCTCGGCCAAGGAGCAGCCACTGGTGCTCAAGCCGTGGTCCATGCCCGAGCCGCTGCTGCCGCTCGCGATCGCCGCGCACGCCAAGGCCGACGAGGACAAGCTGTCCCAGGGGCTGCAGCGGCTGGCCGCGGAGGACCCGAGCCTGCGGATCGAGCACAACGCCGAGACCCACCAGATCGTGCTGTGGTGCATGGGCGAGGCGCATGCCGACGTCGCCCTGGACCGGCTCGGCAACCGCTACGGCGCCACGGTCGACCAGGTCGAGCTGCGGGTGCCGCTGCGCGAGACGTTCGTCGGCGGCGCCAAGGGCCACGGCCGGCACGTCAAGCAGTCCGGCGGGCACGGTCAGTACGCCGTGTGCGACATCGAGGTCGAGCCGCTGCCGGGGGGTTCCGGCTTCGAGTTCGTGGACAAGGTCGTGGGCGGCGCCGTACCCCGCCAGTTCATCCCCAGCGTGGAGAAGGGGGTGCGCGCGCAGATGGAGAGGGGGGTCGCCGCCGGCTACCCGGTCGTCGACATCAAGGTGACCCTGACCGACGGTAAGGCGCACAGCGTCGACTCCTCCGACATGGCGTTCCAGACCGCAGGCGCGCTGGCGCTGCGCGAGGCTGCCGACGGCACGAAGGTCGCGCTGCTCGAGCCGGTCGACGAGCTCGAGGTGCTGATACCCGACGACCTGGTCGGCACGGTGATGAGCGACCTGTCCGGCCGGCGCGGAAGGGTGCTCGGCAGCGAGCCGGTGGGCGACCGGACCCTGGTCCGTGCCGAGGTGCCCCAGACCGAGATCGTCCGCTACGCCGTGGACCTGAGGTCGTTCTCCCACGGCGCGGCGACGTTCACCCGCCGGTTCGCGCGCTACGAGCCGATGCCGGACAACATCGCCTCGAAGTTCCGGTCCTGACCGCTCACCTCGGGTCGGCGGGGTGCAGCGCGAGCGCCGACCGCGAGCGCATGTGCGCCTCGCAGAGCCGGGCGAGCTCGTCGTAGGCCTTCTGGCCCATCATCTCCACCAGCTCGGCCTCGTTGGAGACGTAGACCGGGGTCGCCGCGACGTGCGCCTCGGTGTTGCCGCTGCAGTACCAGTCGAGGTCGTGCCCGCCCGGCCCCCAGCCGCGGCGGTCGTACTCCCCGATCGACACCTCGGTGTAGGCGGTGCCGTCGGGCAGCTCCACGTCGCGGAAGGTCCGCCGGATCGGCAGCTGCCAGCACACGTCGGGCTTGGTCTCCAACGGGTGCAGGCCCTCCCGCAGCGCGAGCCCGTGCAGCGCGCAGCCCTCACCGCCCGGGAACCCAGGCCGGTTCAGGAAGATGCAGGCGCCCTCGTGCACCGCGGTCTTGCGGTCGCCCTCGTCGTCGGTCTCGATCCAGGCGCCCTTGCGTCCGGCGTCGTGGAACTGCCAGTGCTCGCGGTCGAGCAGCTTCACGAACTTCTTGACCCGCTTCTCGTCGTCCTTGTCCGAGAAGTGCGCACCCAGCGTGCAGCAGCCGTCGTCGGGCCGTTCGGCGTAGATGCCGGGGCATCCCTGGCCGAAGATGCACATCCAGTTTGACGTCAGCCAGGTCAGGTCGCAGCGGAACACCTGGGAGTCGTCGGCGGGGTCGGGGAACTCGACCCACGCGCGGGGAAAGACCAGATCAACCTCGGGCACGCCGCAACCCTACGCCCGACCGGAGTAGATTCCCCGGCATGAGGCTGGGCGTGCTGGACATCGGGTCGAACACAGGCCATCTGCTCGTCGTCGACGCACACGGTGGGGCCGCGCCGATGCCGGCGTACTCCTACAAGGAGCCGCTGCGGCTCGCCGAGCACCTCGACGGGACCGGCGCGGTGCGCGAGCAGGGCGTCGAGGCGCTCACCCGGTTCGTCGCCCAGGCGCTCGTCGTGGCCGAGGACAAGGGCTGCGAGGAGATGCTCGGCTTCGCCACCTCGGCGGTGCGCGACGCGGTGAACACCGACGAGGTGCTGGGCCACGTGCACGACCGCACAGGGGTGAAGATCGAGGTGCTGCCCGGGGAGGACGAGGCGCGGCTGACGTTCCTCGCCGTGCGCCGCTGGTTCGGCTGGTCCGCGGGCCGGCTCGTGGTCTTCGACATCGGGGGCGGGTCGCTCGAGATCGCCGCCGGCGCCGACGAGGCCCCCGACGTCGCGCAGTCGCTGCCGCTCGGCGCCGGCCGGCTCACGCGCGAGTGGCTGGCCCGGCAGCCACCGGAGCCGGACACGGTCCGCGCACTGCGCAGGCAGATCCGCGCCGACATCGCCCGCGAGGCGGGGGCGGTGCTCCGTCCCGGTCGACCCGACCACGCGGTGGCGACGTCGAAGACGTTCCGCTCCCTGGCCCGGGTGTGCGGCGCCCCGTCGTCGGCGGAGGGGCCGTTGGTACGTCGGACGCTGCCGGCGCGCACCCTCGCCGAGATGATCCCCAAGCTCACGACGATGACCGCCGAGGACACCGCGGAGCTGCCCGGCGTCTCGTCGAACCGGGCGCACCAGCTCCTCGCCGGCGCGCTGGTGGCGGATGCGGTGATGGACCTGTTCGACCTGCCCGAGCTGGAGATCTGCCCGTGGGCGCTGCGCGAGGGCGTGATCCTGGAACGTCTCGACCAGATCAGCATCCTGGCCTGACTACGCTGAGACGGTGAAGCACGTGACCGCTCGAGGTGCGGACGGCGACGCCGCCGGGTCCGGCGGTGCGCTCGTGGCGTTGTCCACGGCGTCGGTCTACCCCGAGAACACCGCCAACGGCTTCGAGCTCGCGTCCCGGCTCGGCTACGACGCCGTCGAGGTGATGGTCGGCATCGACCCGATCAGCCAGGAGGTCGACGCGGTCCGGCACCTGTCGGAGTACCACCAGATGCGGGTGTGCGCGGTCCACGCACCGTGCCTGCTGATCACCCAGCGGGTCTGGGGCACCGAGCCCTGGGGCAAGCTGGAGAAGAGCGCCGAGATGGCGGCCGCGGTCGGCGCGGACGTGGTCGTGGTGCACCCGCCGTTCCGCTGGCAGCGGGACTACGCGCGGAGCTTCGTGGAGGGCATCGCCCGGCTCGAGGAGCGCACCGGCATCGCCTTCGCGGTGGAGAACATGTACCCCTGGCGAGCGTCGAAGCGGGAGATGCAGGTGTACCTGCCCGGCTGGGACCCCTCCGAGCACGACTACGCGAACGCCACCATCGACCTGTCGCACTCGGCGACAGCGCAGCAGGACCCGGTGGCGATGGCCAAGGCGCTCGGTCCGCGGCTGCGGCACATCCACATGGCCGACGGGACGGGCTCGGCCAAGGACGAGCACCTGATCCCCGGCCGCGGCACGCAGCCGTGCGTGGAGCTGCTCGAGCACCTCGCCGCCACGGGGTTCGGCGGGCACATCGTGCTCGAGGTGAACACCCGCAAGTCGGGGTCGCGCGAGGCTCGCGAGCTCGACCTGCTGGAGGCGCTGGCGTTCACCCGGCTCAACTTCGCCGCGGCCGGGGACGTGGCCCGATGACCGAGCCGATGACCGGGCCGGTGGCCGGGCCGACCGGCGGACCGGCGCTGGTGCAGGTCACCGACCTCGTGGTGCAGCGCGGGACCACGACCGCGGTGGCCGGGGTGAGCTTCTCCGTGCCCGCGGGTCAGGTGACCGGGCTGCTCGGCCCGTCGGGCTGCGGGAAGACCACGCTGATGCGCAGCATCGTCGGCGTGCAGATCGTCGAGTCGGGCGAGGTCACCGTCGACGGTCTCCCGGCTGGGCACGCCGACCTGCGCGACCGGGTCGGCTACGTCACCCAGGCGCCGAGCGTCTACGACGACCTGACCGTCCTGGAGAACCTCCGGTTCTTCGCCCGGGTGCTCGGGGTCGGCGAGGACGACGTGGTCCGGTGCGTCGAGGCGGTGGACCTGGTCAGCCGCCGGGACGCGCTGGTGCGCACCCTCTCCGGCGGTGAGCGCTCCCGCGCCTCGCTCGCGGTTGCGCTGCTCGGGACGCCGACGCTGCTGGTGCTCGACGAGCCGACGGTCGGTCTCGACCCGGTGCTGCGGCGTGACCTGTGGGGTCTGTTCCACCGGCTCGCCGATGCCGGCGCCGCGGTGCTCGTGTCCAGCCACGTCATGGACGAGGCGGAGCGCTGCGACCGGCTGCTGCTGATGCGCGAGGGTCGGCTGCTGGCCGACGACGCCCCGTCGGTGCTGCTCGAGCGCACCGGCTCCGCCACCATCGAGCACGCGTTCCTGTCCCTGGTGGAGGCGTCGTGACCCCGCGGATCACGGTCGCGGTCGCCGGGCGGGTGCTCCGCCAGCTGCGCCACGACCACCGCACGGTCGCGATGCTGCTGGTGCTGCCGTGCGTCGTGCTGACCCTCCTGTGGTGGATGTTCGACGGACGAGAGCTCGGCTTCGAGAGCCTCGGCCCGCCGCTGCTCGCACTGATCCCCTTCATCGTGATGTTCCTGGTCACCTCGGTCACCACGCTGCGGGAGCGGTCCTCGGGGACCCTCGAGCGGCTGCTCGCGATGCCCACCGGGAAGCTCGACCTCCTCGGCGGCTACGCGCTCGCGTTCGGGCTCGTCGCCGCGGTCCAGTCGGCGCTCGTGGTCGTCCTGTGCCTGTGGGTGCTCGACCTCGACGTCGCCGGCCCGGCCTGGATGCTCACCGTCGTCGCGGTCTCCGACGCCGTGCTCGGAACCGCGCTCGGCCTGTTCGTCTCCGCGTTCGCGCAGACCGAGTTCCAGGCGGTGCAGTTCATGCCGGTGGTGGTGATCCCGCAGATCCTGCTCTGCGGGCTGTTCATCGCCCGCGACGAGATGCCGCAGGTGCTCGAGGCGATCTCCAACCTGCTGCCGCTGTCGTACGCCGTCGACGCGATGACGACGGTCGCCACGACCACCTCGGACAGCTTCGGCGGGGTCGACCCGAGCGTGTGGGGCGACCTCGCGGTGGTGGCCGGGTTCGCCGTGGCCGCGCTGACCCTGGGTGCGGCGACGCTGCGCCGACGTACCGCCTAGAGGAGCCCCCGCCCGGACCGCGTAGCCTGGGAACGGTCCGGCCGCGACGGTGCGGGGTGGGCGCAGACAGGAGGACATGAGTGTTACGGCAGCCGTTGCTGTTGCTCGCGCGCAGCAGCTCTGTGAAGAACCTGGTCAGCTCGATGCCGGTGTCGAGCGGGATCGTCAACCGCTACGTGCCAGGCGAGCACACCGACAACGCGGTCGACGCCACCCGTGAGCTCATCGCCTCGGGGCTGCACGTGACGCTGGACTTCCTCGGCGAGGACACCCTCGACCGGGAGCAGGCCGACCACACCGTCACGGCGTACCTCGAGCTCCTCGCCTCGCTGTCCGAACAGGGCCTGGCCCGCAACGCCGAGGCCTCGGTGAAGCTCTCGGCGATCGGCCAGGCGCTCCCCGGGGACGGCGAGAAGGTCGCGCTGGAGAACGCCCGGACGATCTGCCACGCCGCCCGCAACGCCGGCACCACGGTCACTCTCGACATGGAGGACCACACCACCACCGACTCCACGCTGGGCATCCTGGCCGAGCTGCGCAAGGACTTCCCGGAGACCGGCGCGGTGCTCCAGGCGTACCTGTACCGCACCGAGGAGGACTGCCGGGCGCTGGCCTACGAGGGCTCGCGGGTGCGGCTGTGCAAGGGCGCCTACAAGGAGCCGGAGTCGGTGGCCTTCCAGGACCGCGCCGAGGTCGACAAGTCCTACGTGCGCTGCATGAAGATCCTGATGGCCGGCCAGGGCTACCCGATGATCGCCTCGCACGACCCGCGGATGGTCGACATCGCCGGGGCGCTCGCCACCCGCTACGGCCGGCCCCAGGGCAGCTACGAGTACCAGATGCTCTACGGCATCCGCTCCGACGAGCAGCGGCGTCTGGCCGAGGCGGGGGAGAAGGTCCGGGTCTACGTGCCCTACGGCGAGGAGTGGTACGGCTACCTCATGCGACGCCTCGCCGAGCGTCCCTCGAACCTGGCCTTCTTCCTGAGGTCCCTCGTCTCCCAGAAGTGAGGACATCATGACCGTTGCCATCCTCGGGGCCGGCGTCATGGGCGAGACCCTGCTCTCCGGCCTGATCCGCGCCGGACGCCGCGTGGACGACCTGCTCGTCGCCGAGCGACGCCGGGAGCGGGCCACGGAGCTCACCGAGCGCTACGGCGTCGCGGTGGTCGGCAACGTCGAGGCCGCGCGAAAGGCGGACACGCTGGCGCTGGTGGTCAAGCCGCAGGACATGGACGACCTGCTCACCGAGATCGCGCCCGTGGTCCGCCCGGGGCAGCTCGTGGTGTCGCTGGCCGCCGGCATCACGACCGCGTTCATCGAGGCGCGGCTGCCCGAGGGCGCCGCGGTCGTCCGGGTCATGCCGAACACCCCGGCGCTGGTCGACGAGGGCATGGCGGCGATCTCCCGCGGCTCGCACTGCGACGAGGAGCACCTGCTGGAGGCCGAGTCGCTGATGGCCTCCACCGGCAAGGTGATCCGGGTCCCGGAGAAGCAGCAGGACGCGGTCACCGCGATCTCCGGGTCCGGGCCCGCCTACCTGTTCTTCGTGGTCGAGTCGATGATCGAGGCCGGCGTGCACCTCGGCCTGCCGCGGGGCGTCGCCTCCGAGCTGGTCGTCCAGACCGTGGTCGGCTCGGCGAAGCTGCTGCGGGAGACCGGCGAGCACCCGGTGGTCCTCCGGGAGCGGGTCACCTCCCCGGGAGGTACGACGGCCGCGGCGATCCGCGAGCTGGAGGACCACAAGGTCCGCGCCGCGTTCCTGACCGCGCTCGAGGCGGCACGGGACCGGTCCCGGGCACTCGCCGAGGGCATCAGCTGACCAGCCCCATCGCCCGCCTGGCCGCGGCGAGGACCGGGGCCGTCTCGGCACGGCACCGCTCGGCTCCCTCGGCGTAGACCTTCGCGACCAGGTCCGGCCGGTCGGCCAGCTCGGCGTACCTCTCCTGCAGGGGCTCCAGGACCGCGAGCACCGCCTCGGTGGTGCGCTGCTTGAGCTCGCCGTAGGACGTCACCGTCGCGGCGACCGCCGCCGGGGTGGCGCCCCCGCAGGCGGCGACGATCTCGAGCAGGTTGCTCACCCCCGGCTTCGTCTCCCGGTCGTGCCGGACGGCGTCCGGTCCGGTCTCGGAGTCGGTCACCGCGCGGGCCACCTTGCGGCGCACGGACGCCGGGTCGTCGAGCAGGTAGATGATCCCCGCGCCCTCGGTGTGGGACTTGCCCATCTTCGTGGTGGGGTCCTGCAGGTCCATCACCCGCGCGCCCGCCGGCGGCGTGGTGATCTCGGGGACGGTGAACACCTCACCGTAGATGCGGTTGAACCGGAGCGCGAGGTCCCGGGTGAGCTCGACGTGCTGGCGCTGGTCGTCGCCGACCGGGACCTCGGTGGCGCGGTAGAGCAGGATGTCCGCGGCCATCAGCGCCGGGTAGGTGTAGAGCGAGACCCGGGTCCGCGGCCGGCCACGGCCCTTCTCCTTGAACTGGATCATCCGGTTCAGCTCGCCGGTGTGGGCCGTGCTCTCCAGCAGGTAGGACAGCTCGCTGTGCGCGGGCACCTGGCTCTGCAGGAACAGCGTGGCCCGGTCCGGGTCGAGCCCGCAGGCGAGCAGCACCGCCTGCATCTCGAGGGTCAGCCCGCGCAGCCGGGCCGGGTCGTGCGGCACGGTCAGGGCGTGCAGGTCGGCGATCCCGAAGAAGCAGGTGGCACGGGCCTGCTCCGCGGCCATCTGCCGGAGCGCGCCGAGGTAGTTGCCGAGGGTGAGGTGGCCGGTCGGCTTGAGCAGGCTCAGCCGACGGACGTCGTGGCGGGTGGGCATGGGTTCTCCTGGTGGTCGGGGTCGCCCCAGGAGGGTGGTGTGCACACAGCACGACGGCCGCCCGGGGGCGGCCGTCGGTCAGCTGGTGGGTGTGCGCTGGTCGTGGTCCGCCTCAGTCGGCGGGCCACCACAGGTTGGTCGGGAAGGTCGAGCGCACGGGTCCAGCATAGGTGCCCCGGAACGTCCACGGGCTGCAGAGGCGGAAGCGGTCGGGAAGAACGGGTGCCGGGCGCCCGGCATGACGATGGCCCGGACCCGGTAGGTCCGGACCATCCTCACTCAGCGCGTGACGTGCTCGACCGGCTCAGCGCGGCTCACCAGTCATCGTCGTCGTCCTCGCCGATCGTGATCGTCTTGGACTTGGAGTCGTCGATCTCGTCGTCGACGCCTGAGTACTTCGCCCGGACGTCGTACTCCTTGTTCTTGCGGATCTTGACCTTGACGTCGGCCTCGCCGTCCTCGTCGACGTCCTCCTTGTGGAAGGTCCGCCACTCCTCGTCATCGTCGTCCCACACCTGGAACTTGACCGAGCCGAGGTCGTCGTCGTCCCAGCCGAAGGCCCTGGACCACTTGTGGTCCTCCTCCTGGAAGAAGTCGACGTCCGCGGTCAGCTTGACCCTGATGTAGTCGTCCTTCTTCTTCTCGTCGGCGTCGAGCTTGGTCCGAGACTTGCACTCGTCGTCGTCATCGTGCTTCAGGCAGTCCTCGCCGTCGACCTCGTCCCAGCCCCCTGCGTAGGCCGGTGCGACCCCCAACAGTCCGGCGGTGACGAGTCCGGCCGAAGCCAGGCCCACCGTCACGTAGCGCTTCCTCGCCATGGTGCTGCTCCCTCCCAGGAAGTTTGCGCGGCAGAGTCTGCTTTTCGACCCCCGCGGCCATCGTTCTTTACTTTCCGCTTGTACGGCTCCGACCTGTATGGCCCGCAAGGGCCGTTGCCCCCGGCGGCCGGGGCTAGTCAGCGCGCTGAGCGGACGTGGCCGCGCCGGGCCGTCCGATCGGTTGTAGCGTGAGCCACATGGGTGGCCGTGCGTGCGTGGTGTTCGACAAGACACTGACCGACTACAACTTCGGTCCGACGCACCCGATGTCACCGCTGCGCGTGGACCTGACGATGCGCCTGGCCGAGGAGCTCGGTGTGCTCGGCGGAAACGGTGCGGGCCTGGAGCTGGTGAATGCGCCGATGGCCTCTGACGACGTCGTCGCCAGCGTCCACGAGGGGCACCTGATCGAGGCGGTCCAGGCGATGAGCCGCGACCCCTACCAGGTGGACGAGGAGCACGGGCTCGGCACCGACGACAACCCCACGTTCGAGGGGATGCACACGGCGGCCGCCCACGTCGTGGGGGCGTCGGTGGAGGCGGCCCGGCAGGTCTGGACGGGGGAGCGGCTGCACGCCGCGAACATCTCCGGCGGGCTGCACCACGCCATGCCCGGGAAGGCCAGCGGCTTCTGCGTCTACAACGACGTCGCCGTGGCGATCCGCTGGCTGCTCGACAACGGCGCCTCCAAGGTGGCGTACGTCGACGTGGACGTGCACCACGGCGACGGCGTGGAGGCGATCTTCTACGACGACCCGCGGGTGCTGACGATCAGCCTGCACGAGACCGGGCAGATGCTCTTCCCCGGGACCGGCTTCCCCCAGGACACCGGTGGGCCGAACGCCCCCGGGAGCGCGGTCAACGTGGCCCTGCCGCCGGGGACCGCGGACGCCGGCTGGCTGCGCGCGTTCCACGCCGTCGTGCCTCCGCTGGTCCGCGAGTTCGCGCCGGACGTGCTGGTCACCCAGCACGGGTGTGACTCGCACATCGAGGACCCGCTCGCGCACCTGATGCTCACCGTCGACGGCCAGCGGGCCGCGCACCAGTCGCTGCACGACCTCGCCCACGAGGTGTGCGAGGGGAAGTGGGTGGTGACAGGGGGAGGCGGTTACGCGATCGTCGACGTGGTGCCGAGGTCGTGGAGCCACCTGCTCGCGATCGTCGCCGGCAACCCGCTCGACCCGGCCCTGCTCACGCCAGAGGGATGGCGCGACCACGTGAGGACGCTGCTGGGCCGGACGGCGCCGTTCCGGATGACCGACGGCCGCACGCCGGCCTACCGGGACTGGTCGTCGGGCTACGACCCGGGGGTGTGGCTGGACCGCGCGATCCACGCGACGCGTGAGGCGACTTTCCCGCTGAACGGGCTCGACTACCTGCCCTAGACAACGTTTCAACAGGACACGCCGCGGATACGGTAAAGAATGTCCGAAAAGTCACCCCTTCCTCACAAGTAACTCTAGGCTCTATTCTCACGTGAGCACATACGGATGACTCTCCGGTGGGGAAGCCGGGGAACGTCGTGTGCGGTGAAAGTGCGGTGCACCATGGCATCAAACAACTCCGGGGACATCTCGGAGGTGAAGTTCCTCACCGTGGCGGAGGTCGCCTCGGTGATGCGCGTGTCCAAGATGACGGTCTACCGTCTGGTCCACTCAGGCGAGCTCCCCGCCGTGCGCGTGGGACGTTCGTTCCGGGTCCCCGAGGACGCGGTGAACGACTACCTCCGCAAGAGCTTCTTCCAGACCGGCTGAGCCCGGTCCGGCGTACGACATGACGGTGGCGGCCCCGTAGCGGGGCCGCCACCGTTTGTCGTGCGGGTCTCTAGAAGCGCATGAAGTTCGCGGCGACCACCCAGCGGCCGGAGCCGTCGACGGTGGCGCCGATCCCGATCCGCCGGGACTTGGAGCTGAGCAGGACCGCGCGGTGTCCGTCGGAGTGCATCCACATCCGCACCAGCAGGCGCGGGCTCATCGAGGAGCCTCGGCCGAGCGTCTCGCCCGCGTAGACCGCGTCGCAGCGCTCCAGGATCTTCTGCATGGACTGGTGGTAGAAGGCGTTGTTGGCCGCCAGGTAGCGGCTCCAGCGCTCGGCGGTCCCGTCGGTGCAGGCGGCAAGCCTGAGGCGCGGCAGGTTGTGGTTGGCGCGCTTCTGGTTCACCCAGTACTGCACCTGACGCTCGTAGTCGTCGGTGGCGATGGCCGGAGAGGCGGAGGCCGCCTGCGCGGGGGTGGTGGTGACGAAGGCGGAGCCGGCCGCGACCAGCGCGGTCAGCAGGACGGTCAGGGCCAGGCGGACAAGGCTCGCGGTGGCCCGAGCAGGGCGCAGTGCACCAAGGAATCGTGTGTCCATCGCTAAGGCCCCTCCCAAGGCCTCATGGGCGTGGCCGCCTGACGTCACCCACGAGGGACGCCTGGGCAGATCCCGGGCTGAACCCCTGGGTCGATATCTGGCATCGGGCCACGAAGTTGTGGTTACTGCAGGTAAACGATGCTTTCCATGTGAGATCTGACGCAAACCTCGAACCGGTCACAACGGGGTGCTTCGGACCATCATGTCGTGATTGGTGTGACTCGTGGGAACTATGCGAAAGAAATAGTCAATGGGACACGCCGGACGGCGCGGCGAGGGGTGTCCGGCCTCTCACGCCGGGGGGCGTGTTTTCGTGTCCGAACGCACGCCGGATAGGCTGTCCACTCCCGTGCCGTGCATGCACCCAACGCTGCGCGGTCGAGTCAGCTCGAAAGGTCCACCGTGGGTTCTGTCATCAAGAAGCGTCGTAAGCGCATGGCGAAGAAGAAGCACCGGAAGCTGCTGAAGAAGACGCGCATCCAGCGTCGTCGTCAGGGCAAGTAAGCCCGGGCTGACGAAAGGCTCGATCAGGTGGGGCGCGTCGTACTGGTGACCGGGGTCTCCCGCGACCTCGGTAGCCGTTTCGCGCGCCTCATCGCTGCCGACCCCTCGGTGGACAGGGTGATCGGCGTGGACGTCGTCCCACCCCGTGGGGACATGGGCGACGTCCGTTTCATCCGGGCCGACATCCGGAACCCGGTGATCACCAAGGTGATCGCCGGTGAGGACGTCGACACCGTGGTCCACATGAGCGTCATCGCCACGCCCGGAACGGCCGGCGGGCGTACGTCGATGAAGGAGCTCAACGTCATCGGGACGATGCAGCTCCTTGCCGCGTGCCAGAAGGCGCCCGGCCTCAAGCACCTCGTCGTCAAGTCCTCGACCGCGGTCTACGGCTCGTCGAGTCGTGACCCCGCGATGTTCACCGAGGACATGGCCCCCAAGCGGCAGCTCCGCTCGGGCTTCGCCAAGGACTCGCTCGAGGTGGAGGGCTACGTGCGCGGGTTCGCCCGCCGCAGGCCCGACGTGAACGTGACGATGCTGCGTGCCGCGAACACCGTCGGCCCCACCGTCAACTCGCCGATGACGCAGTACTTCCGCCTGCCGGTCGTCCCCACCGTCCTCGGCTTCGACGCGCGCCTGCAGTTCCTGCACGAGACCGACCTGCTCGAGTCGCTGCGCCACGCCACCGTCTCCTCGGTGCACGGGACCTTCAACGTCGCAGGTGACGGCATCCTGATGCTCTCGCAGGCGATCCGCCGCCTCGGCAAGCCCGCCCTGCCACTGCCGCCGTTCGCGGCCAGCTCCGTGGGCAGGTTCATCCGCCAGGCGCGGGTGGCCGACTTCTCCGCCGAGCAGATGGCCTTCCTGACCTTCGGGCGCGGGGTCGACACCGGGCGCATGCGCCGGGTGCTCGGGTTCGAGCCGCAGTACAGCACCGCAGAGGCGTTCGCCGACTTCGGCAGCGCGCTGGAGCCGGGGCCGCTGTCACCGGAACGGGTCGCCGCCGTCGAGTCGAGGATGGCCGAAGTGCTGGGAGGCGACCGTGGCTGACGCCGAGATCATCCCGCTCGGGACCCGGGGACGCCCCGGACGCGGCTCGGGGAGCAGCAAGCCCTCCGCCGCCGCGCGCAGCCTGGCCGGCGGTGCCGCGAGGAAGAAGCCGCGCCCGGCCCGTGACGAGGCGCCCGAGGACCGGTCGTCCGAGGCCACGCTGGCCGGGTCCGACGTACCTCCCCAGCGCAGCACCCGGCCAGAGCCGGCCACGGAGGAGACCGCCCCGACGAAGGCGCCGGCGACCGAGGAACCGGCGGCCGAGGAACTGGCGGCCGAGGAACTGGCGGCCGAGGGCGCGACGACCGGGGAGCCTGCGGCAGGTGCTGGTCCGCGACCGGCGGCCACGACCGAGGAGCGAGCCCCGGGCGCCGGCATCCCGGTCGGCGACTGGATGGCCGCCTTCAGCACGGCCGCCCGTGAGGTGTTCGGCGAGAGCTGGGAGCCCCGCCTCGCGGAGTTCCTCGCGTTCCTGCGGCGCCGGGTGACCGGCGACTACGTCGTGGACGAGTACGGCTTCGACCCCGAGGTCACCGAGCGGTTCCTCCTCACCGCGCTGCGCCCGATCGCGGAGAAGTGGTTCCGGGTCGAGGTGCGCGGCATCGAGAACATCCCCACCGACGGGGGCGCCCTGGTGGTCTCCAACCACTCCGGGACAGTGCCCGTCGACGGGCTGATGACCGGCGTCGCGATCCACGACCGCACCGGCCGGCACCTGCGACCGCTCGGTGCGGACCTGGTGTTCCGGCTGCCGGTGGTCGGCGAGATCGCGCGCAAGGGCGGCGCCACGCTGGCCTGCAACGACGACGCCGAGCGGATGCTGTCCGGCGGCGAGCTGGTCGGGGTCTGGCCCGAGGGGTTCAAGGGCATCGGCAAGCCCTACTCCGAGCGCTACAAGCTGCAGCGGTTCGGGCGGGGAGGCTTCGTCTCCGCGGCGATGCGGACCGGGGTGCCGATCGTGCCCTGCTCGGTGGTCGGCGCGGAGGAGATCTACCCCCTCGTCGGCAACGTGCCCTCGCTGGCGCGGCTGCTGGGGGTGCCCTACATCCCGATCACGCCGTTCTTCCCGCTGCTCGGCCCGCTCGGCCTGCTGCCGCTGCCGTCGAAGTGGCTCATCGAGTTCGGCGAGCCGATCCGCACCGACTCCTACGACGCCGGCGCCGCCGACGACCCGATGCTGGTGTTCAACGTGACCGACCAGGTCCGCGAGACGATCCAGCAGACGCTCTACAGCCTGCTGATGCAGCGGCGCTCGGTCTTCTACTGAGCTCTGCCGTCGGGGCCGCGGGGGAGGCTGCGGCTCAGGGACGGCGGGGAGCCGAGGGCTCATGGACTGCGAGGGAGCCGACGGCTCAGGGAAGCAGCGAGTCGTCGTCGGACCCGCCCTTGGGCAGGAGCGTCTCGACCGCGCCGTCCAGCCCGTCGGTGAGGTCGTCGAGCACCGACCCCTCGGAGGACGTGCCGCCGCCGGAGGTCTTGGTGTCACCCGGCTGGGGCAGCAGGCTGGGCAGCGTCTCGGGCCAGTCCTCGGGCGAGGGTACGGCGGGTGCCTCGGTGTTCGTGCCCGAGCCGTCCTCGTCCGTGGAGCCGCCCCCGCCGGCGCCGCCGGTCGTCCCGTCCTTGCCCCGGTCGCCCTTCGTGCCGCCGCCGAGGAGGTCCAGACGGTCCAGCACGTCCTTGGGGACCACCACCGGGTGGTCGTTCGCGAGCGGGAGCGGCAGGTCCGCTGCGGCGCCGAGGGCCCGCTCCGCCTCGGCCCGGGCCATCAGGGTGGCCGGCAGGTCGAGCGTGGGAAGGTCCGCGGCGCAGCCGGAGCACAGCGACTCCGCCGCCCGGTCGAGGTCGCGGAGCAGCATCGCGGCGTCCGCGAGGTCGTCCTGGGCCGCGGCCGGAGCCGAGCGTGAGAGCTGCTCCAGGGAGCGCATGCCGTCGGCCGTGAACGCGCGCACGTCCTCGATCGCGACCGGGTCTCGGGTCTCCTCGTAGGAGGAGAACAGCAGGTCCGCCCCCTCGGTGGCCTGGTGGCCGAACGCAGCCAGGGTCTCCTCTGCCCGGGCCAGGTCCTGCCCGTCGGTGTCGGTGAGGAGCCGGTCGACCTCCACCAGCCGACCCTCCGCCTGGTGGAGCAGGTCCTTGCCCTTGCCTGCCGGGCTCAGGCTCAGCCCGGCCTCGGCGTGCTCGATGCCGCGCTTGATCGGGTACAGCGCCTCGCCGGGGAGGGCGCCCTGGGCGGCCGCGGCCATGGTCGTGGAGCCGCCGAGGAGTACTGCGGCCGTGGCGGCGGCGACGAGCCTGCGCTCGCGGGTGCCGCGCTGACGCGCCGGAAGCGCGAGCCGGGCGTTCTCCGGGCTCAGTGCGGTCTCGGCCTCGGCGAGGAGGCGGGCGCGGAGGTCCCGGGCGAAGTCCTCGCGAGGGGTGGCCCGCTCCCGCTCGGCGCGGTCTCGTAGCAGTGTGACCAGGCCGGCGAGGTCGACGACCTCGGGGGAGGACGCGACGTGGCTCCTGGCCCCGCCGTCGATGAGCGCGGCGAACTCCTCGGCGCGACGTCGCGCTGGCAGCAAGGAGGTCATCGCGGGTGTCCTGTCGTGGGGTCGGGGTGCCATGTCACGACCTCTAACGACGCCGTGGGCGCGGAGGTTACGCGGCGTGACCGAACACACCCTTGACAAGCCGCCAGGGTTCTCGGGGCGGTCATCGCAGACCCTCCGGCATCCGCTTGGCCAGGTTGCGGACCCCGCGTAGCTGGAGCTGCTTGACCGCGCCGTCGCTGCGCCCGAGCACGGCGGCGGTCTCGGCGATCGAGAGTCCCTGGAGGAACCGCATGATCAGGCACTCCTGCTGCTCGGCCGGCAGCTCACGCAGCGCCTTGAGCAGCGCCTCGTTGGTCAACGACGCGAGCACGCTGCTCTCGGGACCCTCGGTCGCCGAGTCGTGGGCGCCCATGTCCTCGGTGGCGTACTCCAGGCGGGTGCGCCCGGCCTTGTAGTGGTCGGCGGTGAGGTTGCGGGCGATCGTCATCAGCCAGGCGCCGAAGTCCTTGCCCTGCCACTTGAACGAGCTCATGCTGCGCAGCGCCCGGAAGAAAGTCTCCGAGGTGAGGTCCTCGGCCAGGGCGACCGAGCCGAGGCGGTAGTACAGGAAGCGGTACACGCCGGTGTGGTAGTGGTCGTAGAGCAGCCCGAACGCCTCGGTGTCGCCGCCGCGCGCGAGCTCGACCAGGCCGATCAGGCGCGACGCCTCCGCCTCGTCGACCTCCGAGGAACAGGCCAGGCCGGAGTCGTCGTCCCGTCGTCCGCCGGACGGGTCCGCGCCGGGTGCGGTGTCGTACTCGACTGCCTCGGACAGCAGCCAGCCGCCGGGACCCGCGGCGGCGGGAGCGGGGGAGAGCGCGAGGAGCACGGCCTCGCGCAAGGCCGCGAGGCCGCGCTCGAGATCGTGGTCACGTGCGAACACAGTGAATGAACTCCCTCCCCGGCCCCCACGGCCGGGCTCCCATTCCAGCCAAGGCTAGGGCGGTCCCCACGGTTTGTGAACCGGTGAGTAACTCTGAGTTGCAGAATTCCGCGTGGCCTCGGTCACACCCACTGTAGAGGGGTTCTACCGGACTTTTCGACGCAGGGCCACTCCGGCCGCCACGCTGCCCGTCACCGCGCCGGCCAGACCGGCTCCGAGCAGCCCCACCCGGGCGGCCTTGCGACCGGTGCGGTAGTCGCGGATCCGCCAGCCGTTCGCGCGGGCGTGGTCGCGCAGCCTGCCGTCCGGGTTGATCGCACACGGGTCGCCGACCAGGCTCAGCAGCGGCAGGTCGTTGTAGGAGTCGGAGTACGCCGAGCACCGGGCGAGATCGAGGCCCTCCCGCTCGGCGAGCGCGCGGACCGCCTCGCCCTTGGCGGGACCGTGGAGCATGTCGCCGACGAGCCGCCCGGTATAGACACCGTCCTCGTGCTCGCTGACCGTGCCGAGGGCGCCGGTCAGCCCGAGCCGGCGGGCGATGATCGTGGCGATCTCGATCGGGGCGGCGGTGACCAGCCACACCCGCTGTCCCTGGTCGAGGTGCATCTGGGCCAGTGCCCGGGTGCCCGGCCAGATCCGGTGTGCCATGGCCTCCTCGAAGATCTCCTCGCCCAGCGACTCGAGCTCCTCGACCCGGTGCCCCTTGATGAACGCCAGCGCCGAGGCGCGCGCCTCCGCGACGTGCTCGGGGTCCTCCACGCCGACGACGCGGAAGTACGCCTGCTTCCAGGCGGCGCCCAGGATCTCGCGTGTGGTGAAGAAGTGACGGCGGTGCAGTCCCTTGGCCAGGTGGAAGATTGAGGCGCCCTGCATGATCGTGTTGTCCACGTCGAAGAAGGCGGCGCTCGTCGGGTCCGCGGGCGTCAGCAGCGCCGACTCCACCTCCGCCGCGGCGGCCGCGGCCTCACCCGCGAGCACCGAACGGGTGCGCAGGTCACGGGTCCGCTGGGGACGCTGGCTGGAACGTTTGCTGGGCTGGGCGTTCACGGCTGCAGCCTAGTGTCAGCGAGCGCCTCGTGGGCATGTGGAAGACTCGGCGGCGTGACCCCGAGGGACCGAAACCCCACTGCGGTAAGGCGATCCGAGGCGGTGAACCTCGCCGGCCTGCTGGCGACGACCGCGCGCGAGCGAGGCGAGAGCACTGCCCTGGTCGAGGCGGCCGGCGGCCGGCGGGTGAGCTGGGCGGAGCTCGACGCCGAGGTCGACCGCGTCGCGGCGGGGTTGTCCGCGCTGGGCCTGGTCGCCGGCCATCGCGTGCTGATCGCGACGGGGAACCGGGTGGAGTTCGTCACCGCCTACCTGGGCGCGCTGCGGGCGCGGTTGGTGGCCGTCCCGGTCAATCCCCGGTCTGCCACGGGCGAGCTGGTGCGGATGATCGCCGACAGCGGGGCCCGGGTGGTGGTCGCCGACGGTGGGACGGTGACGTCGGTGCGCGCCGCCGTGGCCGGGCTCGAGGACGCGCTGGTCGGCGCCGACGAGGAGCTGCGGGCGCGGACCGCGGTGCCGCGCCTGGTCGTGGTGGGTGCGCCCGCGCTGCCCACCGAGACCGGCTACCCCGCCCTGCTCGAGCACCCGGTGCGGGCGCTCCCGCTCCCCGCAGACCCCGAGGCGCTCGCCGTCCTGCTCTACACCAGCGGTACGTCGGGACGCCCCCGCGCCGCCATGCTGACCCACCGCGCGCTGCTCGCGAACATCGACCAGGCGGCCGCCGTACAGCCGCCGATGGTGACCGGGGACGACGTCGTGTTCGGCGTGCTCCCGCTGTTCCACGTCTACGGGCTGAACGCGGTGCTCGGCCAGGTGCTGCGCCAGGGAGCCCGGCTGGTCCTGGTCGACGGGTTCGACGTCGAGGGCTCCCTGGACGTCATCGAGGCCGAGGCGGTCACCGTCGTACCGGTCGCGCCACCGGTGTTCGCCTACTGGCTCGGCGTCGACGACCTGAGCCAGCGGCTGCGCGGGGTCCGGCTGACGCTCTCCGGTTCGGCTCCGCTGTCCGCCGAGGTCGTCGGGGCGTTCACCGATCGCACCGGGGTCCCCGTGCACCAGGGGTACGGGCTGACCGAGGCCGCGCCGGCGGTGACCTCCACCCTGTGCAGCGAGCGGGCCAAGCCCGGCTCGGTCGGCTCCGCGCTGCCCGGGGTCGGGATCCGGCTCGTCGACGAGGCGGGGCACGCCTCGGACGGCGAGGACCCCGGCGAGATCTGGATCCAGGGGGACAACCTGTTCTCCGGCTACTGGCCCGACGGCGCGGACGGGCCCGACGCCGAGGGCTGGTGGGCTACCGGCGACGTCGGGCTCCTCGACCCCGACGGGGACCTGTTCCTGGTGGACCGGCTCAAGGAGCTGGTGATCGTGTCCGGGTTCAACGTCTACCCGAGCGAGGTCGAGGACGTCATCGCCGAGATGGAGGGGGTCGCCGAGGCCGCGGTGATCGGGGTCGAGGACGCACGGACCGGTGAGGCCGTGGTGGCCTACGTCAAGCAGGCCCGGAGCTCCTCGCTGACTCCGGACGAGCTGGTCGCCGCGGTCCGTGAGCACTGTGCTCGGCGGCTGGCCCGGTTCAAGCAGCCGAGCGCCGTCAACGTCGTCGACGAGCTGCCGCACACGCCGACCGGGAAGGTGGCCAAGGGCCGGCTCCGGGCCACCGAGCGGCGCCGGACGCTGGGGATCCTCGAATGAGCACGCACACCGGTCCCGGCGGGCACGACACCGAGCTGGGCGAGGCCCCGCCCCGCGTCGTGCTCTACTCCAAGCCCGGGTGCCACCTGTGCGACGACGCCCGCGTCGTCATCGAGGCGGTGTGCGCCGAGCTCGGGGAGAGCTACGACGAGATCGACATCACCGGGTCCGAGGAGCTGATGCGCCGGTTCGGCGAGGAGATCCCGGTGACCTTCGTCGACGGGCGGCAGCACGACTTCTGGCGGGTCGACGCGGGCCGGCTGAGGGTCGCCCTCCGCTGACGGTCGCCGCTCTCCTGCGTGACGGCGGGCGGTCCGGCGTACCCCCGCCAACGACTCACTCGGCGGCCACGATCAGCCGGCCACCTCCTGTGGGGAACCTCCACTTCCCACGACGAATGACGCGTGGGAAGTGGAGGTTTCACGACATACCTTGGGAAACCGGGCACCCCGTCGCGGCGGGTCAGGAGCGGCGCCGGCACCCGGTCGGAACCCGCCCGGAACCCGTTCGGCACCCCGAATCGGGTGAGAGAGGTCACGTGTGCTAGCGCTGCCCCGCGCTCAGTTTGTTCTCACGTTCACAAACCTCCTACAGTGAGGTCGCTGCCGGTGATCGCGCGGTCCCGAGAGACGGGTTTCAGGTGCCCCGGCGGCGTACAGGAGAATCGTGACCTCAGCACGCAGCAACCGGACGAGCACCCCCGCCGCGGGTGTCAACCGGTCGGCGGCTGCCAAGGCTCCGGAGCGGGGGATCCCCGAGGCCACCGTCGCACGCCTGCCGGTGTACCTCCGCGCCCTGATCACCCTCTCGGAGCGGGGGATCGCCACTTGCTCGAGCGAGGAGCTCGCCACTGCGGCGGGCGTGAACAGCGCCAAGCTGCGAAAGGACCTGTCCTACCTGGGGTCCTACGGCACCCGCGGGGTGGGGTACGACGTGGAGTACCTCCGCTACCAGATCGCCCGGGAGATCGGGGTCACCCAGGACTGGCCGGTCGTGATCGTCGGTATCGGAAACCTGGGCCACGCGCTCGCGAACTACTCCGGGTTCAGCTCGCGCGGGTTCCGCATCGTCGCGCTCCTCGACAGTGACCCCGACCGGCTCGGGGAGGAGGTCGGCGACCGCAACATCCGCGGCTTCGACGACCTCGAGCAGATCGTGGCCGAGAACAACGTGGCGATCGGCGTGATCGCCACACCCGCGCACGCGGCCCAGGACGTGGCCGACCGACTCGTCGCTGCAGGAGTGACCAGCATCTTGAACTTCGCACCCGCGGTGCTGACCGTCCCGGACGGCGTCGACGTCCGCAAGGTCGACCTGTCCATCGAGCTGCAGATCCTGGCCTACCACGAGCAGCGCAAGCTGCTCGCATCGGCCGATCTCGACGAGCTCATCGAGGACGTCGAGGCGAGGGTGGTGGAGTCGGCATGAGCGTCCTGGTCGTCGGGGTCTCCCACAAGACCGCGCCCGTGGCCGTGCTGGAGCGGCTCGCGCTGGACGCCGAGGGCGTCTCCAAGCTCCTGCACGAGGTGATCGACAGCGAGCACGTGCTCGAGGCGACGGCGCTGGCCACCTGCAACCGGGTGGAGATCTACGCCGAGGTCGACCGCTTCCACGGCAGCGTGGAGCGGGTCTCCCGGCTGCTGTGCGAGCGGGCCGGGGAGAAGCCCGAGGACGTGGTCCCGCACCTGTACGTCCACTACGACGACGGCGCCGTCTCGCACCTGTTCAACGTCGCCTCCGGACTGGACTCCATGGTCGTCGGCGAGGGCCAGATCCTCGGCCAGGCCCGCGACGCGCTGCGACTCGGACAGGAGCACGGCACCATCGGCCCCGCGCTCAACGCGCTGTTCCAGCAGGCGCTGCGGGTCGGCAAGCGCGCCCACGCCGAGACCGACATCGACCGCGCCGCGCCCTCCCTGGTCACGGTCGCGCTCGACCGGGCCGTGGAGCACGTGGGGCCGCTCGGCGGGAAGCGCGTCGCGGTCATCGGCGCCGGTGCGATGGCCGGCCTGGCCGTCGCGACCGTCTCCCGACTCGGCGCGGTGGACATCGCCGTCGCCAACCGCACCGAGGCCAACGCCGCCCGGCTGGCCGAGCAGTACGGCGGCCGGGTCGTCCCGCTCGACGACGTCGACGCGATGATCGCCGCGGCGGACGTGCTCGTCTCCTGCACCGGCGCCGCCGGCGTGGTGCTGCCGCTGGCCCAGATCGCCAAGGCCCGTGCGCACGCGACCGAACCGATGGCGGTCATCGACCTCGCCCTGCCGCACGACGTCGACCCCGCCGTCGGCGAGCTGCCTGGCGTCTCCCTGATCGGGCTCGCCCGTCTCGCCGAGGAGGTCCACGACGGGGACACCGCCACCGACGTGCTCGCGGTCAAGGACATCGTCACCCAGGAGATCACCGCGTTCCTGGCCGCCCGCCGGTCCTCCAGCGTGACACCCACCGTGGTCGCGCTGCGCACCATGGCCACCGGCGTCGTCGA
>DATIBI010000082.1:0-7481 GCA_035457605.1 Nocardioidaceae bacterium
AAGGCCGACCGCACACCAGACCAAACCCCGCTTAGACCAGACGAGGCGCACCGTAGTGGCGAACATCAAGTCCCAGATCAAGCGCAACCGGCAGAACGAGGCCGCGCACGAGCGCAACAAGGCCGTGAAGTCGGCGGTGAAGTCGGCGATCCGCAAGTTCCGCGAGGCCGCCGCAGCTGGTGACGCCGAGAAGGCGCAGGAGCTGGCGAAGGTCGCCAACAAGAAGCTCGACAAGGCCGCGTCCAAGGGCGTCATCCACAAGCACCAGGCTGCGAACAAGAAGTCGGCGATCTCCAAGAAGGCCGCCGCTCTCTGAGCCACCCGACGTTGGGCCACCCGACGTTGGGCCTCCCATCGCGGCTGGCCGAGCGGTAGCCCGGCCGATCAGGCGCCGGCCCTCCGGGGCGGCGCCTTTTCCGTGCGTCCGCCTCAGCGGGGTGAACGCGCATCCGTCACGGAGATGACCATCCGCTCCAAGGCGTACGACGCGTCGCTGGCTGCACCCTTGACGTCCGCGTCTGCCTGCGCCACCGCCTGGATCGCGCGGACCAGGCCGGAGTCCTCCCAGCCACGTGACTGGTCACGCAGCGTCCGCAGCTTCCACGGCGGAACGCCGACCTCCTTGGCGAGGTCGCCCTCGCGCAGACCCCGCGGTGCGCTCTTGTACCGGGCGAGGCCGCGCAGTCCGCTGGCGAACGCGCTGGTCACGAGCACCGGGGCCGTGCCGTTGTCGAGCGCCCACCGCAGCTCTTCGAGCGCCTTGGCCGTCCGGCCGTAGATCGCCGCGTCGGCCACCGCGAAGCCCTTGACCTCCGCGCGGCCGCCGAAGTACCTCTTCACGACGTCGGCCGTCAGCGGCTCGCCGGCGAAGTCGTTGGCGAGCTGGTGGCATGCGCCGGCGAGCGCCCGCAGGTCCTGTCCGACTGCCTGCACAAGCAGCTCGGCGGCGTCCTCCGCGATCCTCGCCCCGTGTGCGCGGGTCTCCGCCGCCACCCACCGGGTGTACTCGCTCGGCTTGAGGGCGGCCGACTTCACCTCCGTGACGGAGGGGATCTTGCGCAGCTTAGCCAGGAGCCCTGAGCCCTTCTGGCCTCCCGAGTGCACGAGCACCAGACCGACGTCCTCAGCCGGTGAGGCGGCGTACTGCAGCAAGCCGTCGTAGGTCTCGTCCGGGAGGTTCTCGAGGTTGCGCACCACCACACACCGGATGGCCGAGAACAACGACGGTGCGGCGAGCTCGGCCAGGGCACCCATGGTCAGCTGGTCCGCGGTCGTCTCGCTGACCTCGGACTCGTCGTCAGCGTGGCGCACGGCCTGCAGAGCGCCTGAGATCGCCCGCTCGTTGAGCAGCTCTTCGGGGCCGGTCACCAGCGTGACGTGGCCAAGGACGTCGGATGCCTTCGGTGTCGCCATGGTGGAGCCAGCCTGCCACACGGCACGGACAGCCTCGACGCGTAGTCGGTGCCGATGGTGGGTATGGGACAGGGTCCCTGCACAGCCAGCGCATGCCAGCGCGGAAGGAGCCCGATGACCCCGGACCTGATCGCAGGCCGTTACCGAGTCGTCCGTGCCGTCGGCCGAGGCGGCATGGGAACCGTCTGGCTGTGCCACGACGAGGTTCTGGGCCGCGAAGTGGCTGTGAAGCAGATCGGCATGCTTCCAGGCGAGTCGGCCACGGAGTCGGCGCGGGCGCTGCGCGAGGCCCGGTCGTCGGCGGCGCTGAACCACCGCAACGTGGTCTCGGTGTTCGACATCGTCGACAGTGACGAGGGCCACGCCTGGCTGGTCATGGAGTACGTCCCCTCCAGGACGCTGTCCGAGATCATCCGCGACGAGGCTCCTCTCGCTCCGCAGCGAGCCGCGCGGATCTGCGCACAGGTCGCGGACGGCCTGGCCGCGGCGCACGCCGCTGGGACGATCCATCGGGACGTCAAGCCCGGGAACATCCTCGTGAGCGAGAACGACGTCGCGAAGATCAGCGACTTCGGGATCGCCCGCGGCGCCGGTGACGACCAGCTCACGCGCACCGGCCTGGTGACCGGGACCCCGTCGTACTTCTCACCCGAGCTCGCCCGCGGAGACGACCCCGGCCCGGAGTCCGATGTCTACGCTCTGGGCGCCACGCTGTACGCCGCTGTGGAGGGCAGGCCGCCGTACCCCGAGCAGCGCAACGCGATCGCCCTGCTTCAGAAGATCGCTGCGGAGGAGCCGCCCGCCCCCGCGCACGCCGGCCCTCTGGCCGGACCGATCGCACGGATGATGGACCGCGACCCGAGGTCCCGCTGGACGATGGCCGACGCCGCGCACTCGCTGCGCCGTGTCGCAGAGCAAGGGGACGCCGCCGGAGAGGAGACCGCGGTGATGGGTGCCGCTCCCGTCGGGGCGGCCGCCTTCGACGAGCCGAGCCGGTCGGAACCCGAGTGGACGCCGGCCGCTGCGCCGGCTCGTGGGCTCACGGAAGACCCGGACCGGGAGGGCCGTCGACGCCGCGGCGCTCCGTGGCTGGTGGCCGCCGCCGTCCTGCTGCTCGTGATGCTGGGTGTGGGGTACTGGGCGCTGAACGACGGTTCGGGCGGCGAGGACCCGCGGGCTGCTGCCGGGTCGGAGTCGAGGTCCCCCTCGCCCACGAAGAAGTCCTCGCCCTCCCCGTCGGCGAAGCCGACGCCCGAGGAGACGCCCTCCCCGTCCGCAGAAGCGACGACGGAGAGCACTCCCAGCGAGAAGCCGGCCGGGCAGAACCCGGGTGCTGCGATGGAGCAGAGGGTCCAGGACTACTTCTCCGTCATGCCCGACGACACCGACGCGGGATGGGACATGCTGGCGCCCAGCATGCAGGCGCAGGGGCGGGACTCCTACGAGAGCTTCTGGGACAAGGTCGAGTCGGTCGACCTGCAGCAGGCCAAGGCCGTCCCCGGCCAGAAGCAGGTCGACATCGTGCTCACCTACTACTTCAAGGACGGCAGTGCCAAGCAGGAGACCCAGCGACTGACCATGCAGGAGTCGGACCGCGGCTACCTCATCGCCGACGACGAGGTGCTCGCCTCCCGCACGGTCAGCTGACCGTCGCGTACGACGACCGCCACGTCGCCCGACCTGTCCGTCCGGCGGACCACCATGCCCTCGGACTCGAGCAGGTCGATCGTCTCCGGGGCAGGGTGGCCGTAGGTGTTGCCCTCCCCTACTGAGATGACCGCGAGACGGGCGCCGAGGCCGATGAGGAACCCCGGGTCCTGGTGCCGGCTGCCGTGGTGAGGCACCTTCAGCACGTCCACGTGCAGCGACGGCAGTGCGCGATGCATGGCCTCCTGCGCCTCGGGCTCCATGTCGCCGGTCAGCAGCATGCGGATCCCGTGGGTCTCCACGAGCAGCGCGACGCTGGCGTTGTTGGCCGCCGACCCTTCGCTCTCGACGTCCCCGGTCGCGAACCGCCCTCGAGGGCCGATCACCTGCCACGTGAGCGACCCGACCCGTCGTACCTCTCCATAGCGCGGGACCCGCACCGGCACCCGGGCGGCACCCGCCCAGGTCTGCACCTCGTACGCGCCCTCGACCGGGTCAGCGAACGCGGTGACGTCGATCTCCGAAGGACGGCGGTCCTGGAGGAGCCCCGGGAGGCCCGCGACGTGGTCCTCGTGGAAGTGGGTCAGGACCACCACCGGGACGCGTCGTACCTCGAGGCGGTCGAGACAGCGGTCGATCGCGTCGGGTTCGGGGCCCACGTCGACGACCATGGCGCTGCCCGCGCCGGCGTTGAGCACCAGCCCGTCCCCCTGGCCCACGTCGCAGGCGACGAGCACCCAGCCGTCGGGCGGCCACCCGGGGGTCGGCAGAGGGCGTACGACGGTCAGCGTCATCAACAGCGACATGGCGAATGACCACCGGCGGCGGGTCAGGACTGCAGGCATCACCCACGCGGTGGCGACACAGAGGGCGCCCAGCAGGGCGATCGAGGTCCAGGTGGACGACCACCCCACTGCCGCCACCGGGAGGTCCGCGCTCCGGCCCGCGACGGCGATGATCCACCACGCACACCACCCGGCTACCCGGCCGAGCAGCACACCGAGCGGCTCGAACACCAGCATCAGGAGACCGCCGATGAGACCGAGCACGGTCGCCGGGCCGACCGCCGGGGCGACGACCATGTTCGCGGCCACGGCAACCAGGCTCACCTGCCCGGAGATGGCGGCCACCACGGGCGTGCAGGCCAGCTGCGCCGCCAAGGGGACGGCCACAGCCTCCGCAAGCCAGCGCGGCAGCCAGGTGGCCAGCGCATCACGCCACGGTGGCGCGAGGAAGAGGATGCCTGCCGTGGCGAGGGCCGAGAGCACGAAGCCCAGCGAAAGCACCAGCCACGGGTCCAGGACCAGGAGGACCAGGACGGCGACACCGAGCGCGCGCACGCCCTTCTCCCGCCCGTTGCTTCCCATCCCTACGAGCGCCACGGAGCCCATGGCCGCCGCCCTGACCACGCTCGGTTCGGTCCGCGCGAGCAGGACGAACCCGATGACGCCGAGGACGCCGACCACGACCAGCCCTCGCGCGCGTACCCCCACCCAACGGGCGAGCACGAGCACGAAGCCCGCCACCAGCGTCAGGTTGGTGCCGGAGACGGCGAGCAGGTGGGTCAGGCCGGACGCCTTGAAGTCGCTCACCAGGTCTGCCGGCATGCCCTCGTCGTCACCCACGACCAGAGCCGGCACCAGCGTGCGCTCACCCGGACCCGCGCCGGCGACCGCGCGCCTGATGCCGGCGCGGACGGCAGCCGCGGCGTCCAGGACACCCACGGGCCTCTCCACGACCACCGGGGGACGGTTCGTGGAGATCACCGCGGCGAGGTCGTCTCCCTCCGAGGGACCGGCGCGTCCTTCCACCCGCACCAGCGAACCGAGCTCTACGTCGTGCCAGCCGGGATCCCCGATCAGGAGCACCGGCACGCGAACCGCGTACGCCCTCCCTCGGCCGGTGACCTGCTGGGTCGTCGCCCGCACCAGCGCGAACGACTCGTACCTCCCCTGCTTGAGAACCGGGTCGGACGTCACTCGCACCAGCACACTGACGAAGGCATGGTCGTCGGCGAGGACAGCGACCTCGCTGTGCGCGACACCTTCGACACGCAGCATCGCCGATCCCGCAACGGCCACAGCCGCCACCAGCCAGGCCAGACCCACGAACACCGGCCGCCCCTGCCGCCGGCGGACGACCAGCGCCAGTGCGCCGGCGGTGGCCACCGCCACGACCAGCCATCTCGGGAGCAGGAAGCCGCCCAGCCCACCGGCCCAAGCCATGAGCGCCAGGACCACCGCGCGGAGGTCGGGTCGGGCCGTCGGCTCCGCGCCCGGGGTCCTCACGCGGCTGGTGTCCTCACAAGGTCACGAACGGAGCGATCTTGGCGAGCGTCGCGTCACCGATACCCGACACCTCCAGCAGCTCGTCGACGGCCGTGAACGCCCCGTTGTCGCTTCGCCACTGGAGGATCGCCGCCGCAGTCACCGGCCCGACTCCCGGGAGCTCCTCCAGCTGGGACTGGGTCGCGGAGTTGATGTTCACCAGTGGGCCGGCAGCCCCCGACGGCGCACCCGGCGCGGATGCCGCAGGCGCGGCGACGCCGCCCGGGGGCGGGATGCCGACCACGACCTGCTCACCGTCGACGAGTACTCGAGCGAGGTTCAGCTGGCTCAGGTCGACACCACGCCGCGCTCCTCCGGCCGCCTCGATCGCGTCCACGACGCGCGCCCCCACCGGGAGCCTCACGATGCCCGGTCGACGCACCTTGCCCGCGACGTCGACGACCACGACCGCCGGGTCGCCCTGCGGCGCATCAGAGGCGGCGTCGACCACCGGCGTCACCAGTGCGGTCGGTTGGTCGGGTGCCGGGCTGCCCTCGACGCGGTCGGACCACGTCGACGCCGGGACGACCGTTCCCTCCCCGTGCGCGCGGACCGCCCACCACGCGGTGACGGCGAAGCCGGCGGCGACGAGGAGCGCCACGACGGTGAGGTGACCCGCGGTGAGCCGGAACCGGCCCTGGAGTGTCGGCGGGAGCCGGTCGTACACCCATCCGCCCACGCGGCCCCCGGGGCTGATCGGTCGCCTGGCATGCCGGCCGCGCCAGGGCCCGTCGCCGGACCCGGCCGGATCCTCGAAGACCGCATCTTCTCGCCCAGTCGCCGGCGGCGCGAGCATGCCGGCCGCCTGGTCCGCCTCCACAGCGGCGGTCTGGCCGAGCGAGCCTCTGATGCCTGCCAGCTCGGCAGTCAGCTGTTCGAGCCGTCGCCGCGCGATGCGGGCGGTCTCCTCCTGGGCTGTTCGGCGTGAACGCATGCACCGAACCTAGGAAGCCATCAGCACCCGGTGAAGCACACGTCGAGGCACCTGTGGACAACTCGCCCCTGCGGGGCGATGTGGACCTCGCCCGGCCCAGCTAGCCGGTCCCGGTCGAAGCCGGGTTCGCCGCCCTGACCTCCTCGGGCCGGGGCGAGACGACCACCGCCACCATCCCGGGGCCGACATGGGCGCCGATCACAGCACCCACCTCTCCCACGACCACCTCGCGGCCGCCGAGGTTCGTCTCGAGACGGCTACGAAGGTTCGAGGCCAGGTGATCGGCTCGTTCCGGGTTCGCCAGGTGCGCCACGGCAACGTCCACCTGCAGGTCGTCGGCTGCCCTCACCGCGAGCTCCTCGAGCCGGCTCAATGCGCGACCCGAGGTGCGGACCTTCTCGAGCATCCCGACCCGGCCGTTCTCCAGGGTCAGCAGCGGCTTGACCGCCAGGGCCGACCCGAGCAGGGCTGCGGCAGCCCCGATCCGTCCGCCTCGCCGGAGGTACTCGAGCGTGTCGACGTAGAACAGCGATGTGCTCTCCGCCGTACGCCTTTGTGCCATCTCGGCGGCGTCCGCCGCCGACCCACCGGAAGCCAGCACCTCGGCTGCCGAGAGCACGGCGAAGCCGGCCGCCATGCCCAGCTGTCCGGAGTCGACGGCAGTCACAGGGACCGATGCCTCCTGCGCGGCGAGCTGGGCCGACTCGTAGGTCCCGCTGAGCTCCTTGGAGACGTGAATGGAGACGATCTCGGTGGCCCCTGCCGCAGCGGCCTTCTCGTACGCCTCCAGCATCACGGCCGGTGTGGGCCGCGACGTGCTGACCGGCTTCCACTCCCGCAGCGCCTCCGCCACGGTCTCCGGGGTCGCACCGCCCTCGACGCCCTCCTCGTAGGACCTCGCGCCGATCACCACCTGCAGGGGTACCACCACGATCCCGTGCTTCTCGGCCAGCTCCGGCGGCAGCGAGGCCGTCGAGTCGGTGACGAGCGCGATAGTGGACATGGCGCGAAGGCTACCCGCCTGATCCGCCACCCGCGCGAATCGTCCGGCACGAGGACGTGTCGTACGCCGCACGCGGGTACTGCCCCGGTCAGAGCTACCCGAGGTCGAGGAGAGGAACCACATGCGCGTCGTCATAGCCGGAGGTCACGGCCAGATC
>DATIBI010000083.1:0-3891 GCA_035457605.1 Nocardioidaceae bacterium
CTGGCCCGCGACGCCACCGCCGCCGCCCGGTCGGGACGCTCGCCGGCGCTGATGGCGCTGCTGGAGGAGAAGGGCGAGCTGACCGCGGCCGACGTCAGCCAGGCCGTGGCTCAGGGTGACGCCGTCGCGGTGCAGCTGGTGCGTGACGGCGGCCGGCGGGTCGGCGAGATCCTGGCGAGCCTGGTCTCGTTCTTCAACCCCGGCCTGATCGTGATCGGCGGCGGGGTCACCGCGCTCGGGCACTCGCTGCTCGCCGAGATCCGTGGCGTGATCTACCGCCGGTCGCTGCCGCTTGCGACCGGCAACCTGCCCATCGTGCTGAGCGAGCTGGGCAACGAGGCCGGGGTGATCGGGGCCGCGCGCATGATCAGCGACGCGGTGTTCGACGCGCCCCGCTGAGACTCGAGAACGGGGAGACACATGACACTCGTGGCCGGGATCGACTCGTCCACCCAGTCCTGCAAGGTCGTCGTCCGCGACGCCGACTCGGGGACGCTGGTCCGACAGGGGCGGGCGTCGCACCCGGACGGCACCGAGGTCGCCCCCGACGCCTGGTGGCAGGCGCTGGGTTCTGCGCTCGCCGAGGCCGGCGGCCTCGACGACGTCGCCGCGGTCTCGGTCGCGGGGCAGCAGCACGGGATGGTCTGCCTGGACGAGGCCGGGGCGGTGGTGCGCCCGGCCCTGCTGTGGAACGACACCCGCTCGGCCCAGGCCGCCCAGGACCTGGTCGACGACCTCGCCCGGACCGACCCCGGCAAGGACGGCGGGGCGGCCTGGGTGTCCGCTGTGGGCACGGTGCCGGTGGCGTCGCTGACCGTGACCAAGCTGCGCTGGCTCGCCGAGCACGAGCCCGACCGCGCCCGTCGTACCGCCGCGGTGTGTCTCCCGCACGACTGGCTGACCTGGCGGCTGAGCGGCTCGACTGCCACCGCCGACCTCGTCACCGACCGCAGCGATGCCAGCGGCACCGGCTACTGGTCGCCGGCGGAGGGCCGCTACCGGCCCGAGCTCATGCAGCTGGCCTTCGGCCGTGACCTGGCCGTGCCCGCCGTGCTCGGTCCCGCCGAGCGGGCCGGGACCGTCGCCGGGTCCAGCGGGACCCTGCTCGGCCCGGGGGCGGGGGACAACGCCGCCGCCGCGCTCGGCGTGGCCGCCGGTCCCGGTGACGTGGTGCTCTCGCTGGGCACCTCCGGCGTGGTCACCGCGGTGTCCCGGGTCGCCCCGGCCGACCCGACGGGCACCGTGGCCGGCTTCGCCGACGCCACCGGGGCCTTCCTCCCGCTGGTGTGCACGCTCAACGCCGCCCGGGTGCTCGACGCAGCCGCGACCATGCTGCGCGTGGACCACGACGAGCTGTCCCGGCTCGCACTGTCTGCGACGCCCGGCGCCGACGGCCTCGTCCTGGTGCCCTACCTGGAGGGCGAGCGGACCCCCAACCTGCCCGACGCCACCGGGGCGGTGCACGGGCTCACCGGCCGTAATGCCACCGCCGCCAACCTGGCCCGCGCGGCCGTCGAGGGGCTGCTGTGCGGGCTCGCCGACGGCCTCGACGCGCTGGTCGAGCAGGGCGCCGAGCCGCGGCGCGTGCTGCTGGTCGGCGGCGGGGCAATCTCCGAGGCGGTACGCCGGATCGCGCCCGCGGTGCTCGGCCTCCCGGTCGAGGTTCCCGAGCCGGGGGAGTACGTCGCGGACGGCGCCGCACGCCAGGCTGCGTGGGTGCTCCGGGGTGGCGAGAAGCCGCCCGCGTGGGAGTCCGGCCGGGCCCGGACCTACGACGCCGAGCCGGTCCCGGCCGTCCGCGCACGCTACGCGGAGGTCCGCGCGCTGGTGGCGACCACCGAGCGCTGACCGGCGCTCTTTCGTCGGTGCCGCCGACCAACCCGACGGTGCGAGCCCGCCCTACACGCCGTGGCTCCCGGCATTGACGAGGCACGCGAGGATTCCATTCCGCATCGTGGACACTTCAGCCAGTTTGTTTCGAAAGTGACGCATTTCGTTGACGTAGATCACATTTCATCCCTAATTTCGTGATCCAACTGTTTTGACTCGGCACAACAGGAGGAACACGCCGTGCGTAGATTCGCTCTCCTGGGCACCGCGGCCGCAGTGGCCGCCGGCGCCCTCGCGATCCCCCCGGTGGCGGCAGCGCCACCCACCTCTGATGCCCCGCCGGACTCCGCCTTCCAGAAGGTGACTCTCAACGACCGTCCCGGCGAGCCGATGGACCTCGCGGTGCTCCCGGACAGCCGGGTCCTGCACACCACCCGCGCCGGTCAGGTCTGGCTGCACGACCCGGAGACCGGGCTGAACACCGTCGCCGGGACCCTCGACGTCTACCAGCACGACGAGGAGGGACTGCAGAGCGTCGCCATCGACCCGAACTTCGGCGAGGACGGCAACCGCTGGGTCTACCTGTACTACTCGCCGCCGCAGGACACCCCGGTCGACGACCCGTCCACGCCGGACGTCAACGAGGGCGACGCTCCCTACACCGGTACCGCCGAGGACTGGGAGCGGTTCAAGGGCGTCATCCGGCTGTCGCGGTTCGAGCTGGTCGGTGACGAGATCGACCTCGACACCGAGCAGCAGATCCTCGACGTGCCCGTCGACCGCGGCATCTGCTGCCACGTCGGCGGTGACATCGTCTTCGACTCCGCCGGCAACCTGATCCTGGCCACCGGCGACGACACCAACCCGTTCGAGTCCGACGGCTACGCGCCGATCGACGAGCGGCCGGAGCGCAACCCGGCCTTCGACGCCCAGCGCACCTCGGCGAACACCAACGACCTGCGCGGCAAGATCCTGCGGATCACGCCCCAGGACGGTGGCGGCTACACCATCCCCAAGGGCAACCTCTTCGAGCCCGGGACCGAGCGCACCCGCCCGGAGATCTACGCGATGGGCGTGCGCAACCCGTTCCGCATCGAGATCAACCCGGCCACCGACCAGCTCTACGTCGCCGACTACTCCCCGGACGCGAACACCGCCGACCCCGACCGCGGCCCGGCCGGGCACGGCAAGTGGACGGTCGTGGAGGAGCCCGGCAACTACGGCTGGCCCTACTGCGCGACCGCCGAGCTGCCCTACGTCGACTACGACTTCGCCACCGGCGAGTCCGGCGAGACCTTCGACTGCAGTGCCCCGGTCAACGAGTCGCCGCGCAACACCGGCCTGACCGAGCTGCCCGCCGTCGTCCAGCCCGACATCTGGTACACCTACCGGCAGTCCGAGCAGTTCCCCGAGCTCGAGACCGGCGGCATCGGCCCGATGGCCGGCCCCGCCTACGACTACGACGGGGCGGACCGCCAGGGCCCGCAGCCGGTGGGCTGGCCGGCCTACTACGACGGCAAGCCGCTGCTCGGAGAGTGGACTCGCGACTGGATCAAGGGCATCACCCTCGACGAGAACGCCGACGTGGCCAAGATCGAGGACGTGGTCTCCTCGATCGTCACCGACAACCCGATGGACATGGAGTTCGGGCCTGACGGTGCGCTCTACCTGCTCGAGTACGGCGACGGCTTCTTCGCCGAGAACCCCGACGCCCAGCTGTCCCGGATCGACTTCATCGGCGTCGGCGGGAACCACTCGCCGGTGCCGAAGGTCTCGGCCGACCCGACCAACGGCACGGCGCCGCTCACCGTGGAGTTCTCCAGCGAGGGCACCGAGGACCCGGACGGCGACAGGCTGCGCTACGCCTGGGACTTCGACGCCGACGGCGAGGTCGACAGCACGGAGCAGAACCCGACGTTCACCTACACCGAGAACGGCGTCTACCGGGCGACCCTGCAGGTCACCGACGTGGGCGGCAAGCACCGCGGCCGGTCCGCCTCGGCCGACGTGGACATCGTGGTCGGCAACACCGCGCCGACGGTCGAGCTGGTCAGCCCGACC
>DATIBI010000084.1:0-5920 GCA_035457605.1 Nocardioidaceae bacterium
GTTCGCGAGCTCCTCGACAACTACGGACCGGTCCCCGCGCACTACGACCATATGGCCGAGATCAACCTCGACCAGGACCTGTCGCCGGTCCGCACACCGCCACGGCTCACCCTCGACGGCGTCCGGACCGCGCTCCGGTCAGGCGTGCCCGTGGTCGACCTGCGTCACCGCAAGGCATTCGCCCAGAGGCATCTCGAGGGGGTCACGAGCATCGAGTACGGCGCCCAGTGCGCGACCTACGTCGGGTGGCTCCTGCCGTGGGGCAGGCCGCTGGTGCTCGTGGGCGACGACGAGCGCACCGTGGAGAACGCCGTGGTGGACCTCGCCAGGATCGGCATCGACACGGTCGCAGGCGTCAGCACCGAGTCGATGCCCGAGCGCGCCGCGGAGACCCGGACGGGCTGCGGCTACCGGCAGCTGCGCTGGGAGGCTCTCGCCGAGGAACGGCGCGCGGGCCGGCGCCCCCTGGTGATCGACGTGCGCAGCGAGGCGGAGTTCGCCGAAGGGCACGTGGAGGGCGCCTTCAACGCCCCCGTGCACGAGCTGCCGAGGCTCCTGGACACCCTGCCCGCGGGCGAGGCGTGGGTGCACTGCAAGAGCGGATATCGAGCGGGGATCGCCGCGAGCATCCTGCATGCAGCCGGGAGATCCGTCGTGCACGTAGACGACGACTGGGACCGCGCCACTGCCGCCGGAATCGCGACCAGCGCTCTCTCGAATTCTGAGAAACCACTCCAGGCCCTCTTGACCAACACCCATATATAAGTAGTTTAGTTGTATTAGTCCGTTTTGTTCGGCGGGCGCGGGGGACGGCAACGGGGCCTTCCCCTGCATTCGGAACCTGCGTGGCCTGGCCGCGCACACTCTCGGAAGGTTCGTCCGTGCCATCAACCAACGCACCCACAACCACCAGGAGGCGCAGACGGCTGCGCCTGACGTCCGTGTCCCTCGCAGCGGCGGCGCTGCCGCTGGGGCTTCTGCTGGCTCCCGTCTCGACCGCGGCCCCGGCAGCCGCTCCGGAGACCGCGGGCCAGGACCTGCTCGACGGGATCACCGGCGACCTCGACGACGGGATCCTGAAGAACAAGTCGACCATCACCGGCCGCGACGGCAAGGACTACTGGGTCGAGAACCATCTCGACACCAAGACCCTGCAGGCCGCCGGGGTCGACGGCACGCGCAAGGAGTACCTGCTCGTGTGGTCGGGCGACGTGAACGTCGCGGACAAGAGCGGCACCGAGCTGACCACACCACCCGGCTCCGTCGGCCCCAGCACGGTGACCGAGAAGGAGGGCGTCGGCCCGGACTTCCTCGCCGTCGTCGACGCCACCAAGGGCTCGCCGACCTACGGCAAGGTGGTCAACACCGCCACGGTCGGACCCCTCGTCGAGAACGAGCCGCACCACATGCAGTACGCCTGGCACAAGGGCAACAACATCTTCGCCGGCGGACTCTTCACCGACGTCACCTACGTCTTCGACGCCAAGAAGCTGCCCGAGCTCACCCTGAAGGGCGTCAACCTGCCGACCGACACCCTGTGCGGCTCGGTCCCCGACGCCTACTGGGTGACCAAGGACGGCGGCGCCTACGGCACCTACATGGGTGGGCCCGACCTTCCCGGCCCGTGCACCTACACCGACGGCTCGGTGCGAGTCGGCAACGGGTTCGGCGGGAGCCCCGGCGAGGTGGTCCGGCTGGACCAGGACGGCAAGACCGTCAGCGAGGCCCCGGCTGCCACCGACCAGCCGGAGGACGAGCAGCGCTGCGACAACATCCCCGCTCTGCCCAGCCCGACCTGTGCGAACCCGCACGGCATCCAGGCCCGCGAGGACCTCGACACGCTCGTGACCAGCGACTACAACGAGCCCCGGAACATCATCCTGAACCCGGTGCAGACTCCGTCGTCCTACCTGCGCCGCCCCACGGTGCGGACCTACGACATCTCCGACCGTGACCACCCGAAGCTCAAGACGGTGTCGTTCCTGCCAGACGGCCCCCGCGCCGGCGTGGTCCCGCACCAGGAGGAGCCGCGGGCCGCGATGGAGACCACAGTCACGAACCTCCCGGGGCACAAGGGCGCGTTCGCCCAGACCATGCAGGGCGGCGCCATCTACTACGCGCCGGACATCACCGCGACGAAGCCCCAGTGGCGTGAGGTGTTCGACCTGACCACCTCCAACAAGCAGGTCGACCCGAAGAGCAACTACTACGGCGGCGGAAGCAACGGCGGCTGGCTGCAGACCAGCCCCGACGACCGCTACCTGTACCACGCCGTGATGGGGCGGCCCAAGAGCGGCGACGACCCGGGTTCGCCTGCCTACATCTTGGTGCTCGACATCCAGGAGCTGCTGGCCTCGGGCGACAACCCGGCCTGCAACATCGACACCCTCGACGAGGTGACGGCGGGCGGCGCCGAGAGCGACTGCCCAGCTGTCGCGAGCACCCTGCCCGCACCCGGCGGCCCGCATTGGGGAGCCCTCGACAACCTTGCCCTGGGCGATGACGGGAAGTACCACGAGACGAAGCAGCCCGCGCGGCTGGCGTACTCGAACTACTTCGTCGCACGCACCGGCCTCAACGGCGACCACCGGCTGTGCATCGCGAACGTCGCGCAGGACGGCAAGCTCAGCCTCGACGAGTCCTTCCGGGACGAGCGCACGGGGACCCCGTGCCTCGACTTCGACCGGGACAGCTGGCCCCACGGGGACTACGGGCCGGCGAAGCCGCACTCGATGCTGTTCGTGACCGCGGACGATGACGTCGAGTAGACGACGCCTCGCGCTGCTGCTCGCCGCAGCCGCCACCCTCGGGGTGAGCGGCTGCGGGGCAGGGGCCACGTCCTCTGACGCTCCGGCGGCCCACGTCCGGGCCGCCGGAGCGGCGGGACGCGAGGCTCTCGTTTCGCCGGCGACGTTCGCTCCGCTCGGCGGCGACCCCGACGTCGCCCTCCAGGTGCTCGGGGGCGAGCTTCGCGCCGGGGTCCCCACCATCGAGCGTCAGGTGCACGACGGCATCGCCTTCACCCTCACCCTCAGCCCGGCGCGCCCGGGGTGGAACCTCGTCCGTGTCGACACCACGCCCATCTCGGCGGGCCACGGCGAGCAGGCACACGACGAGCACGAGCACGGCGAGGCGCAGGAGGCGGTCGCGCGAGTCGGAACCGAGCTGAACCACCTGCAGACCGCCCGCGCGCTACCGGGAGTCGACGGGGCCTGGGCGCGCCTGAAGCTCCCCGCCGGCGAGAGCACGATCTATGTCGCACACGGCGCCGAGCACCGGCTCCCCTTCCCGGTCGACACCGGCACGGGTGTGGCGGCGCCACCCGGAGCCACCGGTCCGGACGGGCCGGAGTGTGCGACCAGGGCGGTCGGAAGCCTGCTCGCCGGCGCGACACCTGAGCCCGGCTGTCCGGCCGACCGCCTCGACCGGTCGGACGCGGACGGGCTGCGCGGCGTCGTACGAACTCTCGCGGATCGCGGAGCACAGGCCATCGCCCTGCTCAGCAACTCGTCGGGACGCGGCAAGGCGGCCGCGAAGCTGGTGCGAGCCGAGGCGGCCCGGCGACACGTCGACGTGGTCAGCGCCGACCGTGCGCCAGAGGGCAGCGCCCTCCTGGTCACGTCCGGTTGGCAGCCGGCGACGACCGCACTGGCGGCGACCGCCCGCGCCCAGCAACGCCGGGTCCGGTACGAGCACGGCGTGTGGCTGGCCCCGTGGCTGCTCAGCCCCGACATCGTGGACTCGGCCTCGGGGGCGGTGCTGCCGCTCGGCTTCGACATCCGCGGCGAGGAGGCCCGCGCGTACGCCAACGCGCTCGGGCGGGTCCTTCCGGGCACGGCCCCGACCGCCGCCGGTTTCACCGGCTGGTCCCACGAGCAGCACTCGGGCCAGGACGAGGTGGCGCTGTACGCCGCCTCGCGTACCGCCTACCTGCCGGCCTCCAGCGGTCACGCCCACCACGAGACATCCGTGGCGTGGTTCCCCGGCGGCACCGTTACCCGGGTGAGCGGCCCGCTCACCTGACCTCCCAGCACCACGGAAAGAAGGAGACACCCATGTCAGCTGTCGACCGGGTCGGGCCAGGCCCCACCACGACGCGGCGCCAACCCGACGGCATCCCGGATGCACCCGACCGCCCTGCGGTGAGCCCTCAGGACCCGCCGCCCCCACAGGCGGGCGTCGTGATCGCCGGCATGGTCGTCGCCCTGGTCCTGGGCGGCGCCGTACTGCTCACCTCGGGCGGGACCGCACTGACGCTGTTCGTCATCGGCGTGGCCTTCGGACTGGTGCTCTTCCACAGCCGGTTCGGGTTCACCTCGGCCTGGCGGCAGCTCGTCGCGGTCGGTCAGGGCAAAGCGCTCCGTGCCCACATGGTGATGCTTGCCGTCGCGTGCACGCTGTTCGCGCCCGTACTCGCCGGAGGGGTGAGCCTGGCGGGACCGGTCCAGCCGGCGCTGGCGCCGATCGGGACCAGCCTGTTCGTGGGTTCCTTCCTGTTCGGCGTCGGCATGCAGCTCGGCGGCTCCTGCGCCTCGGGCACGCTGTTCGCGATCGGCAGCGGGCAGACCTCGATCCTGATCACGCTTGCGGGCTTCGTGGCCGGCTCGGTGCTCGGTGCCTACCACTTCCCGTTCTGGACACAGGACCTTCCCACCGCCCGCCCTGTGTCGTTGGCGGACACCCCGCTCGGCTACCTGGGCGCTTGGCTCATCTCGCTCGCGGTCATCGGATCGGTCGTGGCGGTCACCGTCGTGGTGGCCCGTCGTCGCCGTCCTCCCGAGCTCGAACAGCCTCCGGTGGCACGTGGGGTCGCCCGGGCGGTGCGCGGCTCCTGGCCGCTGTGGGTCGGCGCGCTCCTGCTCGCGGGACTGAACGCGCTGACCCTCTGGGTCTCGGGCGGGCCCTGGGGTATCACGTTCGCGTTCTCGCTGTGGGGCTCGAAGGTCCTCGACGCGGTGGGGGTCGACGTGACGTCGTGGCCGTTCTGGGCGGACTCCGCCAACGCCGCGAAGTACCAGGCGGGCGTCCTCGCGGAGAAGACCTCGGTCATGGACCTCGGCATCATCGTGGGCGCGCTGGTCGCCTCCGCGGCCGCCGGCGCGTTCGTCGTACACCGGCGGATCCCGGCCCGTCTGGCGCTCGGCGCGGTGCTCGGTGGCGTGCTGATGGGGTACGGCGCGCGGATCGCCTACGGCTGCAACATCGGGGCCTACTTCAGCGGCATCGCGTCGTTCAGCCTGCACGGCTGGCTCTGGGGTGTGATGGCGATCGTCGGCACGTTCGTGGGGCTGAGGCTGCGGCCGCTGTTCGGGCTGGCGAACCCCAAGCCGGGCGACTCGGTCTGCTGACCGTCGCTCCGGCACCAACGCGGCCCCGCTTCCGGAACCGGAAGCGGGGCCGTCGTGGTCACAGCGTGTCGCGCAGGTACTTCGGCGTCCCGATGACGATCCGGGTCCCCCTGGCGGGGTCGGCCCACCTCGTCAGCCAGCTCAGGTCGCGCGTCGGCATCGACACCCATCCCTGGCGGCCGACCCGCCGGCCCGTGTGGACCAGCAGGCTCCCCCGGCGTACGTCGGCCGGGACCCGCGCGATGAGCTGCTTCCGCTTGGGCGCCCAGTAGACCTTGCTCGGCCGGTTGAAGGCCAGGACCAGTCCTCGCTCGAACGAACCGGGGTAGTCGGCGAAGAGCGTCTCGCGGGTGCGTCGCCAGGTCGCGATGCGCGGACGGCCTGGCTGGAGGAGGTTGTAGGTCCTGCTGGACCGGGGGTCCTGGACCCATCGGTCGGTCTCTCCGAGGAGCCGGTAGCCCAGGGCGGCCTTCTGGTCCGGCAGCATGCCGAAGGCGCTCGCGATCTGGTACGACCCGGCCGGGGTGGTTCCCGCTGGGCGTCGGGCCGTGGCGGACATCCCCGAGGAGCCC
>DATIBI010000085.1:0-11392 GCA_035457605.1 Nocardioidaceae bacterium
GCGATGCGGGTGATGGACTACGACGACCTGCTGGTGCACCTGCGCGACGCGCTCACCGACCCCGAGACCGGAGAGGACGCGTGCGCGCGGATCCGGGCGCGCTACCGGATCGTGCTCGTCGACGAGTTCCAGGACACCGACGCGGTGCAGTGGGAGATCCTCGAGCGCGCCTTCCACGGGCACCGGACGCTGGTGCTCATCGGCGACCCGAAGCAGGCGATCTACGCCTTCCGCGGTGCGGACGTGGTGACCTACCTGGTGGCGACCGAGGCCGCCGCAGGCAAGGCCACGCTCGGCAGGAACTGGCGCAGCGACCGGTCGCTGGTCGACGCCGTGCGCCACGTGATGGGCGGTGTCGCGCTCGGCGACCCGCGGATCCTCGTGCACGAGGTCGACGCGGCGCAGCCGGACCGCACGCTGTCGGGCACCCCGTCCGACGTACCCCTGCGGATCCGCGCCGTGCCCCGCAGCGAGTTCAACCTGGCTCCGGACAAGAACATCCCCGTGGCCGATGTACGCCCGTTCGTGGTCAAGGACGTCGCCGCGGACATCGTCCGGCTGCTCGGGTCGGGCGCGAAGATCACCGACGCCGAGGGCACCCGCCCGGTGGAGGCGGCGGACGTGGCGGTGCTGGTCCGCCGCAACGAGGACGGCCAGGCCGTGCGCGAGGCGCTGGCCGCGCTCGACGTGCCCGTCGTGCTCATGGGCACCACCAGCGTCTTCCTGTCCGCGGCGGCGGGGGAGTGGCTGACCCTGCTCACCGCCCTGGAGCAGCCGCACCGGCCGGGGCTGGCGCGCGCCGCCGCGCTGACCGACTTCGTCGGCTGGTCCGCCGAGCAGCTCGCCACTGCCGACGACCAGAGCCTCGACACCTACACCGCGATGCTGCGCACGTGGGCCGAGGTGCTCACCCGCAGCGGGGTGGCCGCGCTGCTGGAACGGGTCACGGCGACCACGAGGCTCACCGAGCGCGTCCTCTCCCGCGACGACGGCGAGCGCGACCTCACCGACCTGCGGCACATCGGCCAGGCGCTGCACGAGGCCGCGACCGAGGGCCACGGCGGTGTCGCGTCGCTGGTCGAGTGGCTGCAGCACCGGATCGCCGAGGCCAGGGGCGACCAGGACGAGGAGCGCAGCCGGCGCCTGGAGTCCGACGCGAAGGCCGTGCAGATCCTGACCATCCACCGCAGCAAGGGCCTGGAGTACCCCATCGTCTACGCGCCGTTCCTGTGGGACCGGCACGTGCCGAAGGACCCCGACCCGCTGCTGCTGCACGACGAGGCCGAGGCGCGGGTGCTCGACGTGGGCGGGTCCCAGGGCCCCGGCTACGCCGCTCGCAAGGCGCTGCACCTGAGCGAGGACGCGGGGGAGTCGCTGCGGCTGGCCTACGTCGCGCTCACCCGCGCACGCTGCCAGGTCGTGGTCCACTGGGCGCCGACGTTCAACACCCGGTGCTCGCCGTTGCACCGCCTGCTGTTCGGGGGCGGTACGTCGGACGGGGTGCTGCCCGAGCTGGTCCAGGTGCCCGACGACACGGCCGCCCGCAACCGGCTGGTCGAGCTCGCGCACGGCTCCGGCGGCTGCATCGAGGTCGAGCCCGCCCGGTTCAGCACACCGGCCCCGCTGCCGCCGCAGGCACCGTCGTTCCCGGACCTGTCCGTGCGTACCTTCGACCGGGCCCTCGACACCCGGTGGGCACGCACCTCCTACTCCGGACTCACCGCCGGGCTGCACGAGCACCCGCCCGCGGGTCACGTGACCAGCGAGCCGGAGGAGCCGGGCGTGGCCGATGAGCCGGCGGTCCTGGTCGACGGCGCCCGGGGCGACGGCTCCCCGGCCGATGGTCCCGCGAGTGGTACCGGCGAGGCCGGGTGGCCGGTCTCGCCGATGGCCGGCCTGCCCAGCGGCGCCGCCTTCGGAACGCTGGTGCACGGCGTGCTGGAGGAGGTCGACTTCACCGCGCCGGACCTCGCCTCGCACGTGGCGGAGGCATGCTCGGCTGCCGGGGCGGAGCGGTTCCTCGCCGTGCCCGCAGCCGACCTCGCCGGGGCCCTGGTGCCGTCGCTGCAGACGCCGCTCGGCCCGCTCGCCGGCGGGTTGCGGCTCGCGGACATCGCGATGGCCGACCGGCTCGACGAGCTCGAGTTCGAGCTGCCGCTGGCCGGTGGCGACATCCCGACCGGCGACGCCGCGGTCGGCCAGATCGCCGACCTGCTGCGACGGCACCTGCCCGCCGGCGACCCGCTCGCCCTTTACGCCGACGACCTCGCCGCGCCGGTGCTCGCCACCCAGCGGATGCGCGGCTTCCTCACCGGCAGCATCGACGCGGTGCTGCGCGTGCGCGGTGCCGACGGCTCGCCGCGCTACCTGGTCGTCGACTACAAGACCAACCGGCTCGGTGGTGAGGAGACGCTCACCGCCTGGCACTACCGGCCCGACGCCCTCGCCGAGGCGATGCGCGACGCGCACTACCCGCTGCAGGCGCTGCTCTACTCCGTCGCGCTGCACCGGTACCTCCGCTGGCGCCAGCCCGGCTACGACCCGGCGGTCCACCTCGGCGGGGTGCTGTACCTCTTCCTGCGCGGCATGTGCGGCCCGGACACCCCGGTCGTCGACGGCGTCCCGTGCGGGGTGTTCTCGTGGGCTCCGCCGGCCGCGCTGGTGCGGGACCTGTCCGACCTGCTGCACGGAGGTGCGCGATGACGATCGTGGAGGACCTCGACGACGTCCAGCAGGTACGCCGGGCCACCGGGCTCCTGGCTGCGTTCAACCGCGCCGGCGTGCTCGGTGCCGCCGACGTGCACGTCGCCACCCGGCTGCAGCGGCTCGGCCGCGAGGACGACCAGCGGGTGCTGCTCGCCGCGGCGCTGGCCGTGCGCACGGTGCGGCAGGGGTCGGTGTGCCTGGAGATCTCGCGTGCTGCCTCGACGACCGCCGTGGACGGGGTGAGCCCGGAAGACGTGGCCGCGCTTCCGTGGCCGGCTGCCTCGTCGTGGCCGGCTGCCCTGGAGGCGAGCCGGCTGGTCGCGGTGGGCGTCGACGGTGCCGCGGACCGGCCGCTGCGGTTGGTGGACGGGCTGCTGTACCTCGACCGGTACTGGCGGCAGGAGCAGGTGATCGCCGCCTACGTGGACCGGGCGTCGTCGGCTACGGCTACGGCTTCGGCTTCGGCTTCGGTGCGGGGCGGCGGCACGCCCGACTCCGTACGGGGCGGCGGCACGCCCGGCACAGTGCGGGTCGGCGGCGCGCCCGCCGTACCCGCTCCGTCGTTGGAGGCGGCGCTGTCGCGGCTGTTCCCCGGGACCGGGCCGGACCGGCAGCGGCTGGCCGCCGTGGTGGCGGCGCACAGGCGGTTCAGCATCCTCGCGGGCGGCCCGGGCACGGGGAAGACCACGACGGTGGCGAAGCTGTTGGCACTGCTGCAGGACCAGGCCGGTGGGACCCTCCGGGTCGCGTTGGCCGCCCCGACCGGCAAGGCGGCCGCGCGGCTGCAGGAGGCGGCGACGTTCGCGGCCGAGGGGCTGGCGGCCGAGGACCGGGAGCGGCTGGGCGAGCTGAAGGCGGCGACGCTGCACCGGCTGCTCGGGTCGAAGCCGGGAGCGCGGACGCGGTTCTGGCACGACCGGGACAACCGGCTGCCCTACGACGTGGTGGTCGTCGACGAGGCGTCGATGGTGTCGCTGACGATGATGTCGCGGCTCGTGGACGCGCTGCGCCCGGACTGCCGGCTGGTGCTGGTCGGTGACCCGGACCAGCTCGCCTCGGTCGAGGTGGGGGCGGTGCTCGGTGACCTGGTGGAGCGGCCGGTTCCTGCATCGTCGGAGGCCCGGCTGCCGGCGGCTGCGGCCGACCTGGCTGCCGCGGACCTTGCCGCGCTGCCGCCGGGCGAGCAGGAGCGGGCACTGACCGCGGGCGTGGTGCGGCTGTCCCACGTGTACCGGTTCTCCGAGGAGATCCAGCAGCTGGCCGAGGCGATCCGCGCCGGCTCGTCGTCAACGGTGGCCAAGGTCCTCGAAGCAGGGCACGCGTCGCTGGAGCTCGTCGACACCGACCCGGCCGAGTCGTCGGCGGGCTTGGAGTCGCTGCGGACAGACGTCGTGTCCGCCGGTGAGGAGCTGGTCGAGGCCTGCCGCGCGGGTGACGCCCGGACCGCGCTCGCCGCGCTGGAGCGGCACCGGCTGCTGTGCGGGCACCGCGAAGGACCGTACGGCGTCGCGTGGTGGGGAAGCCGCGTGGAGGAGTGGCTGAGCGAGGCGATCGACGGTTACGGCCGCGACGGCGTCTGGTACGTCGGACGGCCGCTGATCGTGACCGCGAACGACTACCAGCTGCGACTCTTCAACGGCGACACCGGTGTCGTGGTCGACGAGGGCGGCCATGCGCGTGCCGCGTTCCGTCGCGACGGCCAGGTGGTCACGCTGCCGACCAGCAGGCTCTCCGAGGTGCAGAGCGTGCACGCACTGTCGGTACACCGCAGCCAGGGCAGCCAGTTCGACTCGGTCACGGTGGTGCTTCCTCCCGCGGGGTCACCGCTGTTGACGCGTGAGCTGCTGTACACCGCGGTGACGCGAGCGAAGAAGCACGTGCGGATCATCGGCACCGCGGAGGCGCTGGCGGCCGCGGTGGAGCGTCCGATCGTCCGGGCGAGCGGGTTGCGCGGACGGGGATGACCGCTGTCCCGGGCGTTCACGCCTCCGTGGAGTCGGCCGCACCCTCGGTGAGTGCGGGCTCGGCAAGGCGTTCCTCGAGCTCCGCCAGTCCTGCTTCGTCCAGCTCTCCGTCGAGGTCGACCGGGTCGATGTAGCCCTTGTCGATCAGGTGCTTCAGAGCCCGTTCGACGGCCGCGCGTTTTGCCTCGAGGGTCTTGATGGAGGGCGACGAGCGGTCACTGTAGGGACTGAGGTGCTGGAGCTCGCGGACGATCTCGGTGTGGAGGTCGACCAGGGTGAACCACACCGAGTCCTCGACCGGAAGCTTGAGCCTCCGCCGAGCAACGGCAACAGCCAACAGCTGCGCCACCGTCGACTCCACCACCATCGCCGGGCTCTGCGCACCGACCAGCGCCGCCACCGTTGCGCCGGTCCCCGCCGAGGTCAGCGCACCCGCCGTCACGAGGCCGCCGACCATGCCGCCCGGGCCGAACGCAGCGAGGCCACCGACGATTGCGGCCCCGCCGGCGAGCCCCGCAGGCGCCGCAAGCGCCCACCCGACAGGGCCTGCCACGAGAAGCGCGACACCAGCGGCTCCCAGCAGCCAGCGGGCAGTGGCGTCGTGGGAGTCGCGGATCACTTGGTGGGCCTCCTCCAGGGCATCGAAGACCCTTTCACCATGACTCGACGTGAGCCCGAGGAAGACGCTCAGATCGCCCATGGCCTTCCTGCGCGAGGTCGCCGAGGTCTCGATCTCGAACGGAGCCAGCGAGTTCGACGCGCAGATCAGGAGGAGCGGGATGAGTGAGTCCTCCGGGCCGAGCCGCGCGACCGCGTACGGGCGATCCCCGTGACGAAGCTCGAGCAGGGCGCCTGGAACGGCTTGCTGCTTCTCCGCATACTGCTCGACCAGGTTCTCGACGAGCTGCTGCTGCACGATCGAGAAGGCTGCCTCGAGCCGTGAGCGCTTCTGCTCCTCCTGCGCGTCGACCAGGTAGTGACCGTACGCGACACGGAGGACGAGAAGCATCTCGAGCGGATCCAGATGCTCGGACAGCGACGTCTCGACAGGGCTGATCTCTCTGCCGAGAGGTCCGAAGAGTCCGCTCCCGATGGCCTTGGCGACCACCTGGCTACGCACGAACACGCTCGCCGCGTGCCCGGCGAGACCTGAGGTGATCTTGATGTCGAGAGCCTCGGGGAAGTGGTGGCTGACACCCCTGCCAAGGGACACGGGGTCCCGCTCGTTCCAGATGTTCACCCAGGACTCGACTCGGCCGTAGGGGAAGCGGTCCAGCAACACCTTCCGGTGCCGGAGGAGTGACGGGTAGCCGAGGGGGCTTCCGAGGGTGACCAGCCTTTTGACCCGGAGCCGCTCGGGCAGCACGTCGAGCAGGTCGACGGCGACCAGGGATCCCAGGCTGTGACCGATCAGCACCACGTCTCCGGACTCCGGCAGGCTCTCGATGACCCGGTTGAGGATCAGCGCCCTGAGGTCGGCGTTTCTCAAGTACCGCTTGGCCTGGGCGAACAGCGGGACCCAGTTGACGTTGAAGTCGACGGCGTCCTCCGTCAGACCGATCCTGATGCCGGATCGGCTCCGTCCGAGCTGCTCCTCCAGGGCTGCCTGCCGCCGCTCGTGAGCCCACCGGGCTTCTCCGCTCTCCCGACTGCTCGGCTTGGGTGTCGTGAACCTCGGGGGTCGTGCCTTCGGGTGATCGGCGGTCCGGAGGAGGTCGGCGTAGACGGGAGTGATGACGGTCGTCCCGTCCAGATCGGGGTACCCGAGCTCACGCAGCGTCTCGTCGAGCGGTGAGCGCCAGCTTCGGCGTGAGTCCCCGTCGCCGATGCCGTGGAGAAAGACGAGTGCGGGCTGGTTGGCCGTCATGATGTGTCCCCCTTCGTGCTGTTTGCACGCTAGCGAACCTCGGGGACAGTGTGTGGCGGGGAGCAGTTCGAGCAACGACGGGAACGGGTGAGTGACCGGTGTACCGACCGGTCCTCGTGCGATGGTCGACCGGCCAGTTCTCGTCCACAGCCGCACGTGGTGGGTGGTTCTTCCACGGGCTCGAAAGTATGTTCGATCGCGACCGCTTTCCGCTCTAGCGTGGTTTTGTGACCGATCAGCACCAGCCAGCCGCACCGGGAGGCGCTCCAGCGCCGCACCGGCTGCTCGGCATGGCGCGTGCCCTCGACGATGCGTTCGACCGTGTGAGCGAGACGCCGGCGTGGTCGATGTCGGCCGAGGACCAGCGCGAGACGCTACGCGTGCTGCAGCGGGTCGAGTCACGTCTCACCGAGCTGCAGCTGAGGGTACTCATCAGCGCTGACCGAAACGAGGTGGGCGCGGACTCGGGGGCCACCTCGACGGCGTCCTGGCTGGCGCACGAGACCCGGCGGACCCGTGCCCACTGCGCCCGCCAGGTCAGGCTGGCGACGGTGCTGGACGAGCAGTTCGAGGCGACGCGGCGAGCGCTGGGTGAGGGCCGGATCGACCAGGAGCAGGCGGCGGTGATCGTCGACGCGGTGAACCGGCTCACCGACGAGCACGACGACCTGCCGCCGGACATCTGCCAGAAGGCCGAGGCGCACCTGCTCGACCTCGCCGGCCGGTTCGACGCAGCCGCCCTGCGCAGGCTCGGGAAGCGGCTGTTCGAGGTGGTGTGCCCGGAGGCGGCGGACCGGGCGGAGGGGGAGCGCCTGGCCCGTGAGGAGGAGCGGGCCCGCAGGCTGGCGGCGCTGACGATGCACGACAACGGCGACGGGACTGTCGAGGGACGCTTCAAGCTGCCGGTGTTGCACACGGAGCTGCTGAAGAAGGCGCTCCAGGCGCTGACCTCACCTCGTCGGCTCGGTGACCGTCGCCTCGATCCGAGGACGGGAAGGCAGCTCGACCACCGCACCCTGATGGGCTACGGGTTGATGGACCTGCTGGAGCACCATCTCGCGGTCGACACGCTGCCCGCGCAGAACGGGAGTCCGTTCACCGTCGTGGTCACCATCGGCCTCGACCACCTGCTGACCGGTCTCGGTGTCGCCACTCTGGACTCCGGCGAACGGATCAGCGCCGGGGAGGCCCGCCGGCTCGCGTGCCGTGCGGGGATCATCCCGATGGTCCTCGACGGCGACTCGGTGCCGCTCGACCTCGGCCGGGAGCGTCGGCTGTTCAGCAAGGCGCAGCGGATAGCCCTGGCGCATCGGTACGACGGGTGCGCAGCGGCGAACTGCGACAGGCCCCCGGCCTGGACAGAAGCGCATCATCTCGACCCCTGGCACCAGGGCGGCCGCACGGATCTCCGGCGTGGCCTACCGCTGTGTCCGCCTCACCACCACATGGCCGACCACCCCGAGGCGTGGGACATGAAGCGCATGCCGCACGGCGGCGTCCGGTTCAGCAGGCGGCAATAGGCCGACCGCGGTGGGGTGGAACAACAGGCTGACCTCAAAGGGGTGGACCGCAACCGCGGGGCGTCGGCACCGCGACAGTGCTGAGGACCTAAGTCCCCGCAAGCGGTGACTGTCGGACATGTCCCGAACCGTCCTTGGCCCTCGAGACTGGTGGACGATCGAGGGGAGGCGACCGCATGTGTGAGCACTGCGGATGCAGGGGCGTGGAACCGATTGCGCAGCTGATGGACGAGCACCTCGAGCTGCTCGACCTCGGCGGTGAGATCCGCCGGCTGCTCAGGGCAGGGAAGCGCTTTGAGGCGGTCCGTGCTCTGGGAGAGCTGGAGCGCCGGTTGAGCTCCCACGTACGCCGTGAGGAGGCCGGCCTGTTCGCGGCGTTGAAGGCCGACGGTGACTTCGCGGGGGCGGTGCTGGAGCTCGAGGTGGAGCACACCGCGTTCGACGCAGCGTTCGCGGCCTTGGACCTCGAAGCCGTGGACCTCGCGCAGCGGGTGGACGAGATGCTCGACGAGCTGAGCCTGCACATCGACAAGGAGAATCTCGGGATCTTCCCCGTCGCAGTGGTCTCCCTCGGTGCCTCGGGCTGGGAGATCGTCGGCCGCGCCGAGCGCGCAGCCGAGCCGACCACGTCTCCTCAGGCCGGCCGATGAGGCGCCCGGCGTTCGAGCGAGGACCCAGGCGCGGGGGTGGGCTGGTGAGGCGCGTCCGGCCTACCAGCATCGACCGATGCGCGAGGGTCGCCCGATGAGGCGCCCGGCGTCCGAGGAAGGACCCAGGCTCGGGGGTCGGTTGGTGAGGCGCGTCCGGCCCACCAGCAACGATCGAGGCGGGACGGCCGTCCGAGGAACCGGCATCGCGCGACCCGCCGTTGTTGGAGGTGCGCGCGCTCTCACGCGTTCCGAGAGTGCACCAGGTTCCGGCGACGCTCAGCGGGTCGGCATCGTGTGCCTCACAGTCATGAGCGTCCTCGCGGCCGCGGCATGCACGGTCGGCCCGGGCCGCGGGGCAACGCCGGCGGACCAGCCGGCGCACCCGCCATCGCACCAGCCTGCGCACACCGTCACGCCGGGGCTCGGGGCGAAAGGAGCGACCGGAGCGACCGGAGCGACCGGAGCGACCGGTGCGGTCTGGGTCGCCAACGAGGACGGTGACTCACTCACGGTCATCGACGCCGAGACGGGCCACGTGACCGCGACCCTGACCGGGATCGACGGGCCGCACAACGTCCAGGCCGGCGTAACAGGTGACGAGGTGTGGGTGACCGGCCATGGCGGGGTGATCGCGGTCGACGCGCACGGGTTGTTCCCGCTGAGGGTGGCTCCGGCGGGTGAGCATCCTGCGCACGTGGTGCAGGGACCGGACGGAAAGGTCTACGTGACAGCCTCCGGTGACGGGACGGTGCACCGCTTCACGCCGAGGCTGCGCAGCAGCGAGGTGATCCGGGTCGGGGGAGCACCGCACGGCATCCGCGTCGCGGAGGACGCACCGGTGGCCGTGGTCGCCAACACCGGCAACGGCACGGTCGACGTCCTCGACACCACCGCCGGGTCGCGCGTGGCCTCGGTGCCGGTCGGTCGTGAGCCGATCCAGGTTGCGGTCACCGCGGACGGGGCGACCGCCTACGCGGCAGTGGCGAGCACGCGTGAGGTCGTCCGCATCGACGTCCCGACGGGAGAGGTGACGGGCCGGGTCAGGGTGTCCGCGCCGCCCGCGCAGATCCTGCTCACGGCCACCGGGCTGCTGCTCTCGGCGGACCAAGGGACGGCGAGGAACCCCGGTGACAGGGTCAGCGTGATCGACCCCGCCGACATGCGGGTGCTCGACGAGATCACGGTCGGCTCGGGGCCACACGGAGTCGCGGCCTCCCCGGACGGCAGCCGGGCCTGGGTCACGAACAGCTACGACGACACGGTGAGCGTGGTCGACCTTCAGCAGGGGGCGGTGGTGGCCACCGTCCCCGTGGGTGCTGACCCCAACGGCGTCACCTACGTCGCGACGACGCCGGCGCCGATGGGGCACGACCGGATGAGTCTGCTGGTGCCTCCGGACTTCCGTCCCGAGGGCGACCACCACCACGGCGGCGGTGAGGACCACGCCGGTGAGGAGGACCATGCCGGTGAGGACCGCGCCGGTGAACACCACGCCGGTGAGGACCACGCCGGTGAGGAGCGTGACGTTCACGGCGACGCTCACGCCGGCGCCGACGAGGACGCCGCCGACCGTGACGCTCACGACGCCGCGCACCACTGAGCGACCGCTACTCCGACACGGGAGCGAGCGCTACTCCGACACGGGAGCGACCGCTACTCCGACACGGGCTGCGAACCGGTGAGCTCCTCGCCGCGGGACCCGGGCTCGGCCGTCTCCGGCGGCCCCTCGGTCTGCACCTCGGCCTCCTCGTGTGCCTCCATCAAGGACACCAGCGCCGCGCGGTCCTCCTCCGCCGGCAGGCCCCACCCCGGCTTGTAGCCGTAGATCTCGTCGAGCCGCCGCCCCTCCGAGAGGGTCTCGAGCACCTCGATCGTCTCGGGCCCGACCAGCGCCGGGTGCTCGACGCCGGCCGCCTCGGACACCTTCAGCAGGTCACGGCGCAGCGTCCTGACGTAGTTCGCGACCCGCTGTGACTTCGACTCCGGGTCGAGCCCGTGCGCGAGCCACTTGTCCTGGGTGGCCACCCCGGTCGGGCACTTGTCGGTGTGGCACCGCTGCGCCTGGATGCAGCCGACCGCGAGCATCGCTTCGCGCCCCACGTTGACCATGTCCGCGCCGAGACCCATCGCCACGATCGCGTTGTCGGGCAGCCCGAGCTTGCCGGCGCCGATGAACACCACGTCCTCGGCGAGGCCGCGCTCGGCGAAGATCGGGAACACCCGCGCGAAGCCGAGCCGGAAGGGCAGCGAGACGGCGTCGGTGAAGATCAGTGGGGACGCGCCCGTCCCGCCCTCGCCGCCGTCGATGGTCACGAAGTCGACCCCGCGGCCGGTGCTCGCCATCTGGTCGGCCAGCTCGTGCCAGAACCCCAGGTCACCCACCGCGGACTTGATGCCGACCGGCAGCCCGGTCTCCTCGGCCAGCAGCTCGACCCAGTCCAGCATGCTGTCCACATCGGTGAACTCCGCGTGCCGCGACGGGCTCACGCAGTCCTCACCGACCGGCACGCCCCGGGTCTCCGCGATCTCCGCGGACACCTTGGCGCCGGGCAGCACGCCGCCCAGACCCGGCTTCGCCCCCTGGCTGAGCTTGATCTCCAGGGCGCGCACCGGCGCACCCGTGACCGCGTCCTTGAGCCGCTCGAGGTCGAAGCGCCCCTTCTCGTCGCGGCACCCGAAATAGGC
>DATIBI010000086.1:0-2411 GCA_035457605.1 Nocardioidaceae bacterium
CGAGCGCGAAGGCGATGTCGGTCGCGGTCGGGATGGCCCACCCGCGCAGGTCGGAGCCGCCACCGGCGTTGACCGCGACGAAGATCAGTGCCGGCACGATCATCCCCCCGACCGCCGCCACGACCGGGAGGGCGGCACGGCGAGGGTCGCGCAGGTCGCCGGCGACGAACTCGCGCTTGAGCTCGAGGCCGACGACGAAGAAGAAGATCGCGAGGAGTCCGTCGGCCGCCCACGTGCCCAAGGAGAGATGCAGGTGGAGCGCCTCGGGGCCGACCTTGTAGTCGCGGAGGGCGGTGTAGGCGTCGGCGAGTGGCGAGTTTGCCCAGACCATGGCCAGAGCGGTCGCGGCCAGGAGAAGGGCTCCGCCGACGGTCTCCTTGCGCAGAACCGCGGTGATGCGGCTGGTCTCGGTCCAGGACCCCCGGCTGAGAATCGTGTTCGGGGAGGTCGGTCCGCTCATCGGTGTCTCCTGGGGTCTGGGTTCGACAGATCTCCTGCCGACCAGACTTCCCGGCGCACCGGTGCCCACTCTACCGGGCCGTGCCCGCCTGGCGTCGGCCGCACGGCGTGTCCGGCGAGGGCGCCCTGACGGTGATGTCCTTCCAGGTCAGTACATGCGGGTGACGCGGCCGTCATGCTCGAGGACCCACGTCCCGTCGGCAGCAGCCAGCACACCCCGGGGTGGCCACGGCTCCCTCTCCCGCTGCAGCTGGGCAACGGACACCATTCGTACCGCCGTACCGGAATCACGCAGCAGTACCGCATCTGCGGCGGATGACTCCCACTCGCGCAGCACCGCATCCAGCCTCGCGTACGAGGCGACCATCGGGAGCCGAACCGGAACACCTTCCGCCTGCTCACGACGCGCGAGCGCCTCTTTCAGCATCTGCGCGTAAGCGGCGGCTTCGAAGCTGCTCATATCCGCCATCACGAGCCCTTAACCTACCCTGATCGCGCGACGGGCGGAGTGCCGGGTCGGAGGCAAATCGACCCCGAGACACGACACCCGGGCGAACCGCGGATTCCCTTGTCCAGAACGGATGTGCGTCCCTCCGGCCTGACTTCCGGCTGGAACTGTGACGTGCATTTCATCTCCTCGGTGCACGACCAGGCTCGTGCACGCACGCGCGACATGGGTGCTTTAGGCTGCTGAGCCGGCGGGGAGGGGTCCAACCGCTACAGAAGGGCGTGGTCATGCCTGGACGACACTCAGCGGCCCCCAGCCGGAGGGGACGGCGGGCGCCCTGGCCTCTGCTGGCGCTGGCTGCCGGGCTACCGGTCGTGCTCGGAGGCATTGCGTTCAGCGCCAACGCCTCACTGCTCGATCTCGGTGGATGCTCCGGCTCGTTGCCGGTCTCCGTCGCGGCCGCGGAGGAGACCGTCGAGGTGCTGCAGGACGCTGCCTCGAGCCTGGAGCAACGTGGCGCCGAGGCGGACGGCGAGTGCGTGGACTACCAGGTGCACGCCGCCGCGCCGAACGAAGTCTCTCGGTCCCTTGACGCACGCGCCGCCGGTTCACCGACCCTGTGGGTGCCGGACTCCTCGGCATGGCTCGAGCGGATCGACGGGTTCGAGGGTGAGCCCACCGTGGTCGCGAGCTCGCTGGCCCGGTCGCCCGTGGTTGTCGCCGGCCGCGGAATCCGCCGGCCGCGCTCCTGGCGCGACGTTCTCACCCGCAAGGACGTCACGTTCGTGGATCCCCTGCGCAGCTCGGCACCTGCCGCGGCGCTGCTCGCCTTGAGGGCCGAGTCGGACTCGACCCGGTCTTCGGGCGCGACGGGCCTGGACTCGGTGATGGTGCCGCTCGCTCAGCGGCTCGGCGGGGACAGGGACGCGGCCAGCGACCTGACCCAGCTGGTACTGAAGCCGGGCGGCGCGGCGATCCTCAGCGAGCAGCAGCTGCTGGACCGTCGAGCCCACGGTCTCGGGCGTGACCTCGAGGCACGGGTCCCCGAGACCGGGACGATGGTGCTGGACTACCCGCTGGTCGCCCTCGCCGAGGAGGGCGCCACCCTCGACGCGGCCGAGCAGCTGACCCACTACCTGCGAAGTCCGGCAGGCGCGGAGCTGCTCGAGGTGGCCGGGTTCCGGTCGGCGGACCTCGAGCCCCTTCCTCGGGATCGTGGCGCCGGCGAGCTGCGTGTCCTGCCTCCGCCCAGAGCGGGGGCTGTCGCCACCATGCTCCGGCGCTGGTCCGTGCTGACGGTCCCGACGCGGATCCTCGGGGTCTTCGACGTATCCGGTTCGATGGACGAGGTTGCGGGCGGGCGGACCAGGGTCTCGCTCGCGTCCGAGGCGTCGAAGGCGGCCCTGGGCATGTTCCCCGACCAGGCACGGATCGGGATGTGGGCGTTCTCCGTCGGCCTGGGTCGCGGGGAGCGCGATCATCGTGAGCTGGTGCCGATCCGGCG
>DATIBI010000087.1:0-11574 GCA_035457605.1 Nocardioidaceae bacterium
GGCGTTCGCCGCGCACGCCGCCGCCACCGAGGGCCGGCTGCGGCTGCACGTGCGCGTCGACGAGCGCACCGCGGGGTTCCTGGCGCTGGGGCTGGCCAAGACGTCGCGGCGGCCGGTCCCGGTGGTCACCACCTCGGGCCCGGCGGTCGCCAACCTGCACCCCGCGGTGCTCGAGGCCTCCCACGCGGGCGTGCCGCTGGTGGTGGTCAGCGCCGACCGGCCCGCGTCGCTGCGTGGCACCAACGCCAACCAGACCACCGACCAGGTGAAGATCTTCGGCGACGCCGTCCGGGCGTTCACGGACCTGCCGCCGGGCAGGCCAGGGGTCGACGAGGCCGGTCAGGTCGCCGCGTGGCGGTCCACCGTGGCCCGGTTCCTGGTGGCCGCCCGGGGCGGTACGACGGACGCGCCGGGCCCGGTCCACCTCAACCTGCAGCTCGCCGAGCCGCTCACCCCCGACACCGACGGCGGCTGGACCACCCCGACCGCCGGCCGACCCGACGACGCGCCGTGGACCCGGGGGCCGGCCCGCCGGGTCGCGGAGCCCGAGCCGCTGGACCCCGGCCTGCGCACGGTCGTGGTCGCCGGCGACGACGCCGGTCCACCGGCACGGGTGCTCGCCGAGGCGGCGGGCTGGCCGCTGCTCGCCGAGCCCTCGAGCGGCTCGCGGACCGGGGCGAACGCGATCCGCACCTACCGGCTGCTGCTCGGCGACGTGGACCTGGCCGGCCGGATCGAGCAGGTGGTGGTCTACGGCCACCCGACCCTGTCCCGGCCGGTGAGCCGGCTGCTGTCCCGACCGGACGTGCAGGTCGTCGCGGTCACCGGCCCGGGCGGCTGGACCGATCCCGGGCACCGGGTGTCGCGGGTGGTGCACGCCGCCCGGCCCGAGGGACTCGACCCCGGGGCGCGACGGGAGCCCACGCCCTGGCTCGCGGAGTGGCAGGAGCGGGACGCCGAGCTCTCGGTGAAGCTCGACGAGCTCCTCGCCGGGCGGGACGAGCTCACCCCGCACCAGGTCGCGGCCACGGTCAGCGCGGCGCTGCCGCCGCACGGGCTGCTGTTCGTGGGCGCCTCGAACCCGGTCCGCGACCTCGACCTGACCGTCGCGCGGTACCCGGTCGGGCAGCACCGGCTGGTGGTCGCCAACCGCGGCCTTGCCGGCATCGACGGCTCGGTGTCCACCGCGGTCGGCGCCGCCCTCGGCCGCGAGGGCACCAGCCGCGCGTTCGCGCTGCTCGGCGACGTCACCTTCCTGCACGACAGCAACGGGCTGCTGCTCGGGCCCGAGGAGCAGCGCCCGGACCTGACGATCGTGGTCGTCAACGACGACGGCGGCAGCATCTTCGCGTCGCTGGAGCAGGGCGCGTCGGCCTACGCCGCGTCCTTCGAGCGGCTCTTCGGCACCCCGCACCGCACCGACCTGGCCGCCCTGTGCGCCGCGTCCCGGACCCCGCACTGGCGGGTGCACACGCGGGAGGAGCTGCGGCTGGCGCTGGACAACCCCAACGGCGGCATCGAGGTGGTGGAGGCGGTCGTGCGCCGGGACAACCGGCGCGCGCTCGATGCCGCCATCCGGGATCTCGTCTGAGACCACCCCGGGTGGGGGTTGAATGGCCGGGTGCACGTCGCGCTCTCGCTCGTCGCCCTTCTCGCGGTGGTGGTCGTCGTCTCCGGACTCTGCCGCCGGTTCGACCTGTCCGCGCCCCTGGTCCTGATCGCCCTGGGCATGGTCGGGTCCACGCTGCCGTTCCTGGGGGAGGTCCGGCTCAGCTCCGAGATCGTCCTGGTCGGGCTGCTGCCGCCGCTGCTGTACGCCGCCGCGCTGCAGACCTCGCTGGTCGACTTCAACGCCAACCGCAGCCCGATCCTGCTGCTCTCGGTCGGGCTGGTCGCGTTCACCACGGTCGGGGTCGGTGTGGTCGTGCACGGAGTGCTGCCCGGGGTGTCCTGGCCGGCCGCGTTCGCCATCGGCGCGGTCGTCGCGCCGCCGGACGCGGTGGCGGCCACCGCGATCGCCCGAAGGATCGGCCTGCCCCGGCGGATCGTCACCGTCCTCGAGGGCGAGTCGCTGCTCAACGACGCCACCGCGCTGGTCGCGCTGCGGACCGCGATCGCCGGGTCGGTCGGCGTGGTCGCGGTCGGCCTGGACTTCGCCTGGGCCGCGGGCGGCGGTGTCCTGGTCGGGCTGCTGCTGTTCGTGGTGGTCGGCTGGGGCCGCAAGCACGTCACCGACCCGGTGCTCGACACCAGCGTCTCCCTGCTCACCCCGTTCGCGGCCTACGTCCTCGCCGAGGAGGTGCACGCCTCCGGGGTCCTCGCGGTCGTGGTCTCCGGGCTGGCGCTCGGGCACAAGGCGCCGGTGCTGCAGACCGCGTCGTCGCGGATCGCCGAGCGGCTGAACTGGCGGACGATCTCGTTCCTGCTGGAGAACACCGTCTTCCTGCTCATCGGTCTCCAGGCCAGCTGGATCCTCGCCGAGGTCGGAGCCAGCGAGCTCTCCGTGGGCCGGATCGCCCTGGTCTGCCTGGCCGCGTTCGCCGCGACCGTGCTGCTGCGTCCGGTGTGGATCTTCGCGTTCCGGTTCCTGCTGCTCGCCCCCAGCCGGGGTGAGGTGCGCCCGGTGCCGTCGTGGAAGACCAGCCTGCTGGTGTCGTGGGCAGGGATGCGCGGAGTGGTCACCCTGGCCGCGGCGTTCGCGATCCCCGAGGACGTCCAGCACCGCGAGGTGCTGCTGCTGGTGGCGTTCACGGTCACCGCCGGCACCCTGTTCGGGCAGGGGCTCACCCTGCCGTGGCTGGCCCGACGGCTCGAGGTGCCGGGTCCGGACCCGCGGCAGGACGCGCTGGCGCGGGCCACCCTGTTCCAGGACGCGTCGGCCGCCGGGCTCGCGGTGCTGGAGGAGCACGCGCAGGACGAGGACCCCTACGACACCGTGGACGCGCTGCGCCGCCGGGTCGAGCAGCGCGACTTCACCGCCTGGGAGCGGCTCGGCCGGATCGACCCGGCCGTCGAGGCACCCTCGGAGGCGTACGCTCGGTTGCGGCTGGAGATGCTGCAGGCCGAGCGGGAACGGGTCCTGGAGGTGCGGAGCACCGGCCGGGTCCCGCACGAGGTGGTCGAGGACGTGCTCGCCGCGCTCGACGTGGAGGAGTCGATGCTCGACGCGTCGACCGCGCGCCGGGAGCGGCTGCGCGACGATCTTGCGGAGGACATGGTGACCGTCACCCAGCACGACCGCTGCGACCATCTCGAGACCGCGAGGATGCGCCCGGTGCCCGACCACGCGGTCTGCGAGGACTGCGTCGCCGAGGGCAGCACCTGGGTGCACCTGCGGCTGTGCCTGACCTGCGGCGAGGTCCGCTGCTGCGACTCCTCGCCGCGGCGGCACGCGTCCGCGCACGCGTCCGCCAGCGGCCACCCCGTCGTGCGCTCCGCGGAGCCCAACGAGACCTGGCGGTGGTGCTACGTCGACTCGATCGTCGGATGATGGGCGCATGAGGCTCACCAAGTTCGGCCACGCCTGCGTCCGCATCGAGTCCGGCTCACGGGCCGTGGTCGTGGACCCCGGTTCGTTCACCGAGCCCGAGGCGGTCGACGGCGCGACCGCGGTGCTGGTCACCGACGAGCACGCCGACCACTTCCACCTCGACCACCTGCGCGCCGCCGACGCCCCCGTGTTCACGATCTCCGCCGTCGCCGAGCAGATCGCCGCCGACGCCCCCGACGTGGCCGACCGGGTCACCGTCGTGGCGCCCGGGCAGTCCTTCGACGCCGGGCACCCGGTCAGCGCGGTCGGGCGGTGGCACAAGCTGATCCACGAGGAGGGCCCGCGGTTCGCGAACAGCGGCTACCTGGTCGACGTGGACGGGCTCACCGTCTACCACCCCGGCGACGCCTTCGCCCTCCCGGCGCGGGAGGTCGACGTGCTCCTGCTGCCGGTGAGCGGCCCGTGGCTGCGGCTGGGCGAGGCCATCGACTTCGCCCGGGCGGTCGGTGCGCCGCGCAACGTCGCGATCCACGAGCTGATCTCCAGCGAGATCGGGCTCGGCATCACCGACGCGCGGCTGCGGGACTTCCTGGGCGCGCGGGACCAGGACTACGTGCGCACGAGCAGCGGGTCCGACGTACCCCTGTAGGCGGCGGAGGTAGCCGGTCAGCCGGCGGAGATGGCGTCCCGGACCGGGACGAACTTGGCCTGCGCCTCGGCGAGCTCGGCCTCGGGGTCGGAGTCGGCGACGATGCCACAGCCCGCGAACAGCCGCACGGTGTTGCCGTCGACCTCCGCCGAGCGCAGCGCGATGCCCCACTCGCCGTCACCGGAGGCGTCCATCCAGCCGACCGGGCCGGCGTACCGGCCGCGGTCCATGCCCTCGATCTCGGTGATCAGCCGGGTGGCCACGTCGGTCGGCGTCCCGCCCACCGCCGCGGAGGGGTGCAGCGCCTCGGCCAGCTCCAGGGAGGACGTGGAGTCGTCGATGACCCCGGCCACGTCGGTGGCCAGGTGCATGACGTTGGGCAGGTGCAGCACGAACGGCGCCTCGGGCACGTTCATCGACGTGCAGTGCGGCGCCAGCGCGTCGGCCACCGAGCGAACGGCGTACTCGTGCTCCTCGAGGTCCTTCGACGACCGGGCCAGCGCGCCGGCCAGGGCGAGGTCGCGCGCGTCGTCGCCGGTACGACGGATGGTGCCGGCCAGCACACGCGAGGTGACCAGGCCCCGTTCGCGGCGCACCAACATCTCCGGGGTCGCGCCGAACATGCCGTCGACGTGGAACGTCCAGCACATCGGGTAGCTCTCGGCCAGCCGCTGCACCGGCCAGCGCACGTCGATCTCCTCGTCGGCGGAGGCGACCAGGTCCCGGGCCAGGACGACCTTCTCCAGGTCGCCGGCGCTGATCCGGCGCACCGCCTCCGCGACCACGCCCTCCCACTCGGTGCCGCTGAGCGCGCCGTCGGCGAACGCGATCCCGGCCGGGGGGTCGGCCGGGTCGGCCGGCCCGATCGGCGAGTGCGCGGTGATCCCGGCCCGGCTGACCGTGGTCACCCAGGCGGTGCCGTCACGCCGGCCGACCACCACCTCGGGCACCACCAGCACGCTGTCGCCGGGGTCGTCGGCGAACGCGAACGACCCGAACGCGACCAGCCCGGTGCCGGGGCGGCCCACCTCGTCGCGGACCACGGCCGCGCGGGCGTGGCCGGCCCACCAGCCCCGGGCCTCGGCGAACCGGGAGGGGCCGCTGGTGCGGATGCGTGCTGCCGCGCCCCAGCCGACCAGCCCGTCCCCGCGGCGCACCCAGGCCAGGGACTCCTCGCGCGGCAGGAGCGCCAGCAGCGGCCCGGGGTCGGGCAGCGCGACGGTCCGGACGACGAGCGGTGAGGCGTCGGTGGAGGTCTCGGGCTGGGTGGTCACAGTGGTCCAGAGTACGGCGGTGCGTCCAGCACGCTCCTGCGGGGCGGGCCGGTGCAGGGTGCTGTCTAAGGTATCCACGTGACCCGAGCTGACCTGGACAAGAAGCCCGCGGACGTCGCCGCGATGTTCGACGACGTGGCCAAGCGGTACGACATCACCAACGACATCTTGTCCCTGGGTCAGGACCGTCGCTGGCGGCACGCGGTGCTCTCCGCGGTCGACCCCAGGCCGGGGGAGCGGGTGCTCGACCTCGCCGCCGGCACGGGCACGTCGAGCCAGCCCTTCGCGGACCGCGGCGCGCAGGTCGTGCCGTGCGACTTCTCCATCGGCATGCTCCGGGTCGGCAAGCGGGCCCGGCCGCACCTGCCGTTCACCGCCGGCGACGGGACCCGGCTGCCGTTCGCCGACGACACCTTCGACGCGGTGACGATCTCGTTCGGGCTGCGCAACATCGTCGACCCGGACGCCGGCCTGCGCGAGCTGCGCCGGGTGACCCGTCCCGGCGGCCGGTTGGTGGTGTGCGAGTTCAGCCACCCGACCTGGGCGCCGTTCCGCACGGTGTACATGGAGTACCTCATGAAGGCGCTCCCGCCGATCGCGCGGGCGGTCTCCTCGAGCCCGGACGCCTACGTCTACCTCGCCGAGTCGATCCGGGCCTGGCCGGACCAGGAGCGGCTCGCTGCCCGGATCGCAGGTGCGGGCTGGAGCGCGGTGAAGTGGCGCGACCTGTCCGGCGGGATCGTCGCGCTGCACCACGCCACCGCCTGACCCCAGGCACCGCCCGGCCTGTCGGCAGCGCCGGAGCGACCCGTCGGCTGGGTCGTGATTTAGGGCACGGAATCGTCAATAAAATAAGCGATCCAGGTCACTGTTTCGTGGTGAACATGTGAGGGTAGGGGCGGGTTCGCGCGATGTGACGCAGACCTCTAGACTGGCAGCAGAGCCACTTAGTGAAGCAATTCACTAAGTCACATGCGGGCTCTTCGCAAGGCTGCGAAACACGGGAGACGAGGTGTTCCACCCATGAGCCGGACCACCGCTGACGCGCGGCAGGCCGACGTCATCGTCGTGGGTGCGGGCCCGGCCGGCTCGAGCGCCGCCTTCCACCTCGCCAGCGCGGGCGTCGACGTCCTGCTGCTGGAGAAGAGCGGCTTCCCGCGCGACAAGATCTGCGGCGACGGCCTCACCCCGCGCGCGGTCAAGCAGCTCATCGGCATGGGCTTCGACCTCGACGAGCCGGGCTGGCAGCGGAACAAGGGGCTGCGGATCGTCGGCGCCGGCCACCGGCTCGAGCTGCCCTGGCCCGAGCTCACCTCGTTCCCGCCGTACGGCATGGTCCGCACCCGGATGGACCTCGACGAGATCCTCGCCCGGCACGCCGAGAAGGCGGGCGCCCGGCTCATGGAGCGCACCGCGGTCACCGGCCCGGTGCTCGACGAGCGGACCGGCCGGGTGGTCGGCGTCCGCGCGAAGCCGGTGGACGACCGGGGCCGCCGGATCGGTGACGAGGAGACGTACTCCGCGCCGATCGTGATCGCCTGCGACGGCGTGTCCGCCCGGATCGCGGTCGCGCTCGGCCTCGAGCGTCGCGAGAACCGGCCGATGGGCGTCGCTGTCCGCGCGTACTACACGACCCCGCGCCACGACGACCCGTGGATGGAGTCCTGGCTGGAGCTGTGGGACGGCACGCCCGGCGAGTCCAACCTGCTCCCCGGCTACGGCTGGATCTTCGGCGTCGGCGACGGCACCGCCAACGTGGGCCTGGGGATCCTCAACACCTCCAAGGCGTTCCAGCACGTCGACTACAAGGACGTCCTCACCCGCTGGCTGGCGAACACCCCGGAGGAGTGGGGCTTCCGCGACGAGAACCGCGTCGGCAAGATCGGCTCGGCCGCCCTGCCGATGGGCTTCAACCGCAAGCCGCACTACACCCGCGGTGTGCTGCTGGTCGGCGACTCCGGCGGCATGGTGAACCCGTTCAACGGCGAGGGCATCGACTACGCCCTGGAGTCCGGCGAGACCGCCGCGCACACCGTGCTGCAGGCGCTCGCCCGACCCGAGGGCTCGGGCCGGGAACGGGTCCTGGAGAGCTACGCCGCTGCCCTGGACTCGGCCTACGGCGGGTACTTCACGCTGGGCCGGGTCTTCGCCAAGATGATCGGCAACCCCACGTTCATGAAGCAGGCCACCAAGCACGGCCTGCCTCGGGAGGCGCTGATGCGCTTCATGCTCAAGCTGATGGCCAACCTCACCGACCCGCACGACGGGGACGTGTCGGACCGCGTCATCAACGCCCTCAGCAAGGTGGCCCCCCGGGCCTAGGCACCACCCAAGCACTCACGGAACGACGAGACAGGAGGTTCGCGCGATGGAGCTGTACATGCCCGTCGTCGCGCTCGCGCTGTTGGCAGCAGGGTTCGCGGTGTTCTCGATCATCATGAGTGCCGTCGTGGGCCCCAAGCGCTACAACCGGGCCAAGCTCGACTCCTACGAGTGCGGCATCGAGCCCACCCCGCAGCCGGTCGGCGGCGGCCGGTTCCCGGTGAAGTACTACATCACCGCGATGCTGTTCATCGTCTTCGACATCGAGATCATCTTCCTCTACCCCTGGGCCGTCGCCTTCGACAACATGGCGGTCTTCGGTCTGATCGAGATGGTCCTGTTCATCCTCACCGTCTTCGTCGCCTACGCGTACGTGTGGCGTCGCGGGGGCCTGGAATGGGACTGAGCGTGGGACTGAGGGAAGCGACCGTAAGGGACTGATATGGGACTCGAAGAGAAGCTCCCCAGCGGCGTCCTGCTGACGACCGTGGAGCACGTCGCCGGCTACTTCCGCAAGGCGTCGTTCTGGCCGGCCACGTTCGGCCTGGCCTGCTGCGCCATCGAGATGATGACCACCGGCGGCCCGAAGTACGACCTCGGCCGGTTCGGCATGGAGGTCTTCCGGGCCTCCCCGCGCCAGGCGGACCTGATGATCGTCGCCGGCCGGGTGAGCCAGAAGATGGCGCCGGTCCTGCGGCAGATCTACGACCAGATGCCCGACCCCAAGTGGGTCCTGGCGATGGGTGTCTGCGCGTCCTCGGGCGGCATGTTCAACAACTACGCGATCGTCCAGGGCGTCGACCACGTGGTCCCGGTCGACATGTACCTCCCCGGCTGCCCGCCGCGCCCGGAGATGCTGATCGACGCGATCCTCAAGCTGCACGACCAGGTCCAGCACTCCAAGCTCGGCTCCAACCGCATGCAGCAGATCGAGGAGCTCGAGACCGGCGCGCTGAACGCCCTGCCCACCTCCGAGATGAAGGGACAGCTCCGGTGACCCCCAAGGAGCCCCAGGAGTTCGACGAGGTGACCGAGGGCACCGACCCCGACGCCACCGGCACCATGCCCGAGAACACCCTCCCCGTGGAGCCGGGTGCGCTCGGACCCGAGGTCGTCGACGTCCGCACCGGCATGTTCGGCGTGCAGGGATCCGGGGACACCTCCGGTTACGGCGGGATCGTCCGCCCGGTGACGATGCCCGGTGCCACCGAGCGCCCCTACGGCGGCTGGTTCGACGAGGTCGCCGAGGCGCTCGAGACCGCGCTCGAGCCGTCCACGTTCACCAGCGCGGTGGAGAAGGTCGTCGTGCACCGCGGTGAGATCACCTTCTTCATCCGCCGCCACCAGCTGCTCGAGGTCGCCCGCACCCTGCGCGACGACCCGACCCTGCGCTTCGAGTTCTGCTCCGGCGTCTCCGGTGTGCACTACCCCGGCGACGAGGGCCGCGAGCTGCACGCGGTCTACCACCTGCTGTCGATGACCCACAACCGGCGGATCCGGCTCGAGGTCACCTGCCCCGACAGCGACCCGCACATCCCGTCGGTGGTCTCGGTCTACCCGACCAACGACTGGCACGAGCGGGAGACCTACGACTTCTTCGGGATCATCTTCGACGGTCACCCCGCGCTGACCCGGATCGAGATGCCCGACGACTGGCTGGGCCACCCCCAGCGCAAGGACTACCCCCTCGGTGGCATCCCCGTGGAGTACAAGGGCGCCACCGTCCCACCGCCGGACCAGCGGAGGTCGTACAGCTGATGAGCCAGACCCAGGACCCCTACGCACCGCACCAGGCCGGCGAGAGCGAGACCACCGCCGGCAAGGTCTTCACCGTCACCGGTCAGGACTGGGACTCCGTCGTCCAAGGAATCGCTGAGGAGGGCGAGGAGCGGGTCGTCGTCAACATGGGCCCCCAGCACCCGTCCACGCACGGCGTGCTGCGGCTGATCCTCGAGCTCGAGGGTGAGACGGTCACCGAGGCCCGGTGCGGCATCGGCTACCTGCACACCGGCATCGAGAAGAACATGGAGTTCCGCTCCTGGACGCAGGGCGTCACGTTCTGCACCCGGATGGACTACCTCTCGCCGTTCTACAACGAGATGACCTACGTGCTCGGCGTCGAGCGGTTGCTCGACATCGAGGACGACATTCCGGAGAAGGCACAGGTCATGCGGGTGCTCCTGATGGAGCTGAACCGGATCTCCTCGCACCTGGTCGCGATCGCCACCGGCGGCATGGAGATCGGCGCGCTGACCGTGATGACGATCGGCTTCCGCGAGCGGGAGCTCGTGCTCGACCTGTTCGAGCTGATCACCGGCCTGCGGATGAACCACGCCTACATCCGGCCCGGCGGCATCGCCCAGGACCTGCCGCCCGGCGCGCTCGACGAGATCCGCGACTTCATCGCGCTGATGAGGAAGCGGCTGCCCGAGTACGCCGCGCTGTGCAACGCCAACCCGATCTTCAAGGCCCGGCTCGAGGGCGTGGGCCACCTCGACCTGGCCGGCTGCCTGGCGCTGGGCCTCTCCGGCCCGGTGCTCCGCTCGACCGGCTACCCGTGGGACCTGCGCAAGATGCAGCCCTACAGCGGCTACGAGGACTACGACTTCGACGTGATCACCTGGGACACCGCCGACTCCTACGGCCGGTTCCGGATCCGGCTCGCGGAGATGGCGGAGTCGCTGAAGATCGTCGAGCAGTGCGCCGACCGGCTCGCCGGGCTCGAGGGAGCCCCGGTGATGGTCGCGGACAAGAAGATCGCCTGGCCCAGCCAGCTCGCGATCGGCAGCGACGGCATGGGCAACAGCCTCGACCACATCCGGCACATCATGGGTGAGTCCATGGAGGCCCTGATCCACCACTTCAAGCTGGTGACCGAAGGCTTCCGGGTGCCGGCCGGCCAGGCCTACGTGCCGGTGGAGTCGCCGCGCGGCGAGCTCGGCGCGCACGTCGTCTCCGACGGCGGCACTCGGCCGTTCCGCGCGCACTTCCGTGACCCCTCTTTCACGAACCTGCAGGCGACGTCGGTGATGAGCGAGGGCGGCATGGTCGCCGACGTCATCGTCGCCATCGCCTCGATCGACCCGGTGATGGGTGGAGTGGACCGATGACGCTGAACCCCAACGAAGTCGAGGCCGGCGCGAGCCTGCCCGAGGAGACCCTGGCCGAGATGCGGCAGATCGTCGCGCGCTACCCGCAGCCGCGGTCGGCGCTGCTGCCGATGCTGCACCTCGTGCAGAGCGTCGAGGGTCGAGTGACCTCGCGCGGCATCGAGGCCTGCGCGGACATCCTCGGCATCTCCGCCGCGGAGGTGTCGGGGGTGGCGACCTTCTACACGATGTACAAGCGCCGCCCGGTCGGCGACTACCACGTCGGCGTCTGCACCAACACGCTGTGCGCGGTGATGGGCGGCGACGCGATCTTCGAGCGGCTCAAGGAGCACCTCGACGTCGGCAACGACGAGACGACCCCCGACGACGGCGGCAAGACCATCACCTTGGAGCACCTCGAGTGCAACGCGGCCTGCGACTACGCGCCGGTGATGATGGTCAACTGGGAGTTCATGGACAACATGACCCCGCAGTCGGCGACCGACCTGGTCGACGACCTGCGCGAGGGCCGTGAGGTCCGGTCCACCCGGGGTCCGCGGATCTGCACCTGGCGCGAGGCCGAGCGGGTCCTGGCCGGCTTCCCCGACGACCGCGCCGACGAGGGCCCCGCCGCGGGCCCGGCGTCGCTGGCCGGCCTGCAGCTGGCCCGCGAGCACGGCTGGACGGCGCCAGAGTCCGAGCGTCGCGCCGTGGCCGGTGGCACGGGTGCCGACAGCAAGGAGCAGGCCG
>DATIBI010000088.1:0-5063 GCA_035457605.1 Nocardioidaceae bacterium
TCGAGCACGAGAACCGCCGGGTCGGTGACGAGCACCGAGGAGAGTGCGAGCAGCTGCTTCTGTCCGCCGGAGAGCAGGTGTGCCGGGTGGTCGGCGTGTCCGCCCAGGCCGTAGGTCTCCAGGGCCGAACGGACCTTCGCAGCGATCTCGGCCTTGCTCAGTCCGCGACGGCGCAAGCCGAAGGCCACGTCCTCGGCGACCGTCGGCATGACGATCTGGGCGTCCGGGTCCGTGAAGCAGAAGCCCACGCGGCGTCGGACCTCACGGCCGTCCTTGCGGGTGTCGAGCCCGTCGACCCGCACGGCACCTTCGGTGGGTTGGACCAGGCCGTTGAGCAGGCGGACGAAGGTCGACTTCCCCGAGCCGTTCGCGCCGATGATGCCGACGCGCTGCTCGGACAGGGTGACCGAGACGTCACGCAGGACGACGCGGCGGGACGGTCCGTCGCCGTAGGCGTGGGTGACCCCCGAGACCTCGATCAGCGGCATCGTTCGACCACCATCGCCACTCCCTGGCCGCCGCCGACCGCGATGGCGGCGAGCCCGTAGCGGCCGCGGCCCTGGCGCACCAGCTGGCTGAACAGGCGTACGACGAGCACGGCCCCTGACGCGCCCCAGGGATGACCCAGCGCGAGCGCGCCGCCCTGGGGACACACTCGCGTCGGGTCGAGCCCGAGGTCGTCGCAGCAGGCGAGCACCTGTCCGGCGAACGCCTCGTTGAGCTCGACCACGTCGACCTCCTCGAGCCAGACCCCGGCACGGTCGAGGGCGGTTCGGACGGCCGGCACGATGCCGATGCCCGGGCGGTTGGGATCGACGCCGGCCGTCGCCGTGGCGAGGATGCGCAGGCCCGGGAGGCCGAGCCGCTCGTGCGTGTCGCCGTCGACGACGGCCACCGCCGCGGCGCCGTCGTTGACCCCGCAGGAGTTGCCGGCGGTGACGGTGCCGTCGGACCGGAAGCTCGGCCGGAGCCGGGCCAGCCGCTCGACGGTCATGCGGGGGCGGGGGCGGTCGTCGCGGTCGACGCCACCAACCGGGACGACCTCCTCGTCGAAGCCGCCGGCCTGCTGGGTCGCATGTGCACGGGTGTGGGACTGCGCGGCATAGGTGTCCTGGTGCTCCCGCGAGATGGCGCGCTCGGCCGCGAGCAGGTCCGCGGCGAGGCCCATGTCGGGGTCACCGAGCTCGGCGGGGGCGAAGGGCGCGCGTTCGTAGCGCTGCGGCTCCTGTCCCGGCGACGGTGGCCAGAACCGCCAGGGTGCGGTGGAGACGGACTCCGTGCCACCGGCGAGGACCACTCCCGGTGTCTCGCGGACCAGCGCGACCGCGGTCGTGATCGCCGCGAGACCGCTGCCGCACTGCCGGTCCACGGTCATTCCCGGAACCGCCACAGGCAGCCCGGCGGCCAGGGCCGCGACGCGAGCCACGTTGCCTCCCGGACCCATGCAGTTGCCGAGCACTACCTCCTCGGCAGGTAGGTCGGGGAGGTCGGCGGCCAGGCGCCGGAGGACGGGGGCGGCGAGGGAGGCGGCGTCGACTCCGGCGAGCGACCGCCCCGCCGTGCCGATCGGGGTCCGCAGGGCGCCGACCACGACGGGGCCGGTCATCGAACGACGCCCGAGAGCAACGAGGTGGTGAGGCGCTCCCGGTCGACCTTGCCTGCCCGAGTCAGCGGCAGGTCCGCCACCTCGAACCAGCGGCGAGGCCGCTGCGCCGGGTCGAGCAGCTCCCTGGCGCTCCGGCGGAGCGCTCCCACGTGGCCCACGTCCGTCGTGACAGCGCAGAGGACCTGCCCGAGGTCCGGATGGGGGAGGCCTACGACGACGACGCTGTGTCCGGTGGCACGCTCGAGCGCCGCCTCGATGTCGGCGACCAGGACGGTGGCTCCGGCGGTCACCACGGTGTCGCTGCCGCGCCCGTGGACGCGGAGGAAGCCGTCGTCGAGACTGCCGCGGTCGCCGACGGTGGCCCAGCCGTCCGGGTCCCGGGTCAGGGGGCCGTCGGGACCGTCGTACCCCTGGCAGACGTAGGGGGAGCGGACCCAGACCACGGCGCCCCGGCACTCCACCTCGACGCCGGGGAAGGGCCGCAGGTCCTCGGCGTGCGACCCCCAGGCCACGAAGGAGAGCTCCGCGGCCCCGTAGTAGTGGCTGACCCGGCCAGAGCCGTGGGCCAGCGCGTCGTCGTGGAGGCGGGGGGTGAGCCGGTCACCGGCCACGAGCACGTGCACACCGGCCAGGTCGGTGCCCTGCGCGATGGCGCGCGAGAGGGCCGCCGGGGAGAGCACGGCATGGGTCGCCCCGGACGCAGAGGGCTGCACCGTCGCACCGAGATGCCTGGCGTGCACGGCTGCGAAGAGGTTCATCGTGGCCGAGAGCGGTCCCGGCACCCAGACCCGGGAGGCCGGCTCCAGGTCGAGCAGCCGCGTGACGTGCTCGAACGAGTCGAACCAGGAGCCCGTCGTACGCACCACCGACCGCGCAGCCCCGGAGGTCCCCGACGTGCGAAGCGCGACCAGGTCGCCGCGGTGGTGCGCGGTGATCACGGCCTGCACCGGGTCCGGTGCAGCCGCGACGTCCACGGCTCGGTCAGACAGCCGAGGTCTCCTTCGTGCGTGAGCGACGGGCGGCGATCAGACCGGGGTAGGCGGCGTGGACGCCCCGTGCGATGACCGCGGCCAGGACCGCCTTGACGAGGTCGCCCGGGATGAAGATCCAGGTGGAGATCGCCGCGGCGCCTACGGAGATGTGCGCCACCGCGGCGATGCCCGCGATGCCGGCGGCGTAGAGGACGACGATGCCGCCGACCACGTTGGCCACGACGCCCCACGGCAGGCGGTACGGCGAACCGCCCCGCTCGGTGAGCCAACCGATCACGAAGGCCGCCACGGGCCATGCCAGGAGGAACCCGACCGAGGGGGTGAAGAAGACGCCGAGCCCGCCGCGTCCGCCCGCGAGAAGCGGAAGTCCCACGGCCACCAGGACCAGGAACAGCGCAAGGGCCGCGAAGCCGCGGCGAGCGCCGAGGATCGCACCCGCCAGCATGACCCCGAGGGACTGGGCGGTGATGGGCACGCTGAAGCCGGGAGGCTGGAAGGCGGGCACGGCGCCGAGAGCCGCGACGAAGCCGGCGAACACCGCCACCAGGGCGGCGTTGCGTGCGGGGCTGGATGACAGGTTTGCGGCCACGGCGGACCCTCTCTTCGGGACAGGCGACGACTCGAGTCTAGGAGAACCGGACTCCATGCCCGGTAACGGTCCGCGGCGCGGACGGGGTCAGAGCCGGCGGGCGGAGAAGGTGTCGCAGGCTCGCAGACTGCCCTGCTCGCGGCCGGTGGTGAACCAGCGCATCCGCTCCTCCGCCGACCCGTGGGTCCACGCGTCAGGGTTCACACGGCCCGAGGTGCGCTGCTGGATCCGGTCGTCGCCGACCGCACGCGCGGAGTCGAGGGCTTCCTCGATGTCCTGCTGGGTGAGGTTCTCGATGAGTACCTGGCCGTTCGCGTCCTGCGCCTCGGTGGCGTGCCTGGCCCACATGCCGGCGTAGCAGTCGGCCTGGAGCTCGAGCCGGACCGCGTCGCTTGCCGCGCCCTGCTGGGTCCGGACCCGGCCCATCGTGCCGAGCAGGTCCTGGACGTGATGGCCGTACTCGTGCGCGAGGACGTAGGCCTCCGCGAAGTCGCCACCCTGGCCACCGAGCTGACCCTCGAGCATGTCCTTGAAGAAGGTGGTGTCGAGGTACACGTGCTTGTCGGCGGGGCAGTAGAACGGCCCGACGTCGGAGGTGGCGTTCCCGCAGCCGGTGCTCACCTGGGTGGAGAAGATCACGGTGTCGGCCTCGGCGTACTCACGGTTGCTCTGCTGGGGGAGAGCCTGTGCCCAGTACGACTGGATGCTGTTGACCATGCCCACCCTGGCGCAGTCGGGGTCCTTGTTCGCGTCGGCGCCGGTCTTGCAGTGCGAGAGCTCCTGGCTGTCCGTGGAGACCGGACCGCTGTCGCTGGCCGGGCCGGCAGGAAGTCCTCCTCCTCCGCCGCCGAGGTACTGCGAGAGCACGACGATGAGCACCAGGATGAGGATCCCGCCGATCCCACCGCCGACCTTCATGCCGCCACCGCCGCCGCCGACGGGGAACCCGAGGCCGCCGCCACCGCCTCCGCCGCTCCCGCGACGGTTCTGGACCTGGCTGGTGTCCAGGCGGGCCTTGGGGTTGAAGCGCATGGTGTTCCCTCCGTACGTCGGTCCGCGGTCCCAGCATGGCCCGGGACCGACGCGGGACTGCCTGGTGCTGTCTCGTAGACTACTGGCGTGAGGTGCGCGACGGATTGAGCCGGACACCACCCCTGTCCTGGCCCAGATGTTCCCAGATCCCGTCGAGGTAAGCGCTTCCATGATCACTGCCCACCAGCTCGAGGTCCGCGCGGGCGCGCGCCTGCTCATGGAGAACGTGAGCTTCCGTGTCGCCTCCGGTGACAAGGTCGGTCTCGTCGGCCGCAACGGCGCCGGCAAGACCACGCTGACCAGGATCCTCGCAGGAGAGGCCCTCCCCGCTTCCGGGAGGGTGACCGCGTCGGGCAGCGTCGGCTACCTCCCGCAGGACCCGCGCACCGGCGACCCCGAGGTGATCGCGAAGGACCGGATCCTCAGCGCGCGTGGCCTCGACGACGTGGTCCGGCGGCTGCGGGAGGCGGAGGCCGACATGGCGTCGGGCGACCCGACCACCCGCGACCGGGGCATGAAGAGGTACGAGCGGGCCGACGCCGAGCTCCACGCCGGCGGTGGCTACGGCGCTGAGGCCGAGGCCGCACAGATCGCGTCCAGCCTCGGCATCGAGGACCGGATCCTGAAGCAGCCGCTGCGCACTCTCTCGGGCGGCCAGCGACGGCGTGTGGAGCTCGCGCGCATCCTGTTCTCCGGGGCCGAGACGCTGCTCCTCGACGAGCCGACCAACCACCTCGACGCCGACTCGATCGTCTGGCTGCGCGATTTCCTGAAGGCCCACCAAGGCGGGGTGGTCCTGATCAGCCACGACGTCGGTCTCCTCGAGAACACCGTGAACCGGGTC
>DATIBI010000089.1:0-17216 GCA_035457605.1 Nocardioidaceae bacterium
AACATCTTCAAGCTGCTGAAGTACCTCGCCCGCGAGTTCCTGCTGATCGTCTCCACCTCCTCCTCGGAGTCCGCGCTGCCGCGGCTGATCGCCAAGATGGAGCACGGCGGCGTGCAGCAGTCGACCGTCGGCGTGGTGGTCCCCACCGGCTACTCGTTCAACCTCGACGGCACCGCGATCTACCTGACGATGGCCTCGCTGTTCATCGCCTCCGCGATGGGCGACCCGCTGAGCATCGGCGAGCAGATCTCGCTGCTGGTGTTCATGATCATCGCCTCGAAGGGTGCCGCCGGAGTCACCGGCGCGGGCCTGGCCACCCTGGCCGGCGGGCTCGCCTCGCACCGGCCCGACCTGGTCGACGGCGTGGGCCTGATCGTCGGCATCGACCGGTTCATGTCCGAGGCGCGGGCGCTGACCAACTTCGCCGGCAACGCCGTGGCCACCGTGATCATCGGCGCCTGGACCGGCAGCCTCGACAAGGAGCGCCTCGACGCCGTGCTCCGCGGCGACGAGCCCTTCGACGAGACCACGATGCTCGACGAGGACGAGGACGTCACCGGCCTGCCGGAGACCGACAGCAGCCGGGCCGCGGAGGAGCAGCGCGAGTACGAGCGCGTCTGACCCTCCCGTCCACCCGGCACGGATCCCCGAGACGACCCGTCACTCCCCGTGAGTGGCGGGTCGTCCGCTGTCCGCGCCCGGCGAAGCTGCCCGGGAGGTCGGGACACCGGGCCCTGTCACCCGGGACGCCGGGCGCACCAACCTCGGTCTCACACAACGTCAGACCAAGGAGTTCCACCATGAGCACCACCGTCAGCAACCGCCCGACCGAATCCGGCCGCGCCACCCGTACCGGCCACGGCCGCGCCGCCTCGCTGGCCGGCATCGGCGCCGGCGTCGCCGGGATCGTGTCCATCGCCTCCTCGATGCGCATCGACGCCGTCTACGCCGAGGACGTGGCGGGCGACCCGGCCGGGATCGTGGCCCGGCTGGCCGATCAGACCGGTGCGATCCTCACCTTCCACACCGCGACGATGATCGGGCTGGTCCTGCTCGTCGTCTTCGCCGCCGGCCTGCGGCGCCGCCTCGCCGGCCAGCTGCCGTCGGGCAGCCTGCTCCCGGACGTCGCCGCCAGCGGGCTCGGGCTCGTCACGGTCGCCGGGCTGCTCGGCTCGGGCCTGACCACCGAGTTCGTGTTCGGCGTCAACGACCCCGGCGCGGGCCTGGTCCCGGAGGCCGGCGTGTTCTTCGGCCACTGGGTCGGCACCATCCCGTGGCTGTGGGTCGGTGCCGGCATCGCCGGCGTGGCCGTCGCCGTCGCATCCCTCCGGCACGGTGCCGCCGCCCGGTGGATCGGCTGGGTGAGCGCGGTGCTGGGCGGGCTCACCCTGCTGCTGGGCATCTCCCCGCTGCAGTACATGGCCGGCATGACCGGGCCGGTGTGGCTGCTGGTGACCGCGGTCGGGCTGGCCCTGGGCGACCGCGCCCGCCGCGACTGAGTTCGGCAAAACCACGGGCCGGGACCGGTGCGCGACCTCTACGCTGCCGATGCGATGGACACGCACCCGGCACGCACCGCAGACGGAATGCCCCGGGTGGCCACGGCGATCGCCGTGACCGCCTGGGGTACCGCCGTGCTCGCGGTCGTGCTGCTGCTCGCGGCCCGGCCGAGGGTGGACGAGAACCTGTGGTTCTTCGTCGTCGACGTCACCGTCGCCGCGGTCTACGGCACGGTCGCCGGCCTCACCCTCTCCCGCCGCCGGCACCCGGTCCCGTGGCTGCTGGCTCTGGCGGCGGTCGGTGGCGGCCTCGCCGCGGTCGGCTACGCGTACGCCTCGCTGGCGACGACCACGCCGGGGCTGCCGGCGGTGCCGCAGGTCGCGGCGCTGCAGAGCACCGCCTGGGTGCCGGGCACGCTCGCCCTCTTCCTCGTCGTCCCCTGGCTGGTGCGCGACCACGACCTCGGCCGGGCCCGCTGGGGCGCGGTCGCCGGCGCCCTGCTGATCGGCGCCTTCCTCGCCACCCAGCTGCTCGGCTGGGTGGCGGTCTTCTCACCGCTCGTCCTCGCCCTCGTCCTGGTCGGGCTGGCCGCTGCCGCGGAGGCCGAGTGGCGGCACCGTCGTGGCCCGGTAGCCGAGCGCAACGGGCTGGGCTGGCTGGCGGTCGGTACGTCGATCCTCGCGCTGTCCTTCGTCCCGCTCGCACTGCCGTGGGGCCTGCTGCCGATCCCGATCTGGACCACCCCGGTGCTGCACCTGGCCTCCCAGGCGGTGTTCCCGGCGGCCGTGCTCGTCGCGGTGCTCCGCGGCCGGATGTGGGGCCTGGGCCTCGTGGTGAGCCGGACCGTGCTCGCCGGCCTGCTGACCGTCGCGCTGGCGGTCACCTACCTGCTCGTCACGCTGCTGGTCACCGGGCTCGTCCCGGGGAACGGGGTCCCGCAGCTGGTCGGCGCCGCCGCGGTCGCCGTCGCGGTGCAGCCGGCCCGGCTCTGGCTGCAGCAGCGGGTGCACCGGCTGGTCTACGGCGCCGCCGCCTCCCCGGAGCAGGTCGTGCACAGGCTCGGCAGCCAGCTGGGGCTGGAGGGGTCGGCCGACGAGCTGCTGCGCGGCCTGGCGCAGGACGTGGGCGTGGCCATGCGGCTGGAGTCGGTGACCTTGCACCTGCCGGGCGAGGCGCCGATCCGCTGGGGGACCGCGACCGGCAGCCCGTCCGACGTACCCCTGTGGCACCGCGGCGAGCAGGTCGGCCGGATGGAGGTCACGCTGCCGGGCGGCGAGGCGCTCGGCGCCCGCGGCGAGCGGATCCTGCACGACCTGGCGAACGTGGTGGCGACCGCGGTGGCGGTGAACCGGGCCGCCCACGAGGTGGAGGAGGCCCGCTCCCGGCTGGCCCGGGCCCGGCTGGAGGAGCGCCGGATCATCCGCCGCGAGATCCACGACGGTCTGGGGCCGTCGCTGGCGGGGATGCGGCTCGGCCTGCAGGGGGCCCGGAACCTGCTGGCCACCGACCCGGGCGCTGCCGCGGACCTGCTCGCCACCGTGCAGGGTGAGCTGGACCAGCGCGTGGCCGACGTCCGGTCGCTGTCCCACAGCCTGCTGCCGCCGGTGCTGGACGAGCTCGGCCTCGCCGCGGCGCTGCAGGAGCTGGCGGCGCGCTACGCCGAGGACGGCCTGCGCGTCGAGCTGGACGTGGAGCCCGACGACGGGCTGGACACGGCGGTCGCCGCCGCGGCCTACGGGATCATCAGCGAGGCGGTGGTGAATGTCGCCCGGCACAGCGGGGCGCGCTCCTGCACGGTCACCACCCGGACCCGCGAGGGGTTCCTGCTCGTCGCCGTGGAGGACGCCGGCTCGGGCGTGCGACCGGACGCCCGACCCGGCGTGGGCAGCCGCGCGATGCGCGAGCGCGCCGAGGAGCAGGGCGGCAGCCTCGAGGTCCGGCCGCGGCCGGGCGGGGGGACCGCCGTCGAGGCCCGACTCCCGGTGGGGGTTCCCAGCCGTGGCTGAGCCGATCCGGGTCGCGATCGTCGACGACCATCCCGTCTTCCGGCTGGGCATGGCCGGGCTGCTCGGCTCGTTGGCCGGGATCGAGGTGGTCGCCCAGGCCGCGAACGCCGCGGAGGCGATGGCCCTGCCGGTCGGGGCGGCCGACGTGGTGCTGATGGACCTGCACCTCGGTGAGGACTCGGGGATCGAGACCACCCGCGAGCTGGTTCGCCGCGACCCGGACGTGCGGGTGCTCGTGGTGACCATGCGCGAGGACGACGAGTCGGTGGTCGCGTCGGTCCGCGTGGGCGCACGTGGGTACCTGCTCAAGGGCGCGTCCCCCGAGGAGGTCGAGCGCGCGGTGCGGGCGGTGGCGAACGGGGAGATGATCCTCGGCCCCAAGGTCGCCGCCCGGGCGATGGCGGTGCTGACCTCGGGGCGTACGGCGGCCCGGGTGCCGTTCCCCGAGCTGACCGACCGTGAGCGCGAGGTGCTCGACCTGGTCGCCCGCGGCTTCGACAACGTCACGATCTCGCGGCGGATGGTGCTGAGCCCGAAGACGGTGCGCAACCACGTCGCGAACGTGCTCACCAAGATCGCGGTACCGGACCGGTCGGCGGCGATCGTCCGTGCCCGCGAGGAGGGCCTCGGCCTCGACTGACCCGGCCGTACTGACCCGGCCGTGCCGGCTCCGGCGAGAGGCGGGGAGGACCCGTTCCGTGAGGCACGGCGAAGAACCTCTGATGCGGAACAACCGCCTCCGTGTTCCGGGGGTCCTCCTCGCCCACCCCCATTCCACCGCGGCCGTGCGCGACGCCCCAGGGAGGCAGGTCCCTGCCGACCGGGCCGATGGTCCCCCTCGCAGGGGCCTGCACACCGGGGCTGGCCCGAACCGGTCTTGCGGCACCGCCGACGTCGGCGCTACACCGGAAGCAGCCGACCGCGAGGGAAGGGGAGATCCCGATGCCGCCTCCGGACATCCCCGCCCCGGGAACCGACCGCCGGTCAGCGCTCCTCGCCGCCGCGGTCCTGCTGCCCGCCGGCCTCGTGGTCTACGAGGTCGCGACGATGGCCCACCCCGCCCGCGAGGACCCGAACGCGCACGAGGCGGTGTTCGCGGAGTACGCCGAGAGCAGCGCCTGGATCGCCGTGCACCTCGCGCAGTACTCCTCCGTGGTGCTGCTCGTCGGGGGGCTGGTGGCACTGTGCCTGGCGGTCCCGTCCGGTGAGCGCACAGCGCTGCCCGCCCGGCTCGGTCTGGTTGCCGCGTCGGTCTCCCTGGCCGGGTTCACCGTCCTGTTCGCGGTGGACGGGGTGACGCTCAAGCGCGCCGTCGACGCGTGGGCGGCAGCAGCGCCGGACGACCGAGGCGCGACGTTCGCCGCCGCGCAGGCGGTCCGGTGGACCGAGGAGGCCGTCAACGGATTCTCCTTCGTCATGCTCGGCACCACGCTGCTGCTGGTCGGCATCGCCTACGCCCTCGGCGGGCCGCTGCCGCGGTGGACCGGCTGGCCGGCGATGCTCGCCGGGGTCGGGTTCTTGGCGCACGGCGTGCTGATCGCCTACCTGGGCTTCGAGCCGACGTTCCCCGCGCTCGTCGCGCTGCCCGCGTTCGTGCTGTGGACCGCCGCCGTCACGTTCCTGGTGGTGCGTGACCGGGTGCGCACCACCTCCCGGGTGGAACAGCCGCGTGGCGTGGTGCATCCCTGAACCTGCTCAGGTCGAGAGCAGCGATCCCACCAGGGAGGAGTCGAGGTTCTCGAGCAGGTCCGCGGGGTCGTCGTACACCTCGACCGCGCCGGCGTCGAGCAGCTCGGCCTTCGAGATGCCCCCGGACAGCAGCGCCACGCAGGGCAGGCCGGCCTTCGTGGCCGCGGCGACGTCCCAGACCGTGTCGCCGAGCACGACCGAGCGCTCCGGGTCCAGCCGGTGCTGGTCCATGGCCGCGGTGAGCAGGTCCGGGGCCGGCTTTCCCTTGCCCACGTCGGAGGAGGTGGTGGCCCCGGCGAAGGTGTCCTCGGCGCCGATGGCCGGCAGCATCCACTCGAGGTCGTCCTCCTTGCCGCTGGTGGCGAGGACGACGGTGTAGCCACGGTCCGCGCACGCCTGCACCAGCTCCGCGGTCCGCGGGAACGCCGCCACCTGGTCGCGCAGCCGTTCGTAGCGCTCGGAGTGCGCCTCGACCGCGCGCTCGTCCTGCTGGCCGAGCAGGCGCTCGACGAGACCCTCGCTGGCGATGCCGATGGCGCGATGGATCGCGGACATCGACACCTCGTCGTGGCCGGCGTCGCGGAGCGCCTGCGCCCAGGCGAGCACGTGCAGGTAGTTGGTGTCGAGCAGGGTGCCGTCGACGTCGAACAGCACGCCGGGGTTCAGGGTCTCGTCCATGCCCCGGGGGTGCCCGGTCCTCGTTGTTCCACGCCGGCGACCTTCACGCCGCCACAGCGGTCGGGCGGTCCGGCCCCCGCGAGTCAACGCCCGCGGGTCAACGCCCGCGGGTCAACGCCCGCGGGTCAACGCCAGAACGTGAGGTAGACCCCGACCAGGGCGGGCAGCGTGCCCAGCAGCAGCCACGGGGTCAGCAGCAGACGCTGGTGGATCGCCCGCGCCGCCAGGACCGCGATCACCCCGAAGATGCCGGCGATGACGAGCAGCCCGATCCGGCCGTCCATCCGGGACTCGTCGAGGAACATCGCGGCCAGCACCAGCCCACCGGACATGTGCAGGATCGTCGCTGCGGCCAGCGACGAGAGCACCCACTTCTGCACCTGGCTCAGGCTCATCGGGTCCTGCTTGCGCGGGCGCGGGTTGGCCGGGTCCATCAGGTGCTTGGCGCGCGGGCGCGCGGCGGGGGCGGGTGAGTTCTGGTCAGCCATCGGCTTCCTCGTGTGCGGGACCTCTCACCAGTGTCCCTGCCGCAGAAAAACAGCTCCCGGTCGGGTCGATGCCCGGCCGGGAGCTGAGGTGGTGCGCGAGGGGGGAGTTGAACCCCCACGCCCTTTCGGGCACACGGACCTGAACCGTGCGCGTCTGCCTATTCCGCCACTCGCGCTTGAAGCCCGCTCAGGCTATCCCACGATGCCGGTGGCTCCAAAACCGACTTCGTGCGACCGCTACGATTCCAGACGAGTCGGATGTGCTTCCGACTGTCCTGTCCTGCACAATTGCGGGTTCACGCAGAACGGTAGTGGGCATAACGACAGGCGTGAGAGGAGGCGACATGGGTGTCCTGCAGCGGTTCGAGAACCGTCTCGAGCAGATGGTCTCGGGCGCGTTCGCGCGCGCGTTCCGCAGTGCCGTGCAGCCCGTCGAGGTCGCCGCGGCCCTCCAGCGCGAGGTCGACAACTCCGCGCAGATCCTGTCGCGTAACCGCCGACTGGTCCCCAACAACTTCCACATCGAGCTGTCTCCGGCCGACCACGACCGCCTGGCGCCGTACGGCTCCACGCTGGCCCAGGAGCTCACCGAGATGCTGCACGAGCACGCCGAGGAGCAGAGCTACGTGTTCACCGGGCCGGTGTCCATCTCGTTCGACAAGACCGACGACCTCGGGACCGGCCGGTTCCGGGTGCGGAGCCAGGCGCTGGCCCAGGTGACCCCCTCGTCCCAGCAGAGCGTGACCGAGACGGCGGTACGACGGGCCAACGTGGTGCTCGAGGTCAACGGCATGCGCCACCCGCTCGAACCGCCCGGCCTGGTGATCGGCCGGGGCACCGAGGCCGACCTGCGGATCAACGACCCTGGCGTCTCGCGCCGTCACGCGGAGATCCGGGTCTTCCCGGCCGAGAACGCCCCTCAGGTGAGCATCATCGACCTCGGCTCCACCAACGGCATGCAGGTCAACGGCCAGCGCGTGCAGCAGGCGACCCTGGAAGACGGGTCGACGATCAAGATCGGCAACACGACCATGACGGTCCGCTCCATCGGAACTCGGGAAGGCGGTTCGGGTGTCTGAGCTGACCTTGATGCTGATCCGGTTCGCCTACCTGGCGATCCTCTGGATCTTCGTGCTCTCGGCGATCTCGGTGATCCGCTCCGACATGTTCGGCGCGCGACTCGACAGCACGCCGCGGGCGGAGCGGCGCGAGGCCAAGCGTGCCGCGAAGAGCCGGCCCAAGCCCGCCAAGCGTCCCCGGGGCGCACCGACCCACATCTTCGTGGTCGACGGTGCGAACGCCGGGGAGACCGCGTCGCTCGACGACGCGCCCCTGCTGATCGGTCGCGGCAGCGACGCCGCGATCCGGCTCGACGACGACTACGTCTCCACCCGGCACGCCCGCATCGCGTCGTCGGGTGACCAGTGGTTCGTCGAGGATCTCGGGTCCACCAACGGCACCTACCTCGGTGCCCAGCGGGTGTCGCAGCCCACCACCCTCCAGCTCGGCTCGCAGATCCGGATCGGCAAGACCACCCTCGAGCTGCGGAAATAGGTACCACCCCGATGACGTTGAGCCTTCGGTACGCCGCGCTCTCCGACGTAGGTCGGGTGCGCAAGGACAACCAGGACTCCGGCTTCGCGAGCGAGCACCTGCTGGTGATCGCCGACGGTGTCGGCGGTGCCGCGCGCGGTGACATCGCCAGCAGCACCGCCGTACAGATCCTGCGCCGCCTCGACGGCCCGCCGCCCGAGGACGTCCTCGAGGCCATGGCCGGGGCGATCCACCGCGCCCACGACCGGATCGCCGAGCTCGTCGACGAGGACCCGGAGCTCGAGGGCACCAGCACCACCGTCACCGCGGCCCTGTTCGACGGCAACCGAATCGGCGTCGGCCACATCGGTGACAGCCGCGGCTACCTGCTGCGCAACGGCGAGCTGTCGCAGCTCACCAAGGACCACACCTTCGTGCAGAGCCTGATCGACGAGGGCCGGATCACCGAGGAGGAGTCGCGCACCCACCCGCACCGCAACCTGATCCTGCGGGCGGTCGACGGCGTGCACGAGACCGATCCCGACCTGTTCATGATCGAGCTCGCCCCCGGTGACCGGCTGCTGCTGTGCAGCGACGGCTGCTCCGGCGTGCTGGACAACGACCGGCTCGCCGACATCCTGGGCACCGGCACCGTCGACTACGCCGTGGTCGAGCTGGTCCGCGCCTCGCTCGACGCCGGCAGCACGGACAACATCACCTGCGTCGTCGCCGACGTGACCGACGCCGCCGAGGCGGTCGACGGGGAGACCGTCGCCGCCACCGCGACCGGACCGATGCTGGTGGGTGCCGCCGCGGAGCAGCCCCGCAAGGCGGGCATGGCGTCCAAGAGCTTCTTCCGTGGCCACCGCAGCGGCGACACCGGCGAGATCGAGCCGGTCCCGGGTGAGCCCGAGCCGGTCGACCCCGAGGAGCTACGGTACGCGCCCCGGCCGCCGCGCCGGTTCTTCTGGCTGCGTGCGCTGGCGCTCCTCGTCGTCGCCGGGGTGCTGCTCTGGCTGGGCGGGATGGCCGCCTACTCGTGGACGCAGAACCAGTACTACGTCGCCGCCGACGGGCAGAACGTCGGCATCTACCGCGGCGTCGAGGCCGAGGTGCCCGGGTTGCAGCTGTCCCACCTCTACGAGGACACCGAGATCACCCTGGCCTCGCTGCCCGACTACCGCGCCGACCAGGTGCGCGGCGGGATCAGCGCCGACGACCTCCCCGACGCCCGGGACATCGTGTCCCGGCTCGGCGACCTGGCTCGGGTGTGCCCCACCCCCGAGCCGAGCCCGAGTCCCAGCGCGAGCCCGACGACGAAGGACTCGCCGCGACAGCAGGAGACCCGGCGCCCCCGCGAGACCAAGCGCGCCGAGGCACAGGCCTCGGAGTCCCCGTCGCCCTCCGCCTCCCCGTCGCCGACCCTGGCACCCCCTGACTGCGTGGAGGCGACGCAATGAGCGCACCCGGACACCTCATGGGCTTCGTGCACCGGCGTCGTCGCGGTGCCGAGCTGTTCCTGCTGATCCTCAGCCTGCTCGTCGGCGTCGGCGGGTACGCTGCCGTCGGTCTCGGCGTCGAGGGGACCATCCCCGCCGACCTCTTCGGGTACGGCGGATGGCTCGCCGTGCTCTGCGTCATCTGCCACGTCGCCGTACGGTTCCTGGCGCCCTACGCGGACCCGGTGCTGCTGCCCGTGGTGGCCGCGCTGAACGGGCTCGGGCTGGCGATGATCCACCGCATCGACCTGGCCAACCTCGCCGCCAGCCCCGACGCGAACACGTTCGCGCGCGACCAGCTGGTCTGGATGACGCTGGGCGTGATCGTGTTCATCGGCGTGCTCGTCGCGATCCGGGACCACCGGCGGCTGCAGGCGTTCACCTACACCTCGGGCTTCGCGGCGCTGATCCTGCTCCTGATGCCGCTGATGCCGGTCCTCGGCGTCACCCGCAACGGCGCGCGGATCTGGATCAACCTGGGCCCGATGAGCTTCCAGCCCGGTGAGGTCGCCAAGGTCTGCCTGGTGGTGTTCTTCGCCGGCTACCTGGTGCTGCACCGGGACGCGCTGGCCCTCGCCGGACGCCGGTTCGCCGGCATCGACTTCCCGCGCGGCCGGGACCTCGGCCCGATCCTCGTGATGTGGCTGGTCAGCCTGGGCGTGCTGGTGTTCCAGCGCGACCTGGGCTCGTCGCTGCTGTTCTTCGGCCTGTTCCTGGTCATGCTCTACGTCGCCACCGAGCGCCCGGGGTGGCTGGTGGTCGGCACCAGCCTCTTCGCGATCGGGTCCTACGTCGGCTTCCTGCTGTTCACCCACGTGCAGGCCCGGGTGGACTCGTGGCTGGAGCCGTTCCCGGCCGACGCCGGCAGCTACCAGATCGTGCAGGGCATGTTCGGGATGGCCTGGGGTGGCCTGGTCGGCCGCGGCTGGGGGCAGGGCGACCCGACCCTGATCCCGTTCTCCTACTCCGACTTCATCATCGCCGCCATGGGCGAGGAGCTCGGGCTCACCGGCGTGATGGCGATCATCGTGATGTACGGCCTGATCGTCGAGCGTGGCCTGCGCACCGCGCTGGTCTGCCGTGACGGCTTCGGCAAGCTGATCGCCACGGGTCTCGCGGTGGTGTTCGCGCTGCAGGTGTTCGTCGTCATCGGCGGTGTCACCAAGCTGATCCCGCTCACGGGCCTGACCACCCCGTTCATGTCCTACGGAGGTTCCTCCCTGATCGCCAACTGGGCCATCATCGCGCTGCTGCTGCGCATCTCGGACCAGGCGCGTCGCCCGCTGCCGGAGCCCTCCTCCGGGCCGGCCGACGACGACGCCACCCAGGTGGTGAGCCTGCGATGAACAAGCCGATCCGCACCATGTCGATCGTCTGCCTGCTCCTGTTCATGGGGCTGCTGCTGAACTCGACGTACCTGCAGTACCTGCAGGCTGAGGAGCTGAACTCCCGCAACGACAACAAGCGGGTCCGGGACGCGGAGTTCTCCCGCGAGCGCGGGGCGATCTTGGTCCGCGGCAGGTCGATCGCAGAGAGCAAGCCGGTCGACGACCAGTTCGAGTTCCAGCGCACCTACCCGCAGCCGGAGAAGTACGCCCACATCACCGGCTACTACTCCTACACCTACGGCCGCAACGCCGTGGAGCTGACGCAGAACGACATCCTCTCCGGCAGCGACCCGCGGCTGTTCGTGAACCGGGTGGTCGACATGTTCGGCAACACCCAGCCCAAGGGCGGCGACGTCACGCTCACCATCGACCCGCAGGCGCAGGACGCGGCGTACGACGGTCTGCGCGAGCTCGGACGCGACGTCAAGGGCTCGGTCGTCGCGCTCGACCCGTCCACCGGTGCGATCCAGGCGATGGTGTCCTCCCCGTCCTACGACCCCGGGGAGCTCTCCTCGCACAACCTGTCGGCGATCCAGCGCAACTGGGAGCGGCTGACCACGAACGAGAACCGGCCGATGACCAACCGCGGCATCCAGGAGGTGCTGCCTCCGGGCTCCACCTTCAAGCTGGTCACCGCGGCCGCAGCCCTGTCCAGCGGCCAGTACAAGCCGGACTCCCTCGTGCCCGGCGGAACCAGCCTGGACCTGCCGCAGACCGACACCGACCTCGTCAACGAGGGAGGCAGCGACTGCGGCGGCGAGAAGATCACCCTCTCGCAGGCGCTCGAGGTCTCCTGCAACGTCTCCTTCGGCTACCTCGGCCTCACCCTGGGCGCGGACACGCTCGAGGAGCAGGCGCAGAAGTTCGGCTTCGGGGAGAAGTACCTCGACGACCTCAACGGCCAGGTGGAGAGCCGGTTCCCGGAGAACCCCGACGACCCGCAGACCGCGCTGTCGGCGATCGGCCAGTTCGACGTGGCGGCCACGCCGCTGCAGATGGCGATGGTCACCGCCGGGATCGCCAACGGCGGAACGGTGATGAAGCCCTACCTCGTCGACGAGGTGCGCTCGCCCGACCTGGACGTGCTCGACAAGACCAACCCGGAGCCGTTCCGCAACGCGGTCAGCTCCTCGGTGGCCCGGGACCTGACCCAGATGATGATCGAGGTGGTGGACCAGGGCACCGGTGCCACCGCGCAGATGCCCGGCATCAAGGTCGCCGGCAAGACCGGTACCGCGCAGAGTGCACCGGACCGTCCGCCGTACGCCTGGTTCGTCTCCTTCGCGCCGGCCGACGACCCGGAGGTCGCCGTGGCCGTCCTGGTCGAGGACGCCGGCGTCGAGCGCAACGCCATCTCCGGCAGCGGCCTGGCCGCGCCGATCGCCAAGCGGGTGATGGAGGCGGTGATGAACGGATGACCGCATCCCAGCAGGGTCGCTACCAGCTCGACAGCCGCATCGCGACCGGCGGCATGGGCGAGGTCTGGCGCGCCACCGACACGCTGCTCGACCGCGAGGTCGCGGTGAAGCTGCTCAAGCAGGAGTACTCCGACGACCCGTCGTTCCGGGCCCGGTTCACCGCCGAGGCCCGGCACGCGGCTGCCCTGCACCACCCGAACGTGGCGTCGGTGTTCGACTTCGGCGAGATGCCCGACGAGACCTCCGGCGGCACCCGTCCCTTCCTGGTGATGGAGCTGGTCCCCGGCCGGCCGCTGTCGTCGCTGCTGCAGACCGGTCAGCCGATGCCCCCGGAGCAGGCCACCGACCTCGTCGCCCAGGCGGCCGACGCGATCGCCGCCGCGCACGCCATCGACATCGTCCACCGCGACGTCAAGCCGGCCAACCTGCTGGTCACGCCCGAGGGCACGGTCAAGATCACCGACTTCGGGATCGCCCGCGCCGCCGACGGGGTGCCCCTGACCCAGACCGGTCAGATCATGGGGACCCCGCACTACCTGTCGCCCGAGCAGGCCGAGGGCAAGTCCGCGACGGCCGCCAGTGACATCTACGCGCTCGGTGTGGTGCTCTACGAGTGCCTGGCCGGCCACCGGCCCTTCGTCCGGGACACCCCGATCCAGGTCGCGCTGGCGCACGTCCGCGAGCCGGTGCCGCCGCTGCCCGAGGGTGTGCCCGAGCACGTGCGTGCGGTCGTCGACCGGGCGCTGGCCAAGAACCCGGCGGACCGGTTCGCCTCCGCTGCCGACCTGGCCCTGGCGCTCCGCGGCGGGTACGCGCCCGGCCTGCTCGGCGAGCCGACGGCGGCCACCGCCGTGATCGGACCGGGCCCCGACGCCACCCAGGTGCTGGCCCCGGTGGCCGCCGCCGCAGCGCCGGACGACGCGACACCGGCCGCGGGGACCCCGGTCGCGGGAACACCGGCCGAGCCGCCGCGCCGTGAGCGCCGGCCGCTCCCGGCCTGGTGGCCCTGGGCCGCCGCCGCGGCCGCGGTGCTGGTCGTCATCGTGGCGACGGCCGCCCTGGCCGGGTCCGGGACCGACGACCCGTCCACCTCCCCGGAGGCCGAGCCCGCGGCAGCGGTCGCGAGCCCCAAGGACGAGAAGCCGGCCAAGAAGCCGTCGCGTTCCCCCTCGCCGAGCCCTCGCGACGACCGGATCCGGATCGTGGCCGAGGACTACCTCGGCATGAAGGCCAAGGACGCCAAGCGTGAACTGGAGAGCCAGGGCTTCGCCGTCACCGAGAACAAGGTGCCTGCGACCAGCTGGGACCAGGAGAAGGACACCGTGGCGGGCGTGGAGCCGCACGGCCTGGTCGAGCCCGGTTCGACGATCACCCTGGCCGTGTGGGAGGAGTACAAGGAGCCCGAGGAGGACGAGCCCGGCAAGAGTGAGTCCAAGGGGAACGACAAGCACGACGACGATGACGATGACGATGACGACTAGCTCAACCGCCCCGACGGGCACCACGGCCGCACGGGGCGAGGCGAAGGGCATGAGGCTGCGATGACCCACGGACAGCACCCGCACCGGATCGGCGGTCGCTACGAGCTCGGCGAGATGCTGGGCCGCGGCGGCATGGCCGAGGTCCGCAAGGGCAACGACGTGCGGCTCGGCAGGGTGGTCGCCATCAAGCGCCTGCGCACCGACCTCGCCAGCGACCCCACGTTCCAGGCCCGGTTTCGTCGCGAGGCCCAGTCCTCGGCGTCGCTGAACCACCCCGCGATCGTGGCGGTGTACGACACCGGCGAGGAGATGTCGACCGACGGCACCGAGGTGCCGCAGCCGTACATCGTGATGGAGTACGTCGCCGGCCGCACCCTGCGGGAGATCCTCCGCGAAGGCCGCAAGATCCTGCCCGAGCGTGCCCTGGAGATCACCTCCGGCGTGCTGGCTGCGCTGGACTACAGCCACCGCGCCGGCATCGTCCACCGCGACATCAAGCCCGCCAACGTCATGCTCACGCCCTCCGGCGACGTGAAGGTGATGGACTTCGGCATCGCGCGGGCGATCGCCGACGCGTCGTCGACGATGACCCAGACGGCCGCCGTGGTGGGCACCGCGCAGTACCTGTCCCCGGAGCAGGCACGCGGCGAGACCGTCGACTCCCGCAGTGACGTCTACTCCACCGGCTGCCTGCTCTACGAGCTGCTCACCGGCCGGCCGCCGTTCGTGGGCGAGAGCCCGGTGTCGGTGGCCTACCAGCACGTGCGCGAGCAGGCCGCCCCGCCGTCCTCCCTGGACAGCGACCTCCCGCCCGAGGTCGACGCGATCGTGATGAAGGCGCTCGCCAAGCGGGTCGAGGACCGCTACCAGAGTGCGGCCGCCATGCGCGCGGACATCGAGCGGTTCCTGGCCGGCAAGCCGGTCGCCGCGCCCGTCGTACCCGTCGACGACGCCACCACCTTCCTGCCCTCCGACAGCCCCACGGAGTCCACCGCGCTGTTCACCGGCGCCGAGCCCGAGGAGAAGGAGGAGAGCAAGAAGCGTTGGCCGCTGATCCTGCTCGGGGTCGGCATCCTGGTGCTGCTCGTCGCCGCCGCGGTGATCGGGCCGATGCTGTTCAGCTCCGGTCCCGACGAGCGGTCGGTGCCGAACCTGATCCAGATGTCGCGCGGCGAGGCCCGTCAGGCGCTGGAGGACAAGGGGCTCACGCTCGGCGAGGTCGACGAGGAGGCCTCGGAGGACGTGCCCAAGGGCCGGGTCATCTCCCAGGACCCGAGCGCGGGCGAGTTCCTGCCGGCCGGCGACCCGGTCGACATCGTGGTCTCCACCGGCAAGCCGGAGGTGGTCGTGCCCGATGTGCTCGGCGACGACAAGGACGCCGCCCAGGACGAGCTCGAGGCGCTCGACCTGCGCGTGAAGCTGGTGCAACGCAACTCCGACGAGCCGGCGGACACGGTCATCAACAGTGACCCGCGGCCGGCGACGAGCGTGTCCACCGGCACCCAGGTGACGCTGTTCTACTCCGACGGGCCCGAGCAGGTCCCGAGCGTGATCGGCATGCAGGAGAGCCGCGCCCGCACCGTGCTCCAGCGCGCCGGCTTCTCGGTGAATGTCGAGTACGACTCCGAGACCAACGCCGAGAAGGGCACCGTGCTGCAGCAGACGCCCGAGGCGTTCTCCGAGCAGCCGGAGGGTACGACGGTCACGCTCGTGGTCTCGGACTTCGAGGAGGAGCCGACGCCGACTCCGACGCCCACCGAGGAGCCGACGCCCACCGAGGAGCCGACCGAGACCACCGAGCCGAGCCCGTCACCGAGCGAGGACGACGACGGCGACCTGGTGTCCCCCAGCCCCTAGGCGGCCCCCCCCACCTGCGCCGAGTGGTGAGTTCTGGCGGGTCGAGTGGTGAGTTCTGGCGGGTCGCGTGGTGAGTTCTGGTGCTGCCCCGGACGGTTCTGCTCGGTACGTCGGGCAGGGTGCGCGTCACCTGCCCCGGCCCGTCGTACCCAAGGGGCCTCTCACCACCACAACCCACGGCTCGCGCCACCACAACCCACGGCTCGCGCCACCACGACCCACGGGTCGCGAGGGTCAGATGTCGTCGTCCTCGGCCTCGCTGCCGGTGTTCCCGGCCGGCCGCGCGTAGTCGAGGTCGACCGTCCCCTCGTAGGCGGGGAGCTCGACGTCGGGGTGCGCCTCGACGCCCCAGCCGAGCTGGTAGCGCTCGACGTACTGCATGTAGATGTCGATGTAGTCGTTGCCGTCGATGCTGGTGAGCATCGAGGACGGGTCACCGACGGCGGTGATGACGTAGGGCGGGGAGTACGGGATGCCGTGCAGCACCACGCTGTTGCCCACGCACTTGATTCCGGTGGTGGAGATGACCCGCTGTCCCTGGATCGTCATCGCCTCCGCGCCGCCGGCCCAGAGCGCGTTCACCACGGCCTGGATGTCCTGCTGGTGCACGACGAGCTTGTCGACCTCGATGTCGGCGTTGTCGATGACCTCGTCCGGCGCGTCGTCGAGCGTCACGGTCAGCCCGGGGCCGTGCACAGCCTCGAACCCGGCCGCGCCGCGCACCTCGCCCACCGTCTCCTGGGCCTGCTCGACGTCGGTGTCCCGGACCGCGGCGGAGAGCTGGTCGACCTCCTCGGTGAGCCGGGCGACCTCGGCGCGCAGCTCGTCGGTCTCCTGACGCTCGGAGGCCACGAAGCTGCTGAGGTCCCCGCCGTACAGTCCGGCCCGGAGATCGGTGCCATCGGAGCTGACCGCGCTGGTGACGAACAGGCCACCCGCGAGCACGAACACCACCGGGACGACCAGCCGCCATACCAGTGAGCGTTCGCGGTAGGTCTCCAAGCGCCGCCGGCTGGCTCGCGTCCACGTCTCGCGACGCAGCAACGCCGGGCGCCGTGAGGCTGGCGTCGTCATCGCGGTTCAGTCATGGTCGAGGCGCTTTCCTGGATACGGTTCTCCGCGACTACGCTAGCCGACGTCCCTAGACCGATCATCATGAGGAGCAATCAGGTGTCCGACTCGAGCCGCAACCAGGCGCGTTCCCGCGGAGCCGCATCGAAGGGTGTGCCGGCCCGCGACCAGGGTCCGGCCACCTCTGTCCCCAGGACCGTGACGGCTGCCGTCGTCGCGCTCGCGGGGATCGTGTGGATGGCGGTCTACATCAACGTCGCCCAGGACGGCGAGAAGCTGACCTGGATGGGCGACCTCGGTCGGTGGAACTTCCTCATCGGGTTCGGCCTGCTGTTCCTCGGCCTGGCGCTGGCGGCCAACCCCGGAACGCCGCTCGGCCGGGGCCGTGGCGTGGTGGTCGGCATGCTCGGCTGCTTCCTGGTCGGACTGGTCTGGATCATCACCTACTACATGGCCGGCGGCACCGGCGCGGTCCCGGTGATCAAGAACCTCGACCAGTACAACCTGCTCGTCGGCGTGGGGTTCATGGCCGTCGGCTTCGTCTACGCCACCCGCTGGGAGTGACCCGCGCGCACAGCGCCCTCACCTGAGCCAGTCAGAAGCGGGCC
>DATIBI010000090.1:0-8361 GCA_035457605.1 Nocardioidaceae bacterium
CTGGCGGAGCTGAAGAGCACCGTGAACACGATGGTCGACCAGCTGTCCTCCTTCGCCGACCAGGTCACCCGGGTCGCCCGGGAGGTCGGCAGCGAGGGGATCCTGGGCGGGCAGGCCGACGTGCCGGGGGTCGCCGGGACCTGGAAGGACCTGACCGACTCGGTGAACTCGATGGCGAGCAACCTGACCAACCAGGTCCGCAACATCGCGCAGGTGACCACGTCGGTGGCGCGCGGCGACCTGAGCCAGAAGATCACCGTCGACGTCCGCGGCGAGCTGGCCGAGCTGAAGACCACCGTGAACACGATGGTGGACCAGCTGTCGTCGTTCGCCGATGAGGTGACCCGGGTGGCCCGCGAGGTCGGTGGCGAGGGTCGGCTGGGTGGGCAAGCCGCCGTACCCGGGGTCTCCGGGACCTGGCGGGACCTGACCGACTCGGTGAACTTCATGGCCGGCACGCTCACCGCGCAGGTGCGCAACATCGCCGAGGTGACCACAGCGGTGGCCCGCGGCGACCTGACCCGGACGATCACGGTCGAGGCCCGCGGGGAGATCCTCGAGCTGAAGAGCACCGTGAACACGATGGTGGACCAGCTGTCGTCGTTCGCCGACGAGGTGACCCGGGTGGCCCGCGAGGTCGGTACCGAGGGCCGGCTGGGTGGGCAGGCCGACGTGCACGACGTCTCGGGAACGTGGAAGGACCTCACCGAGAACGTGAACATGATGGCGGCGAACCTGACCTCCCAGGTCCGCAACATCGCCGAGGTGACCACCGCGGTCGCCAGCGGCGACCTGACCCGCAAGATCACCGTCGACGCGCGCGGGGAGATCCTCGAGCTGAAGAGCACCGTGAACACGATGGTGGACCAGCTGTCGTCGTTCGCCGACGAGGTGACCCGGGTGGCCCGCGAGGTCGGCACCGAGGGGATCCTCGGCGGCCAGGCGCGGGTGCCGGGCGTGGCCGGGACCTGGCGGGACCTGACCGACTCGGTGAACTCGATGGCCTCCAACCTGACCAGCCAGGTGCGCAGCATCGCGGCGGTCTCCACGGCGGTCGCGCGCGGCGACCTGAGCCAGAAGATCGCGATCGAGGCGCGCGGCGAGGTGGCCGCGCTGGCCGGCACCATCAACGCCATGGTGGACACCCTGCGTGCGTTCGCCGACGAGGTGACCCGAGTGGCCCGCGAGGTCGGTACCGAGGGCATCCTCGGCGGGCAGGCGCACGTGCGTGGAGTCGCGGGCACCTGGAAGGACCTGACCGACTCGGTGAACTCGATGGCGGGCAACCTGACCAGCCAGGTGCGCAGCATCGCGCTGGTCACCACCGCGGTCGCGCACGGCGACCTGACCCAGAAGACGTACGTCGACGCGCGCGGGGAGATCCTCGAGCTGAAGACCACCGTGAACCGGATGGTCGACCAGCTGTCGTCGTTCGCCGACGAGGTGACCCGGGTGGCCCGCGAGGTCGGCACCGAGGGCAAGCTCGGCGGCCAGGCCGAGGTGGCCGACGTGTCCGGCACGTGGCGGAAGCTGACCGAGAACGTCAACCAGCTCGCGGGCACGCTGACCACCCAGCTGCGGGCGATCGCGGAGGTGTCGACGGCGGTCACCCAGGGTGACCTGAGCCAGGAGATCACCGTCGAGGCCGAGGGTGAGGTGGCCGAGCTCAAGGACAACCTCAACCAGATGATCGACAACCTGCGCGAGACCACCCGCGCGAACCAGGAGCAGGACTGGCTGAAGACCAACCTGGCCCGGTTCACCGGGCACATGCAGGGCGGGCGGGACCTGCTGGACGTGACCCAGCTGATCGTCAGCGAGCTGACCCCGCTGGTCGGCGCCAGCGAGGGCTCGTTCTTCCTCACCGAGGACGGCACGACCGCCGGTGACACACTGCGCCGGATCGCCTCGTACGGCTACCGGCGCCGCGAGGGGATCCCGGACGTCTTCGGGTTCGGCGAGGGGCTGGTCGGTCAGGCGGCGCTGAGCCGCGCGCCGATCGTGATCACCCAGGTGCCCCGGGAGTACCTGCGGATCAGCTCCGGGCTGGGGGAGGCGTCGCCGGCGACGCTGGCGATCCTGCCGGTGCTGTTCGAGGAGCAGGTGCTCGGCGTGGTGGAGCTGGCGTCGTTCAGCCCGTTCACGCAGGTGCACATGCAGTTCCTGGAGCAGCTGATGGAGATCATCGGCGTCTCGTTGAACGCGATCATCGCCAGCTCGCGGACGCAGGCGCTGCTGGTGGAGTCCCAGCGGCTGGCCGCGGAGCTGCAGAACAAGTCGGGCGAGCTGCAGACCCAGCAGCGGGAGCTGCAGCAGAGCAACGCCGAGCTCGAGGAGAAGGCGAGTCTGCTCGCCCAGCAGAACCGGGCGATCGAGATCAAGAACCTCGAGATCGAGGACGCCCGGCGGGCGCTGGAGGACCGGGCCGAGCAGCTCGCCCTGTCCTCGCGGTACAAGTCGGAGTTCCTGGCGAACATGTCGCACGAGCTGCGGACCCCGTTGAACTCGCTGCTGATCCTGGCCAAGCTGCTCGCGGACAACCCCGAGGGCAACCTCAACCGGCGCCAGGTCGAGTTCGCGCAGACCATCCACAGCGCGGGCACCGACCTGCTCCAGCTGATCAACGACATCCTCGACCTGTCCAAGGTCGAGGCGGGGAAGATGGACGTGCACCCCGCGGACGTGGCGGTGTCGGGGATCGTGGAGTACGTCGAGGCGACGTTCCGCCCGCTCACCGCCGAGAAGGACCTGCGGTTCTCCGTCAACGTCGCCGAGGACGTGCCGCGGCTGCTGTTCTCCGACCAGCACCGGCTCCAGCAGGTGCTGCGGAACCTGCTGTCGAACGCGGTCAAGTTCACCACCTCGGGCGAGGTGAGGCTGGACATCCGGCTCGCCACCGAGGAGCGGTTCGCCGCACCTCCGTTGACGGTCGCCGAGCACGTGGTCGCGTTCGCGGTCACCGACACCGGCATCGGCATCCCGCCCGAGCAGCTGCGGACGATCTTCGAGGCGTTCCAGCAGGCCGACGGCACGATCAGCCGCAAGTTCGGCGGGACCGGGCTCGGCCTGTCGATCAGCCGGGAGATCGCGCGACTGATCGGCGGCGAGATCCACGTGCACAGCGAGCCAGGGCAGGGCAGCACGTTCACCCTCTACCTGCCGATCCGGTTCGAGGAGCTGGCCCGGACCGCACCCGTGGAGACGGCCCCCGCGCGTCCCGAGCTGGAGCCCGGCCACGGGAGGAAGGCGACCAGCGTCGAGCCCTACCAGGAGACGGTCGAGGACGACGAGGACACGATCGCTCGCGGCGACCGGGTGCTGCTGGTCGCGATGTCCGACCCGGACCTGTGCCGGGCGGGGGTGGACATCGGCCGGCGGCACGGGTTCAAGGTGATCGCGGCGCCGCAGGCCGACAACGCGCTCATCGTCGCGCACGAGCGGCGCCCGGCCGCGATGCTGGTGGGGATGGACATGATCGCCCACGACGGCGCCTCGCTGCTGCACAGCGTCAAGCGCCTGGTCGAGACCCGGCACATCCCCGTCGTCGCTGCCCACTCGGCGAAGGCGGCCGAGAGCGCCCACCACGGCAGGGTCGCCGGTGCGCTCGACGTGGTCGAGGAGCCGCTCACGCGATCCGACGTCGAGGACGCGGTGAACCGGCTCGCGGCGTTCGTGGAGCAGCCGTCGCGTCGGCTGCTCGTGGTCACCGCCGAGCCGGGCGCGAGCACCGACGTCGCGGACCGGTTCGCGACCGCGGAGGGCCTGGACGTCGACGTGGCGGGCACCCCCGAGCAGGCGATCGCGGACCTCGACGCGCACGAGTACGACTGCGTGGTCGTGGACCTCGCCCTGCCCGCGGCGGGCGGCTTCGAGGTGCTCAAGCGGCTGCGTTCCCGCAAGGCGCTGCAGCGGGTCCCGGTCGTGCTGAGCCCGGGGACCGAGCTCACCGCGAAGGACGAGCGCCGGCTCCAGAGGTACGTCGACGCGCTGCCCGTCGTACGCCCCCGGTCGGTGGACCACCTGGTCGACCAGGTGGCCCTCTACCTGCACCGGCCCGACGTCGGGATGCAGCCTGCGCTGCGGAGGACCCTGGACCACGTCCGTGAGGGTGAGCACGTGTTCGTCGGCCGGCGGGTCCTCATCGTCGACGACGACGTGCGCAACGTGTTCGCACTGACCAGCGCGCTGGAGCAGCACGGGATCGACGTGCTCTACGCGGAGAACGGCGAGGCGGGACTGGAGATCCTGCGCCGCGAGCCGGAGATCGACCTGGTGCTGATGGATGTGATGATGCCCGGCATGGACGGCTACACCGCGATGCGGGAGATCCGCCGGATGCCCTCGCTGCGCGACCTGCCGGTGATCGCGCTGACTGCCAAGGCGATGCCGGGGGACCGGGACAACAGCCTCACCGCGGGGGCCTCCGACTACGTGACGAAGCCGGTCGACGTGGACCAGCTGCTCTCGGTGTTCCGGTCGTGGCTGTCGTGACCGAGCGCGCGAAGATCCTGCTGGTCGACGACCGGCCGGAGAACCTGCTGGCGCTCGAGGCGATCCTCAGCTCCCTCGACCAGGAGCTGGTCCGCGCCGGGTCGGGGGAGGAGGCGCTCCGGGCGCTGTTGAAGGAGGACTTCGCGCTGATCCTGCTCGACGCGCAGATGCCGGGCATGGACGGCTTCGAGACCGCGGCCCGGATCAAGCGGCGCAGCCGGACCAAGGACATCCCGATCATCTTCCTGACCGCGGCGGACAAGGACCAGCACAACTCCTACCGCGGGTACGCCGCGGGCGGGGCGGACTACATCTCCAAGCCGTTCGACCCGTGGATCCTGCGGGCGAAGGTGCAGGTGTTCGTCGACCTGTGGGTGGCGGGCCGGCGGCTGGCGAACCAGGCCGAGCTGCTGAGCCGCCAGGTCGACGACCAGGGGCCCGTCGACGCGCTGGCCCTGCTCGCGGCGCAGGTGGGCGCGGTGGAGGAGGAGCTGGCCCGGCTCGACGCCGAGGTGGACGCCGCCGGGACGCCGTCGCTGCACGAGCCGGTCGACCGTGTCCGGCAGCGGCTGGCCGGGCTCCGCGGCGCGCTCCAGGCGCTCGAGGACGGGCGCCACCCCGCGGACGTGACCGGTCTGGAGGCGTGAGGGCGTCTCAGGTCGGGATTGCGCGATTCGGGGGATCTGCCGCTTTCGGCGCTTATGGTTGTGGTGCGGAAAGGGGGCAGGGTGGACCTCGGCAGCATGTACCGGGACATCGTCGAGTCGTCCCCGGACGGGATCTGGGTCTTCGACCTCGACGGCAACACCCTCTACGCCAACGCCCAGGTCGCCGTGATGCTCGGCCGGGACCCCGGCGAGGCCCCGGACCTGTCGGTCTACGACCCCCTCGACGAGACCGGCCGCGCACAGTTCGCCCAGCACCTCGCCGATCTCCGGGCCGGGATCCTCAACCCGGGCGAGGTGGAGTGCCAGTGGGTGCGCGAGGACGGGTCGCTGCTGTGGGTGCTGGTGCGCGAGAGTCCGCTGCTCAATCCCGACGGCACCGTGCGGGGCATCCTGCACCGGATCTCCGACTACTCCGAGCGGCACCGGCTCTTCGGTGAGCTCAGCAGCGGACGGCAGCAGCTCGCCGAGGCCCAGCGGATCGCGAAGATCGGCAGCTGGGAGTGGGACGTCCGCGCCGACACGATCACCGCCTCCGACGAGCTGTACGCCCTCTACGGCCTGACCCCGGAGCAGTTCTCCGGCAGGTACGCCGACTTCCTCGGCATGGTCCACGAGGACGACCGGCCCGTCGTCGACGGCGTCGTGCAGGACGCGCTCGCCGGCAAGGACACCTTCGAGTTCGACGCCCGGATGCACCGGGTCGACGGGAGCCCGGTCTGGGTCCGCGGCCGCGGCGTGACCGTGCGCGACGAGGACGGCGTGCCGACCCGGATGACCGGGACCCACCAGGACGTGACCGAGCCGAAGGCCGCGGAGAGCGCCCTGCACGACATGCTGCTGCAGAACACCCTGATGCAGGCGATCGCCAGCGCCGCCAACGAGGCGGAGACCCTGGTCGACGTGCTGCGCACGGCGCAGGCGCTGGTCACCCGGCATGACGACTGGGACCGCGGCCGGGCCTACGTGCCGGACCCGGAGCGCCCGGGCGAGCTGCTGCCGTACTACGTCTCCGAACGCGACGAGCGCGAGGACGGCAACCAGCCCGCCCTCGTCGAGCGCGAGCTGCGGCTCGCCCGGGAGACGCTCCGGCGGGCGGCGTCGGTGTGGGACGAGGACACCGTCCCGGAGCGGCCGGCGGTCTCGCTTCCGGTGACCCTGCCCGGCGGGGAGGTCGTCGTGGTCGTCGTGGTCACCGCCTCGGCCCCGTTCGAGCGGCACACGATGATCCAGTCGATGTTGGACCAGATCGCGGTGCAGATCGCCCGGGTCGCGGAGCGGGAACGCGGCGCCCGTCAGCTCGAGGAGGCTCGCGACGCGGCGATGGAGGGGTCCCGGCAGAAGTCGGAGTTCCTGGCCACGATGAGCCACGAGATCCGCACCCCGCTTAACGGCGTGATCGGCCTCAACGACCTGCTGCTGCGCACCGATCTCGACCCGCACCAGCTGCGGCTGGCGTCGGGGGTGCAGGCAGCCAGCCGGTCCCTCCTGCACGTGATCAACGACGTGCTGGACTTCTCCAAGATCGAGGCCGGCGCGCTGGAGCTGGAGAGCGTGGACTTCGCCGTCCGCCCGGTGTTCGACCAGGTCGCCGGGGTGCTGGCCGAGAGCGCCCGGGTCAAGGGCATCGAGCTCGTGGTCGCCTGCCACCCCGACGTCCCCGCCCGGCTCAACGGCGACCCCAACCGGCTGGCGCAGGTCGTCACCAACCTGGGGTCGAACGCGGTGAAGTTCACCGACGTCGGGGAGGTCTACGTCCGCGCGTCGGTGGACCGGGTGGAGCCCGGGCGCCGGCGGCTGCGGGTCGACGTGAGCGACACCGGTGTCGGGGTGGCGCCGGAGAAGCACGAGACCATCTTCGACGTCTTCTCCCAGGAGGACGCGTCGACGACCAGGAGGTACGGCGGGACCGGGCTCGGTCTCACGATCTCCCGAGAGATCGTCCACGCCCTCGGCGGGGAGATCGGCGTGGACAGCGCACCCGGGCAGGGCAGCACGTTCTGGTTCACCGCCTGGTTCGGCGAGACCGAGCCGGAGCTCGCCGAGCCCGCGACCCCGGCGCTGGCGGGACAGCGCGTCCTGGTCGTCGACGACAACGCGCACAACCGGCAGATCCTCGCCGAGCAGCTGTCCGCCTGGGGCACGCGGGTGAGCACCGCCCCGGACGCGGACTCGGCGGTGGCCTCGGCCAGGACCGCCGCTGCCGCCGGCGACCCGTACCACCTAATCCTGCTGGACATGGCGATGCCGGGCCGGGACGGGCTCGACCTGGCCCGGGAGATCCACGCCGACCGGGCGCTGGCCGCGGCGACCCTGGTGCTGCTGACCTCGTCGGGAGAGCCGCAGGCGAACGCGCTCTCCGAGGTCGGCATCGTCGACTGCCTGACCAAGCCGCTGACCGCGACCGACCTTCGCGAGACCGTGGTGCGGGTGCTGGGACAGCACCTCGAGGAGGGGGCCGCCGGCGGCTCGGCGTCGACCGGCTCGGCGTCAGCCGGCGTCGAGGCCGCGGACCCCCGCCCGTCGGTGGGCGGGCGAGGCCGGGTCCTCGTGGTGGAGGACAACCCGGTCAACCAGCTGGTCGCCTGCGGGATCCTGGAGTCGCTCGGCTACACGGTGGACACGGCCGAGGACGGCCTCGAGGCGGTCGAGATGTGGCGGGCCCGGTCCTACGCCGCGGTCCTGATGGACGTGCAGATGCCCCGGCTGGACGGGTACGGCGCGACCCGGGCGATCCGGTCCGCGGAGCCGGCCGGTGCACGCGTCCCGGTCCTGGCGATGACCGCCGCCGCCGTCGAGGGCGAGCGCGAGAAGTGCCTGGCCGCGGGGATGGACGACTTCCTCACCAAGCCGGTGGACCCGGCCGCGCTCGCCGAGGTGCTCGCGCGCTGGGCCCGGCCGGCGGAAGCACCGCCCGGCCGGGCCCGACCCGAGTGTGAGTGATCCGTCGAGCGTGCGTCAGAGGTCGTGTCCGACGTACACGCTCTTGGACCAGGAGTAGAACTCCACCGCGCGGGCGCCCTGCTCGCGGAAGGTGTTGGTCGACGAGTCCCCGACCCCACCGAACGGCACGTTGAGGTCGAGGCCGGTGGTCGGCCGGTTCACCTTCACCACGCCGACCCGCGCGCGGGCGGCGAAGTCGTGGGCGGTGCCGAGGTCGCGGGTGCACACCCCGGCGGTCAGCCCGTAGCTGGAGTCGTTGTCC
>DATIBI010000091.1:0-2554 GCA_035457605.1 Nocardioidaceae bacterium
CTCACCACGAACTCCAGGCCGACGTACACGTCGCTCTGCACGGTCGTGACGTTGAACCCTGCCTCCTGCAGCCGCCGGGTCGCCTCTTCGACGCCGACGCCCTGGACCTCCGGCACCTGGACCATCACCGGCCCCTTCGAGACGACCAGCTCGACCGTGTCGCCGCGGAAGAGGGTGCCGCTGCTCGGGGTCTGCGAGACCACCTTGCCCAGCGGCACGGTCTCGTTGTGCTCCTCGGTGACGTCGACGGTGAAGCCGCGCTCGGTGAGCACCCGCTCGGCACGGATGCTGGACTTCCCGGTGAAGTCGGGGACCTCGATCGGGCGCGGGCCCTTGCTGACCACGAGGTCGACGGCCGCGTCGGGCTTGACCTCGGTGCCGGTCGCGGGGTCGGACTTGAGCACGACGCCCTTGGCGACCGACTCGTGGAAGCGCTCGGACACGTCGCCGACAGTGAGGCTGGTGTCCTCCAGCGCCTTCTCGGCCTCGTCGAGCGTCATCCCGCGCAGCACCGGCACCTCGTACCGCTCTGGGCCACGAGAGACGGTGGCGACGACGGTGCCGTCCTTGAGGATGTCCGTGCCGGGCCTCGGGTCGGTGCTGATCACGGACCCGGCGGTGACCGTCTCGGAGTACTCCTTGGCGCCCACCTCGAAGCCGAGCCCGGCGGCCTCGACCTTCTCCCGCGCCTGCTCGACGCTGAGGTTGATGACGCCGGGCGTGGTCGTGTAGCGACCCATGCCGAAGTACCACCCGGCGAGGCCAGCGATCGTGGCGAGCAGCAGGACCAGGGCGAGGATCAGCGGCCCCTTGCGAGACCGGCCGGGGCGGGCCGGTGCGGGCTCCTCGTCGACCGGCCCCGGACGTGAGGGGCGGGTCGCCGGCAACATCCCGCTGCGGTCCGGGTCGATGACCGTCGTGCCCTCGTGGTCGTGGTCCTCGTCGTCCCAGGTGCGCCCCGAGACGACGGCAGCCGCGGCCGCGGTCGGCACGATGGTGGGTACGTCTTCGGTGACGTAGTCGATGTCGTCGTCGGAGCCGGCGTGCTTGGTGGGCATCAGGTCCGCGGTGAGCTCCGGGTCGTCGAGCACCCCGTGGTCGAGGGCGCCGCGGACCCGGCGTACCTGCTGCAGCAGCACCCGCGCGTCGGCCGGACGCAGCTCCCGGTCGCGCGCCGTGGCCCGGGCGACGAGCGCGTCGACGTACGCCGGAAGGCCGGGGACGAGCCTGCTCGGCGGCGGGACGTCCTCGTGCACGTGCTTGTAGGCCACCTGGATCGGCGACTCTCCCTCGTGCGGCTTCCGGCCGGTCAGCATCTCGTAGATGATCACGCCGGCGGCGTACACGTCCGACCGCGCGTCGGCCTTGCCGTCGACGACCAGCTCGGGGGAGAGGTAGGAGACCGTGCCGATCAGCACCCCGCCGGTCGCGGTGTGCTGCGTCTCGGCGCTCACCGCGCGGGCCAGCCCGAAGTCGGCGACCTTGACCCGGCCGTCGTCGGCGAGGAGGACGTTCTCCGGCTTCACGTCGCGGTGGATCATCCCCGCCTGGTGGGCTGCCGCCAGGGCGGAGAGCACCGGCTCCATGAGCGTGAGCGCCTTCCGCGGGGCCATCGGGGCCTCCTTGCGGATCAGGTCGCGCAGGGTATGGCCGGGGATGTACTCCATGGCCAGGAACAGGGTGCCGTGGTCGTCGCCCTGGTCGAAGACACTCACGACGTTCGGGTGCGAGAGGCGGGCGGCGGACCGAGCCTCGCGGACGAAGCGCGCGGCGAAGTCGTCGTCGTCGCCGAGGCCGGTGTGCATGATCTTGAGGGCGCACACCCGGTCCAGACGCTGGTCAGTGGCTTCGTAGACGGTTGCCATGCCGCCTCTGGCGATGCGAGGGCCGACGCGGTACCGACCGTCGAGCACACGCCCGATCATCGGGTCCGGCCCGTTGCTGTCCACCACATGTCCTTCCGGCGTCGGCCGGCGGGGAAGAAGCCGGCTCGAACTCGGATTTTACGGAGTGGGCAGGTGGTTGGGGACCACCCGCCTGGTCCGGGCGTGGCGGGGGCCACAGTTCCGGGCGGGGTTCACCCCGGATAGTCGCCCCGTTCGAAGCGCTCCCGGAGCGCGAGGACGTTGGCGACGTAGCGCTTCGTGTCGGGGTGCATGCCGTGCCTGCGCACGCCTGCGAGGCCCTGGTAGTAGCCGGCCACCGCGCGCCGCAGGTGCGCCTGGTCCTGGAGGATACCGAGGAGCAGCACGCCGGCGGTGACGTTGTCCTCCAGGTCGTGCAGCCGCAACCTGCGCCCGACGATGTCGGACATCCAGCGGCCCGTGGAAGGCATGATCTGCATCGCGCCGACCGCACCCGCCCCCGACACGTGATGCATCCGCCAGCCCGCCTCCTGCCACGAGACGGCGAGCGCGAGCTCCGGGTCGACGCCGTTCCTGAGCGCGGTGCGGGTGATCACGCGGCGGACGATGTCGCGGCTCGGGCCTCCGCGGTATGACGTCCGGTCCGAGGTCTGCGGAGCCGCCGTGGCCCGGGAGCCGGTGGTACGTCG
>DATIBI010000092.1:0-9446 GCA_035457605.1 Nocardioidaceae bacterium
TCCTCGCGCAGCACCTCGCGCACCGGCGCGGCCGCTGCCCCCTCGACCCGCAGCCGGGTCCGCAGCCGCTCCACCAGCTCCTGGGTCGGGCCCACCCCGACGTCGGCGGTGAGCAGGGTGTCCTCGATGTCCTCCCAGGTGTCCTCGTCGAGCCGGTCCCGGGAGAGCAGGGCGAGCAGCCCGCGGCCGAGGCCGCCCTGGGAACGGGCGAGCCGTTCCCGGAGCCGGACCAGCCGGCTGGCCACCGACTCGGGGCGCTCGAGCGTGGGCGTCGGCGCCGCCTCGGGGAGGTCGGCGTCCTCGATCGTGCGGGTCGGCGTGTCACGCGGGGTCTCCGCGTCCTCGCCGACGTGTGGTTCCTCCGGCGCCGCGACCGGCGGCGTCGGCTTCTCGGCCGGCGCCTCGAGCGTGCGGCCGCCTCCCCGGACCCGGGTGGCGACGAGGGCCACCACGGTCGTGACCAGGAGGACGGCGATGGCGATGATCAGGTACAGGTACTCACCCACAGGGGCAATCCAATCAGACAGCAGAACCGCCGGCCCAGCCACGGTCGTGTGGCGGGTCCGGCGGTACGGCGGACAGGGCTGGTGCTGCTCAGTGGTGCTGGTGCTCGCGTGCCCGCTGGTTGTCCAGGGTGGGCAGCAGGTCCACGCCCTTGCGCATGGCGTCGCCCACCCACGGGGTGTGCGGGACCTCCTCACCTCGGTGCGGGAACGCCACGTAGAGGACGATCACGCCCGCGACGAGCATGATCGCCAGCATGGCCAGCAGGATCGAGATCACGTCTGAATCACTTCCCGGGTCTGGTGGTGAGCCGACGCGGTGCGCCTGCGCCGGCATCGCCTTCATGGTGTCATGGCGGACCGGGCCGCACCCAATCCGGAACGGGATGCGGACAGCGGCACCGGGCCTTTGTCCGACAGTGACCCGAATGGGGTGGTTCAAACGTGAGGCGTGGCCCCTCAGGAGGGATCGCGGAGCAGCTTCTCGGCCACCGACCTGATCTGCTCGGGTATCGGACGGACCGGGCGGTTGCCGGGACCGTGCGTGTTGTCCACGTAGACGTGCACGAACCGGCCCTCGGCGGCGGCGAGGTCGGACTCGCCCTGGAACAGGCCGATCCGGTAGATGACCGAGCTGGTGCCCAGCCTCTCCACCACCAGCCCCATGTCGATCGGCTCCGGGAAGCCGATCTCACGGAAGTAGCGGCACGAGGTCTCCGCCACCACGCCGATAGCGGGCAGGGCCCGCACGTTGACGCCGGTCGCCTCGAACAGGTGGGCGTTCACGGCCGTGTCGAAGAGCTCGTAGTACGTCGCGTTGTTCATGTGCCCGTAGGCGTCGTCGTCGGCCCAGCGCGTGGTGGCCCGCCGCCACACCACGTAGTCGTCGCGGGTGGGCGGCCCGGTTCGCTCGCTCACGCCGGCTCGGTCTCCCGGAGCCGCTGCGAGATGACCGCGGAGACGCCGTCGCCGCGCATGGTCACGCCGTAGAGGGCGTCGCCGACCTCCATGGTCCGCTTCTGGTGGGTGATGACCAGCAGCTGGCTGTTCTCGCGCAGCTCCTCGTAGATCTCGAGCAGCCGGCCCAGGTTGGTGTCGTCGAGGGCCGCCTCCACCTCGTCGAGGATGTAGAACGGCGACGGCCGGGCCTTGAACAGCGACACGAGGAAGGCCACCGCGACCAGGGACCGCTCACCACCGGAGAGCAGCGAGAGCCGCTTGACCTTCTTGCCCGGCGGGCGGGCCTCGACCTCGACGCCGGTGGAGAGCATGTTCGACGGGTCGGTGAGCACCAGCTTGCCCTCACCGCCCGGGAACAGCCGCTTGAAGACGTGGTCGAAGGCGTCGCGGACGTCGTTCCAGGCCTGGGTGAAGACCTGCTCGACCCGCTCGTCGACCTCGCGGACGATGTCGATCAGGTCCTTGCGGGTCTTCTTCAGGTCCTCGAGCTGCTCGGTGAGGAACTTGTGCCGCTCCTCGAGCGCGGAGAACTCCTCCAGCGCCAGCGGGTTGACCTTGCCCAGCATCGACAGCGCCCGCTCGGCCGCGCGCAACCGCTTCTGCTGCTCCTCGCGCACGTAGGGCACCGGCTCGGGCGCGTCCTCCTCGCTGCCCTCCGGGGTCTGCACCGGCACGAGGTTGTGCGGGCCGTAGTCCTCGACCAGCGCCTCCACGTCGAAGCCGAGCTCCTCGATCGCGCGTTGCTCGAGCTGCTCGATCCGCATCCGCTGCTGGGTCCGGGCCATCTCGTCGCGGTGCACGGTGTTGACCAGCTCGTCGTGCTCCTTGGTGAGGTCACGGAGCCGGGCGCGCACGGCCATCAGCTCTTCCTCGCGCCCCTTGCGTGCCTGCTCGACCGCGACGCGCTCACGGGCGGCGGCGTCCACCGACACCTCCAGGCGCTCCAGGACCAGCGTCACGCCGCGGCTGACCGCCTCGGCGACCTCGCCCTCCCGGAGCAACCGCTCGAGGCGGGCCGCGGCCTTCGCCCGGGCGTCGCGCTCGGCTTGCGCGGAGCGGAGCAGGGAGTCGGCACGCCCGGACAGGGCCCGGGCACGCTCCTCCGCGGTCCGCAGGGCGAGCCGACCGTCCATCTCCTTCTGCCGCGCGGACCGGGCGGCCTCGGCGAGGCGCTCCCGCTCCGCGGTGTCCGGCTCCTCCTCCGGCGAGTCCTCCGCCGCGGCGAGCCGGTTCTCGAGCTCGGCGAGACCGGCCAGGTCCTTGTCCCGGGCAGCCTCGGCGGCCTCGATGGACCTGGACATGCGCTCGGCCTCCGCCTTGGCCGACCGGGCCAGCGAGCCGTACTGGCCGAGCTCCTCGGCCACCGCGGCCAGGGTGGCGTCGGACTCGTGCAGCCGGGCCAGGGCGACGTCGACGCGCTGGGCGGCAGCGCTGCGTTCCTCCTCGAGACGGGCGAGCTCGAAGGTCAGCCGTTCGGTCGCCCGGGTGGCCTCGGCGAGCTGCTCGGTGGCCTCGTCCACGGCCGCCTGCACCTCGATCAGGCTCGGCTGGGCTGAGGAGCCGCCGGAGGCGAAGTGTGCCCCGAGCAGGTCGCCGTCGCGGGTGACCGCGGTGACGTCGGCCAGCTCGGCGACGAGGTGGGTGGCGGCCGGGAGGTCGTCGACGACCGCGACCTTGAACAGGATCCTGGCCAGCGCCGGGCGCAGCGGCTCGGGGCAGTCGACGACGTCGACGGCGTAGACGACGCCGTCGGGAAGGCCGGGCCAGGAGGCGTCGTCCACCGCGGCCCCGCTCAGCAGGATGCCGGCGCGGCCCAGGTCACTCTCCTTCAGGTGGGTGATCGCGCCCAGCGCGGCGTCGAGGTGCTCCACGGCCACCGCGTCGGCAGCGTGCCCCAGCGCACCGGCGACGGCGGCCTCGTACCCGGGCCGGACGGACAGCAGCGCGGCCACCGAGCCGAGCAGCCCGGAGACGGACTCGCTCGCGGCGAGCAGCGCGCCGGCGCCGTCCTTGCGGTTGAGGCCGAGCTCGAGCGCCTCCTTGCGGGCGGTCAGCGCGCTGCGCTCCCGGTCGGCAAGCTGCGCCTCCTCACGGGTCTTGGCCAGCCGCTCCTCGACGTCGGCGAGCGCGGAGGCGGCGCCCTCGTGCTCGGCGTCGAGCCCCTCCTCGCCCGCGTCGAGGCCGGCGATCCGGGTCTCCAGGGCGGTGAAGTCCCGCTGCGCGCGCTCGGCGCGCTCGAGCGCCTCCTCACGGGAGGCGGACAGCCGGCCGATCTCCTCGTCGGCGGCCGCGGCACGGCTCTTGAGCGCGTTCACCTGGCCGTGCAGCCGGGCCAGGCCCTCGCGCCGGTCGGCCGCGGCCCGCTGCAGGGCGGAGATCCGGCGGTCCTCCTCGGTGTGCGCGGACTCCGCGGCCTGTCGGGCGGCGACCGCGTCCTCGAGGGCGGTGCGGTGGCGCGCGACCTCCTCGTTGATCTGGTTCTCCTGCGCGCGGACCCGCTCGGCCTCGGCGACCAGCTGCTCGGGGTCGCGTCCGGAGCCGGAGGTCGGCTCGGAGGCGGCGTCGCGGGCGTTGCGGACCCGCTCGGTGGCCAGGCCGGCCGTGCCCTTGAGCCGCTCCCGCAGCCCGGACAGCGCGAACCAGGTCTCCTGCGCCTGCGCCAGCGCGGGCAGGTCCTCGCGCAGCGCGGCCTCCAGTGCCGCCTCGGCCTGCCGGGCCTCCTCCAGGGCGCCCTCGATCTCCTCGCGCTTCTGGATCAGCACCGACTCGTCGGCCAGCTCCTGCTCCAGCGCGGTGCGCGCGGTGACCAGGTCGTCGGCGAGGAGGCGGGCGCGGGCGTCGCGGACGTCGGCCTGGACGACCGCGGCCTTGCGCGCGACCTCGGCCTGCCGGCCGAGTGGCTTGAGCTGCCGACGGATCTCGCTGAGCAGGTCCCCGAGGCGGGTCAGGTTGCCCTCGGTGGAGTCGAGCTTGCGGAGAGCCTTCTCCTTCCGCTTGCGGTGCTTGAGGACACCGGCGGCCTCCTCGATAAAGCCGCGGCGGTCCTCCGGGGTGGCGTGCAGGATCGAGTCGAGCTGACCCTGCCCGACGATGACGTGCATCTCCCGGCCGATGCCGGAGTCCGAGAGCAGCTCCTGGACGTCGAGCAGCCGGCACGACTGCCCGTTGATGGCGTACTCCGACCCGCCGTTGCGGAACATGGTCCGGCTGATCGTGACCTCGGAGTACTCGATCGGCAGCGCCCCGTCGGTGTTGTCGATGGTGAGCGCCACCTCGGCGCGTCCGAGCGGCGGACGGCCCGACGTACCGGCGAAGATGACGTCCTCCATCTTGCCGCCGCGCAGGGACTTGGCGCCCTGCTCACCCATCACCCAGGCGAGGGCGTCCACGACGTTGGACTTGCCCGAGCCGTTGGGGCCGACGATGCAGGTGATCCCCGGCTCGAGCTGCAGGGTCGTCGCCGAGGCGAACGACTTGAACCCGCGGAGCGTCAGGCTCTTGAGGTACAACGGGGAGGCTCCTCCCTTGACGGCACTGGCGGCCGAGCTGTCACAAACGAAGAGAAATCATGCCGTGGGGAAGTCAGCACGCAGCAGCCTACCCTCCCGGCGCCTCCGAACCGTGGAGCCCCGGGGTCACGCGAGGCGCTTGCGCATCTGCACCGAGGTGGTCTCGAACCCGAGCTGCTCGTAGAGCGAGCGTGCGGCGTGGTTGTGGCCGAACACGTTGAGCCGCAGCGAGACCGCGCCGCGCTCCCGGCAGGCGTCCTCGGCGGCGAGCATGATCGCCCGGCCGTAGCCCCGGCGTCGACAGTCCTCCCGGACCGCGATGTCGTAGACGTAGGCGCTCCGCCCGTCCGACCGCTCCCCCGTCTCCAGCCACAGGATCCCCACCGGACGGTCGGCGTCGAGCACCGTCCACAGCAGGTGGCCAGGGGTGTCGAGCCCCTCGGGGAGCAGCCGCTCGTAGTCGACGCGCGCCTTCTCGAGGGCCCCCTCCTCCGGCAGCGTCCCGGACTCCACGACCTGGTCGGCGTAGTCCCGCACGGCGCTCTCCCGGTAGGCGGCGAACTCGTCGTGGGTCATCGGCCGCAGCCGCACAGTGGGAGTCCTCACCCCCCGAGGCTAGCCGGGTGGCTCAGCGACGGGCGGCTGCCGCGGCGCGCCGCCGCAGCAGGAGCAGCCCGCCGAGGCCGAGCACCACCAGGGCGATCGGCCCCGCGTCCTCGGGCCAGCTGAGGACGCCGATCGGGTTGCTCGACCCGAGACTGACCGTGCTGGTGAGCTCCGTCCCGCCGGGCAGGTCGACGGCGTAGACGTCCAGCCCGCGGACCAGGTCCACCGAGTAGACCAGGTTGGTCTTCCTGCCCGTGGCCACCCCGTTGCCGTTGTAGACCGGCACCCAGTAGGCGTCCCACACCTCCGACACACCCCAGGTGGCGTGCCCGTAGGAGGTCAGGTTCTCGGGGTCACGCACGTCGACCAGCTGGGTGCCGCCCCCGTAGTAGCCGACCGAGACGACCCCGGAGGGGTGGTAGTCGAACCAGTGCGCGGAGCAGAAGGCGTACTGCGGCACGGGGAACGTGCCGAGGTCGGCGAGCTCGACCTTGTCCAGCGGGACGATCGCGTCGGGGGTGCCGTCGAGCCGCTTGACCCACCAGGTCTGGAACGAGCCCGCCTTCGTGCAGTCGGTCTGCTCGTAGTCCTCCTCGGTGACCAGCAGCACGTTGCCGTTCGCGAAGGACGGCTCGGCGTCGGGCTTGAACGCCGCGGCGTTGGGCCGGAAGGAGTTGTGGTGGATGAAGTCGTTGTACCCGGCGTGCTCCGGGTCCTCTCCCCTGCCGGCAGCGCCGGTGGTGGTGACCAGCTCGGGGTTCCGCGGGTCGCTGACGTCGAACATGCCGGAGCCGCCCCAGCCGGTGTGGGTCGCGAACCCGGCGGCGTCGAAGTTCCACTTGTGCCCGGCCGTGGGCGAGCTGAACGGCTGGACCCCCGCGACGGCCGGGTCTGCGTCCACCTCCACCGGGTGGTCGAGGTCGGTGAGGTCGAAGATCGAGAAGGAGGTTCCCGACCCGGCCGAGTAGGCGTACCGGCAGTCGGTCTCGGCGACGCAGGCCACGGTGTGCGTGCTCGTCGTACCGGGCACCCGCGACCGGATCCGCGGGTTCGCCGGGTCGGTCACGTCGACCACGATCAGCTCGTAGCTGCCGGTCGCCGGGTCGTTGACGTGCTCGATGTCGTCCGGGGAGGCCTGGTAGAGGTCGACGCCGATCAGCGCGAACCTGGCGGTCCCGGTGCCGGTGCGCCGCTCGCCGCAGTTCATCGCCTCGTTCTCGAACTGCAGGCTCGGCAGCGTCCCCGTCAGGGTCGGCTTCAGCGGGTCGGAGACGTCGTAGACCTTGATCGAGTCCAGGTTCGACATCACGAACAGCGGTGCGGTCTTGGTGAAGCAGCCGGAGATGCCGGCGGAGCCGGGGTCGGAGGCGACCAGGTTCACGTTCGGGCTGGTGAGCAGCGGGACGTTCATCCCCGCGGAGTACTCGGTGCGCATCTTCTCGACCCGCTCCCGGTCGCCGTGCGCGGCGGCCGGCGAGGACAGCGCCACGGTCAGGGCGCCGGCGAGCGCGAGGGCGGTCACCGCCCCGGCGAGGACACGGACGGGGTGAGCGAGCATGCGGGCCTCCATGGTGTACCGGTCCCCGTGAGCGGCGACACCATATACCAACGACCTCCGGCCCGGGAGGTCACGCTAGGCGGCGGGCACCCCGGTCGCGTCGACGCAGAACGACCACAGGTCACGCACCTCGTCCGGGCTCGGCCGGGTCCTGGCGAGGTAGGAGGTCGTCCGCGGCCGGCGGTCGTGCCAGAACAGCCCGGTCGACTCGCTCGCCTCGGGCGAGGCCAGCAGCCACACGATCGTGTCGGCGCCCTCCTCGGGCGAGCGCAGCAGCGGACCGGTCACCTTCGCGAACCCCGGCAGCGAGTCCTGCACCCCCGGGGTGTCGGCCCAGCCCGGGTGCATGCTGTGCACCGTCACGCCCTCGCCGCGCAGCTGGCGCGCCCACTCCTCGGCCAGGTGCACCTGCATCCGCTTGGTGCGTGCGTACGCGGTGGTGCCCGAGTAGCTGTCGCGGGTGTACTCGGGGTCGTCGACGTAGAGCCGCTGGGCGTACATCCCGCCCGAGGCGACGAACACCACCCGGCCGTTCCCGTCGGCGACCAGCGCCGGACGCAGCGCGTCGATCAGCAGGTGGGGGCCGAGCACGTGAGTGGCCAGGGTCAGCTCGTGCCCCTCGGGCGTCTCGGTCCGCTCCGGCGGCAGCACACCGGCGTTGTGCACGAGGCCGTGCAGGCGGGGTACGTCGGACAGCAGCTTCTCCGCGACACCGGGCAGGGACCCGAGGTCGCTCACGTCGCACCGGTCCACGTGCAGCGTCGCGTCGGGCACCTGCTCGAGGATCTCGTCACGGGCCCGCTGCCCGCGGCCCAGGTCCCGGCACAGCATGCGGACCTCGCCGCCGAGCCGGGCCACGCCCAGCGTCGTCGCCTTGCCCAGGCCCGAGTTGGCTCCCGTGACCGCGACGACCTTGCCGGCGAGCGAGCCGGGCGGCGGGTCGGCCGGCCACCAGTGGCGGCGCAGCCTCATGCCCAGCCGGGTGTAGCCGGGGACGACGGTGCGGTCGAGGATCCAGTCGAGTCCGGAGCTCACGGGCATGCGTCGAGCCTACGCAACGGCCAGAAGACCGGCGCGGACCCGACCCGCCGAGGGGTCAGGCTGGCTGCATGCTCTCGTCGAGGGTGAGCAGTGGAGAGTCGTGCATGGCGGCAGCGAGCTTGTCGTTCTCGGCCTGGAGCCGGAGGATGTGGGCTTCGAGGTCGGTCACGCGCTGTCGCAGCTGCCGGTTCTCCGCGGTGAGCTGAGCGAGGGCTCGTGGGTCGCTGGTGCTCATGTAGCCGAGGAGCGCCTTGGCCATAGATGTCCTCCGAAGGATGAGACGATCGATCGCACCGCGAGGACGGCTGGGTGAAGCCGGATTGGGGTGGGGTGCCTTGGCTCAAGAGTCCCACTCGTCGCGGTCGTGGTCAATCCTGGGGGACGTGCGCCTCGGCACACGACCACCAGGTCGTCCCGACCCGCGGTTCTGGCTACATTTCGCACATGCCCGACACGCCGCTGGAGATCGCCGCCTGCCGGTCCCTGTGCAGCTGGGACGCGACCGGGGAGATGCTGGGTGAGGAGCCGCTCTTCGTGTGCAACGGGTGCGGCAGCGAGTGGGTGCCGTCGGAGCCGTGGACGCCGATCGACCACGAGGGGTCGGTCCCGGAGGCGGTTCAGGAAGCCGTCGCCCGCCGCCGCGGTCGCGGCTGACACCGCGGGCAGAAGTAGGACGACCGGTTCATGAAGGAGACCCGGACGATCGGCGTGCCGCAGCGCGAGCACGGCCGCCCCTCCTGACCGTAGACCTCCAGCGAGCGGTCGAAGTAGCCGCTCTCCCCGTTGACGTTGACGTAGAGCGCGTCGAAGGACGTCCCGCCCTGCGCGAGCGCGTGCGCCATCACCGTGCGGACACCGGCGAGCAGGCGGGTCACGTCGGCGCGGCGCAGCCGGAGCCCTGGCCGGTCGCCGTGCAGCCCGGCGAGCCACAGGGCCTCGTCGGCGTAGATGTTGCCCACCCCCGAGATCAGCGTCTGGTCGAGCAGCAGCCGCTTCACGCCGGAGGAGCGCTTGCGCACCCGGCGTACGAACTCGTCGTCGTCGAACAGCGGGTCCATCGGGTCGCGTGCGATGTGGGCGATCTCCGGGGGCAGCACCGCGCCACCGGTGGACACGGCGAGGCCGCCGAACATGCGCTGGTCGACGAAACGCAGCTCGATGCGCGAGAGCGCGGAGCCTGCGGAGCGGTCGAGCTGCGAGAGCTGCCGAGAACCTGGCTCGATGCGCGAGAGCGCGGAGCCTGCGGAGCGGTCGAGCTGCGAGAGCTGC
>DATIBI010000093.1:0-11211 GCA_035457605.1 Nocardioidaceae bacterium
CGGATGCTCCAAGGACTGGAGCATCCCGGAAGCGTCGACGTACTCACGGATCACCTTGACGACCTCGATCTTGCGCTCACCGACCCGGTCCAACGGGATCCTGACCGGGTTCCCGGGCAACTCGAGCTGCGCTCTGCTGCCGACCTGGAACAGGTTGAGCAAGGCCCAGACGAGGACCACGAGCGCGATCCACTGCCAAGCTCCGCTCGACAACAGACAGGCGAACAAGGCGGCGACGGTCGTCGCCAGTCGCATCCAAACGGCGCGCATCTCCACCGCGAGGTCAAATCACGCACAACGACCTGCTGCAGCCGATGATGGTGCTTGCCCTACGCATGGTCGGGTGGGAACCCGAGCATGTCGAGGGCGGAGTCCGCCTGAAAATCCAGGACCGCCCACTTCACCCTGCCCTTGTGAGTGCGCAGGGTGTAGATGCATGTGCGAGGCCGGAACAACAGGTCCCCGCGCGTCTCGGGCCGGAACGTGCCCTCTTCATCGAACGGTTCGAGAGGCCCCGCTTGCGGGGGGAGCTCCACGCCCTGAACCCACACGTCCGCGTCCCACAGTCGGATTCGCCCCGGCCACACCTCCGCCGCACCGTCGATACGGTCGCTGGGCAAGACACCGGGACCGTCGGGATCGAACAGGACGCTTCGGATCTTGCCTTGCTGGGCAAGCCGCCGGGCACGGCAACGCTGCAGAGGCCGACCGACCGCGCGGGACCAGCCTGCCAGGACAACGTCGACCAGGACCTCGGTCACCATGACAGCCAAGCATGACGAACGGTCACGGTTTCTGCCTCCCAACACCCGCTCATACCGCGATCCACGCGGGCACGCGCCGACGCCGGCTCATACAGCGACGTCAGCGCGCGCCCGGGTAGGGCCCTCGCTCAGAGCCCTTGCCTCGCTTGAGCCCACCCGCTCGCACGCTCGCTCCGGGCACTCACTCAGAGCCCTTGCTTCGCTCGAGCCCACCCGCTCGCAAGCTCGCTCCAGGCCCTCGCTCAGAGATTCCCGCGCAGCTCCTGCTCCCGCTCGATCGCCTCGAACAGCGCCTTGAAGTTGCCCTTGCCGAAGCCGAGCGAGCCGTGCCGCTCGATGAACTCGTAGAACACCGTCGGCCGGTCGCCGATGGGCTTGGTGAAGATCTGCAGCAGGTAGCCGTCCTCATCGCGGTCGACCAGGATCCGGCGCTTCTTCAGCTCCTCGATCGGGACCCGCACGTTGCCGATGCGCTCGCGGAGCTCCGGGTCGTCGTAGTACGAGTCGGGGGTGTCGAGGAACTCGATCCCGTTGGCACGCAGGATGTCGACCGTCCGCAGGATGTCGTTGGTGGCCAGCGCGATGTGCTGGCAGCCGGCGCCGGAGTAGAACTCGAGGTACTCGTCGATCTGCGACTTCTTCTTGGCGATCGCGGGCTCGTTCAGCGGGAACTTCACCCGGTGGTTGCCGCTGGCGACGACCTTTGACATCAGCGCCGAGTAGTCGGTGGCGATGTCGTCGCCGATGAACTCGGCCATGTTCACGAAGCCCATGACCTTGTTGTAGAACTCCACCCACTCGTCCATCCGGCCGAGCTCGACGTTGCCGACGCAGTGGTCGATGGCCTGGAACAGGCGCTTCGGGTGGCCCTCCGCCCGCGTGACCGTGGTCTTCCTGGCGACGTAGCCGGGCAGGTAGGGGCCGTCGTACCGCGAGCGGTCCACCAGCGTGTGCCGGGTCTCGCCGTAGGTGGCGATCGCCGCGAGCCGGACCGTGCCGTGCTCGTCGGTGACGTCGTGCGGCTCCTCGAGGATCCTCGCGCCGACGGACCGGGCGTGCTCGATGCACTTGTCCACGTCGGGGACCTCCAGCGCGAGGTCGACCACGCCGTCGCCGTGCTTGCGGTGGTGGTCGAGCAGCGGGCTGTCCGGGGTGACCCCGCCGGTGAACACGAACCGGGCCGAGCCGGCGCGCAGCACGTAGCTCTTGCTCTCCCGGGTGCCGGTCTCAGGACCGCGGTAGGCCTCGAGCTCCATGCCGAAGGCGAGCTGGTAGAAGTTCGCGGTCTGGGTCGCGTTGCCGACCACGAAGCACACCGCGTCCATGGCGGTGACCGGGAAGGGATCCTGGCTGGCGTCGTACTCCACCAGGCCGACGAGCTGCTTGAGCTGGTCGAGGGTGAGATCGGCCTTGAGCTCGTCCTGGGTCAGGGACTGGGTCACGGGTTGGGTCATGGGCCGCAGCATGCTGGGTCAGGGCACAATGTGCAAGGGTACGTCGAAACAGTGTGCACATTGACCAGCCGAGAGGGCAGAGATGGACGACCTGGACGCCACATTGATCCATCTGTTCTCCGACGAGCCCCGGATCGGGGTGCTCGAGGCGTCCCGCCGGCTCGGTGTCGCCCGGGGCACGGTGCAGGCCCGCCTCGACAAGCTCGCGGCCTCGGGCGTGATCGCCGGCTGGGGCCCCGCCCTGGACCCGGAGGCCCTCGGCTACCCCGTGACCGCCTTCCTGACCCTGGAGATCCGACAGGGCTCGGGGCACGAGTCGGTCGCCTCGCACCTCTCGGCGATCCCCGAGGTGCTCGAGGCGTTCACGATCACCGGTGCCGGGGACATGTGGTGCCGGGTCGTCGCCCGGTCCAACGCCGACCTGCAGCGGGTGATCGACGCGGTCCTGTCCGACGCGGGGATCGTCCGCTCCTCCACGGTGATCGCGCTGGCGACGCAGATCCCGCACCGGGTGCTGCCGCTCATGGACGCCGCGGTGTCGGAGGAGTGAGCCCGGTCGCGTGACCCGGTCGCGGGGAGACGGCCGAGCGAGGTCGCGTGCTCAGCTGAGCCGGCGGGCGACCTCGCAGGCCGCCGAGGTGACCTTGGGGCCCACCACCGCGGCGTCGAGGTCACCGAGCGTGACGATCCCGACCGACGCCTCGAGGCCCTCCACACCGAGCACCGGCGAAGCCAGTCCTCGAGCCCCGGCCTGCAGCTCCCCCACGGTCTGCACGTAGCGCTCGTCCTGGTTGTTCTCCCCGAACGCGATCTGCCGTCCGAGCAGGATCGCCTTGCCGGCCGCTCCCTGCTCGAGCGGGTGCCGGGCACCTACCCGGTAAGCGACGTGGAAGTCGGTCCACGAGGGCTCCACGACCGCGATCGCCAGTGCCTCTCCCCCGTCGGCGACGGTCAGGTGCGCGGTGGAGCCGAGCTCCTCGGCCAGACCCCGCAGGACCGGGTTGGCGAGCTCCCGGAGCACCGGCTGCAGCCCGCGGGCGAGCGCGAGGACCCCCAGACCGACGTGCAGCCGGCCGGCCGAGTCACGCCGGGCGAGGCCGTGCTGCTCGAGGGTGGCCACCAGCCGGTAGACCACGGTCCGGTTCACGCCGACCACGGAGGCGAGCTCGGTGATGCTCAGACCGCCGGGCGACTTGGCCAGGACGTCCAGGACCCGCAACCCACGGTCGAGGGTCTGCGAGGTCTCGGCGGCCATGGTCCTGAGGATACTCAGGAACTCCTCCGGGCAGCCCATTCCCGGATCCGATCGATCCGGGAGGAGAGCTGCTCGGCCGTGGCCACCGCCGCCGCCGGCCCCCCGCACTCGCGCCGCAGCGCCGAGTGGGTGACCCCGTGCGGCTGTCCGGTCCGGTGGTGCCAGGCCGCGACCAGCCCGTTGAGCTCCCGGCGGAGCACGGCCAGCTGCTCGTGGGTGGACACGTCCCGGGCGACGTCCTCCGGCGTGGAGGAGGTCTTGCGCTTCTGCTGCTTGGCGCGCTCGGACTGGCGGTGCCGGAGCAGGTCGCGCACCTGGTCGGCCTCGAGCAGGCCGGGGATGCCCAGGAAGTCCATCTCCTCCTCGGAGCCGACCTGCACCTCGCCGGAGTGGCCGAACTCGCCGCCGTCGTAGAGCACCCGGTCGAAGGTGGCCTCCGAGCCGAGGGCCTGGAACGGCAGCATCGCCTCCTCGGCACTTGCGGCCTCCGACGCCTGCGCCTGGTTCAGCAGGTCCTCCTCGGCGGCGAAGATGTCGCCCTCGTCGTTGACCTTGCGCTTGAGGACGTGGTCGCGCTGCACCTCCATCTCGGAGGCGAAGCCGAGCAGGTTCGGCACCGAGGGCAGGAACACCGACGCCGTCTCGCCGCGCTTGCGGGCTCGCACGAAGCGACCCACCGCCTGGGCGAAGAAGAGCGGGGTGGAGACGGTGGTGGCGTAGACCCCGACGGCGAGACGGGGTACGTCGACCCCCTCGGAGACCATGCGGACCGCGACCATCCACCTGTCGTCGCTCTCGGAGAAGGTGGCGATCCGCTTCGAGGCCGCCTTCTCGTCCGAGAGCACCACGGTCGGCTTGTCGCCAGAGATCTCCTTGAGCAGCGCCGCGTAGGCACGCGCGGAGTCCTGGTCCGAGGCGATCACCAGCCCGCCCGCGTCCGGGACGTGCCGGCGCACCTCGGCCAGCCGCCTGTCCGCGGCCTGGAGCACGGAGGGCATCCAGGAGCCGCCGGGGTCGAGCGCGGTGCGGAGCGCCTGGGCGGTCATGTCCTTGGTCAGCGGCTCGCCGAGCCGGGCGGCGATCTCGTCGCCGGCGCGGGTGCGCCACTGCATCTGCCCGCTGTAGGCCATGAACAGCACGGGGCGGACGACGTGGTCGGCGAGGGCGTGGGCGTAGCCGTAGGTGTAGTCCGCCACGCTCTTCGGCACCCCGTCCTCGTCCGGTGCGTAGGTCACGAACGGGATCGGGTTGATGTCGGAGCGGAACGGGGTGCCGGTCAGCGCGAGCCGGCGGGCGGCCGGGTCGAACGCCTCGCGCACCGCCTCCCCCCACGACAGCGCGTCACCGGCGTGGTGCACCTCGTCGAGGATCACGAGCGTCTTGAACCGCTCGGTGCGGATCCGGTGCGCGAGCGGGTTCACCGCGACCCCGGCGTAGGTGACCGCGACGCCGACGTAGTCCTTGCTGGTCGGGCCCTTCTTGCCGGAGTAGGTGGGGTCGATCGGGATGCCGGCCCGTGCGGCTGCGTCCGCCCACTGGGTCTTGAGGTGCTCGGTGGGGGCGACGACGGTGATCCGGTCCACCACCCGCCGCGACAGCAGCTCGGCAGCCACGGTCAGCGCGAACGTCGTCTTGCCCGCGCCGGGTGTGGCGACGGCGAGGAAGTCTCGGGGGTTGTCGGTGAAGTACCGCTCCATGGCGGCGGCCTGCCAGGCCCGCAGCTTCGTGGCGGTGCCCCAGGCCGCCCGGTCGGGGTAGGCCGGGGGCAGCTCGTTCGGAGGTGCCGGGATGTTCGCAGACGACACGAACTTCCTTCCAGGACGGGTGCGATGGGTGCGAGGGCTTGCGACGGGCAGAGGGAGGAGCGCTCACCCTAACCCGCGGGCACGGCGCGACATGCCGTGTTCACGGGGTCGACCGGGAACTGTGACGAGGTCGTACGACGAGGCTGCGGAGGCTACTCGTCCTCGTCGTTCTTGAGCTCTTCCCAGGCTTCCTTGCACTCAGGGCAGACCGGGTACTTCTCCGGGTCGCGGCTGGGCACCCACACCTTGCCGCACAGGGCGACGACGGGGGTGCCCATCACCATCGCCTCGGTCAGCTTGTCCTTGGGCACGTAGTGCGAGAAACGCTCGTGGTCACCGTCGTCGGTGGGAACCGTGCGGGTCTCCTCGACGGTCTGGACTCCGGGGCTCATCTGGGTACTCACAGCTACCCAGTCTCTCACGGGTCCGGTCAGTTCATGGTGGGGTCGACGGGACGCGTCGAGACCCAGGCCAGCTCGCCGGGCTGCCGGCGCAGGACCTGCATCCACAGCCTGCCCGGCTCGTGGCCGAACAGGTCGGACCGGCTCGCGGGCAGGACGTACCACGAGCCCTCCTCGACCTCGGCCTCGAGCTGCCCGCTCCCCCACCCGGCGTAACCGGCGAAGATCCGCAGCCCGGACACCGCCTCGGCGACCAGCTCGGTGGGGGTGTCCAGGTCGACGATGCCGGTGTCCTCGAACAGCCTCCGCCAACCGACCGGCTCCTCGGTCTGCCCGTCGACACGCGTGAGCCGGGCCAGGCACAGCGCCGAGTCGGTGCCCACCGGACCGCCGTGGAAGAGCACGTCGGGCTCGGCGGCGAGGTCGTGCCAGTCCGGCAGGATGTCCTGCACCGGCACCGGGGAGGGCCGGTTCAGCACCACGCCCAGCGAGCCGTCGTCGTCGTGGTCGAGCAGCAGCACGACGGTGTGGTCGAAGTTCGGGTCCTGCAGCATCGGCGTGGCGACGAGCAGCCGCCCTGCCTGCAGCTCGGGTGCGGCGGGCTCAGTCATGGCCTTCCGCCGCCTCGGCGGCATGGCGGACCGCGTTCGCGACCGAGCTGTGCACGTCGGGGTGGAACACGCTGGGAATGATGTAGTTGGCGTTGAGCTCGTCGTCGGAGACGGCCGAGGCGATCGCGTCGGCGGCGGCGACCAGCAGCGAGTTGTCGATGCCGTGCGCGGACGCGTCGAGCAGCCCACGGAACACGCCGGGGAACGCGAGCACGTTGTTGATCTGGTTCGGGTAGTCCGAGCGCCCGGTGGCGACCACGGCGGCGTGCTTGCGCGCCTGGGCGGGATCGATCTCGGGCACCGGGTTGGCCAGGGCGAACACGATCGCGTCCGGCGCCATGGCAGCGACGTCCTCACCGGTGAGGATGTTCGGCGCGGAGACACCGATGAAGACGTCGGCGCCGGCGAGAGCGTCCTTGAGACTGCCGGTCAGCTCGGCCTTGTTGGTGGCCTCGGCGAGCCACTTCAGGGACTCGTGCAGGTTCGGGCGACCCTTGTGGATCACGCCTTCGACGTCGGCGACGACCACGTCCTGCACCCCGGCGGCGAGCAGGACCCGCAGGATGGCGGTGCCGGCGGCACCGGCGCCGGACATCACCACGCGCACGTCCGACATCTTCTTGTTCACCACCCGCAGCGCGTTCTTCAGCGCGGCGAGCACCACGATCGCGGTCCCGTGCTGGTCGTCGTGGAAGACGGGGATGTCCAGGATCTCGCGCAGTCGCGCCTCGATCTCGAAGCACCGGGGCGCGGAGATGTCCTCGAGGTTGATCCCTGCGAACCCGGGCGCGATGGCGCGCACGATCTCCACGATCTGGTCGGCGTCCTGGGTGTCCAGGCACAGCGGCCACGCGTCGATGCCCGCGAAGCGCTTGAACAGCGCCGACTTGCCCTCCATCACCGGCAGGGCGGCGGCGGGACCGATGTTGCCCAGCCCGAGCACGGCCGAGCCGTCGGTCACCACGGCCACCGAGTTGCGCTTCACGGTCAGCCGGCGCGCGTCGTCGGGGTTCTCCGCGATTGCCTCGCAGACCCGGGCGACACCGGGCGTGTAGACCATCGACAGGTCGTCGCGGTTGCGGATCGGGTGCTTGGAGGCCATCTCGATGGTGCCGCCGAGGTGCATCAAGAAGGTGCGGTCCGACACCTTGTGGACGGCCACGCCCTCCATCCCCCGCAGGGCCTCGACGATCTCGTCGGCGTGCGCGGTGTCGGAGGCGGCGCAGGTGACGTCGATCCGGAGCTTGTCGTGTCCCGACGCGGTGACGTCGAGCGCGGTGACGATCCCGCCGGACCGCTCAACGGTCGAGGTGAGCTCGCTGATCGCGGTTCCCCCGGCGGGCAGCTCGAGACGGACGGTGATGGAGTACGAGATGCTGGGTGTAGAAGCCACGGGCATATCGTGTCATGCCGTCGCCGGCTGGCGTACCGCTCGCGGGCAGCGCGAGACGCCCACCCCCGCACCTCGCGCGGCAGATGGAGGCGCGCCGGACGCGGTGAGCCCCGACCACGACGCCGGAGGGAGGGAGATCGCGGAGGGAGGTCCGCGGTGGCGTCGCAGCCGGGGCTGCTGAAGGGGGCGGAGCGTCCGCCCGGCCCGGAGGATCAGGCAGGCAGGTGCTGCAGCAGCCGGCCGATCAGGTTCGGGCGGGTGTCGCTTCGCCGGCGGCCGGCCGGGCGACCTGCCCGGTCCTGGCGCGGTGCGGAGGCGGTCCGCGGACGGTAGGCGGCGCGGGCCCGGCGCTCGAGCTCCCGGCCGACGGCAGCCGCCCGGGCGTCTCCCGGGCTCGCCTGGCCCGCCATGGCGGCCATCAGCGCCCAGTCCTTGCGGTTCGCGGTCCCGAGCATGTCACGCATGGCCGGGCTCGAGGGCTGCTCGACGCAGGCGTCGAGGATCGCGCGGACCCCGGCGAGCTCGGCCGCAGCCTCCCGCCAGCCACGCAGGACGGCGGACTCGAGGTCGGTCGGCTGGTCCATCAGCCGTCGCTCGACGTGCCCGGCGAGCCGGGTGTGCCAGCGCAGCTGAAGGGCGCCCAGGAGGGCGACCTCGTCACCGAAGGTCTCGGCGACGCCGGGCACGTCCATCGGGAGTGCCCCGTCGCGGCGAGCGTCGGCCTGTGCGACCACCGCTCGCAGTACCTCTCCGCGGCGGTGAAAAGCGTCCCAGGTCATGGGTCTGTCCTCTCTCACATACCGTTGGTACGTACCAACAGTATGTCTTTTACCCCCGGTATGCCAACGGTCAAACCGTGACGTGCTGCACAGCAGGGCGAGTATCGACACCTATGCTCGGAGGATGACCAGCAAAGTCCTGCGCAAGGTCCCCGGCACGTCGCGCCGTCAGCAGTACTCCGCCTCCACCAAGCGGGCGCTCATCGACGTGGCCGAGGAGCTGTTCACCGGGCAGGGCTACGCGGGCACGAGCCTCGACGAGATCGTGGCGGGGGCGCGGGTCACCAAGGGCGCGCTCTACCACCACTTCGACGGCAAGCAGGCTCTCTTCGAGTCGGTCTTCGAGAAGGTCGAGGCCGACGCGACCAAGCGCATCCGCAAGGCGGTGCGCGACCACGACGACCCATGGGAGAAGGCGATCTCGGGACTCAGGGAGTTCCTCGCCGTGGTCCAGGAGCCCGGCTACCGGCGGGTGGTGATCCAGGAGGGCCCGGCGGTGCTCGGCTACGAGCGGTACCGCGAGCAGGAGGAGCGGTCCACCTTCGGCATCGTGCAGGAGATCGTCTCCTCCGTGCTCGCCTCCTACGACCTCGAGCCGACGATGGTGGAGACCTTCAGCCGGGTGTTCTTCGGCGCGATGTCGGCCGCGGGGTCGGCGGTGTCCACCGCGGAGGACCCCAAGCGGGCCAGCGCCGAGGTAGAGGCGGCGATCGCGTTCATCCTCGCCGGACTGCAGCAGCAGGCGGAGTCGGGCGGGAAGCTGCCCGGCCCCGACGAGCTCGTTGCGGACGAGCCATCGGGGCCGGGTCAGGAAGCGGGCTGAGCCCGCGGTCAAGCCGTTACGGCGCTACTTGGAGAACTGCACGTCCCCGCCCTGCGTGGGCACGAGCTCGAGCCACACCTTGCCGGGCGGCAGGGTCAGCTCACCGGCCTTGGTGGACAGCTTCACCGCCGAGTCCAGACCGTCCTTGCTCCAGCTGCCGCGGACGACCTTGCCGTCGTGGAACACCATCGCCTGGCCCTTGCCGGTGAACTTCGTCTCCGGCACCGGGTTGCCGGCCGGGTCGACGTACCCGGCGTCCCCGACCTTGACCCGCAGCACCAGCACGGTGTCGGGCTTGAACTCGTCGCCCGACGCGGCCTCGCTGTTGAGGTTGACGTAGGAGCCGTTCTTGAACTGCCAGGACGTGGTGTGCCCGGCGGAGAACTTCGCGGCGATCTTCTTCGCCGGCTGGCCGGCCGGGAAGTCCTTCTCCTCGCCCCACGGCAGGTAGGGGTCGGGAGCACCGGCCGACTTGAGCGTGTCGGCCAGCTTCGGCAGGTCCATGAAGAGGTTGTACGGCGCGACGCGGCCGCTCTCGCGGTAGTAACCGGGACCGCCCTCGGTCACGGTCTTCACGCCTTCTGCCTTCATGCGCTTCACGGTCGGCGGCGCGCCACCGCTGGCCACCAGCACGCCCTCGGCGGGCTTGATGATGCCGATGTCCGTGGCCCGCATCGACCGCACCGGCCCGACCTTGCCGGGCACCTGGGAGTAGTAGAAGACCGCGAGCCGGGTCGAGCCACCCTCGACGAGCTCCTCGGTCACCAGGTCGGCCTTGCTGAGACCGATCTGGGGGTTGCTGCTCGAGGTGTTGTCGATCTTCACGACCATCACCGGGTGCGAGGGCGCCTCGCCCTCGGCGGGCAGGCCGGTCAGCGGCCACTGGCCGGAGAGGGTGGAGCCGTCCGCGACGTTCTGGCTCTCGGGTCCGCTCACCGGATCCTCGGACGAGTCGCCTCCGCCGCAGCCGGCGAGGGCCAGCGAGGCCGTGACGGCAAGAGCGGCGAGCGAGGCTGCGCGGGAACGTGAGCGTCGTGCGACGTTGTTCATGGAGGTTCCAACCATGGGGCTAAGTGTGACCCAGGGTCGCCCCCGATCCCGGGAGCGACCCTGTGTTGGTCACTTGACTTCGATTACTTTCAGCGGAGCGTGCCCGCGAACCACTTGTTGGTCCACAGGGTGCTGCGGTGCACGCTCTGACCGCCGTACGGGGCGTGGATGATCACGCGCTTGCCGGCCTTGTTGCGACCGGCGAAGACACCGACGTGGTAGACACCGCCGCCGTCGTAGAAGAAGACCAGGTCACCGCGGTGCATGTTGCTGCGCTTGATGCGGTCGGCGAACCGGGCCTGCTGGTCCGACGTCCGCGGGACGCTGCTGAAGCCTGCCTTGCGGAAGCTGTAGTAGACGAGGCCGGAGCAGTCGAAGGCGTTCGGGCCGTCGGAGCCGTAGTTGTAGGGGTCGCCCTTCTGGTTGCGGACGACGTCGAGCGCGTTGAGCACGCGCTGGTGGCGGCTCATCGCCTCGGCCGGCGTCGCCGCGGCGAACAAGCTGGCCAGCATGACGGCGACGAGCAGGAACGGAAGCACGGCAAAGCTGCGTGCACGGAAAATGGCAGGCATGAAGAAGGTCCCTTCCCACGCCTGTGAGGTGAGCTGTCGGGTTAGAGCTGAAAGGTGCTCTGCCACGCAACACGTGGCTTCACCCCGAGCATCGACGTACCGCTCGCACCCTCAACGGGCACGCACGGTCGCGATGCGAGAAACTTGGGTCCCCCACTCCTACCCAGTTGGTTAGGTCGACTACATGACTCGGGTCAGGCGGACGAGGGGTAGGATTCGGCGTACTCGTCGCCTGTCTATGCAGTTGTGGGCCGACTCGTGCGACGCCCCCCGGCGTCGATGGTCAACGGTCGGACAAACCCCA
>DATIBI010000094.1:0-14171 GCA_035457605.1 Nocardioidaceae bacterium
CGGCGGTCGACCGGTGCTCGGCATCTGCGTGGGCATGCAGATCCTGTTCGAGCACGGCGTCGAGCACGGCGTGGACACGCCGGGTCTCGACGAGTGGCCCGGGGTTGTCGAGCGGCTGCAGGCGCCCGTCGTACCCCACATGGGGTGGAACACGGTGGAGGCCCCGGAGGGGTCGACCCTGTTCCGCGGCATCGCGGGGGAGCGGTTCTACTTCGTGCACTCCTACGGGGTCCGCGACTGGACGCTGCACACCAACGGCCGCACCAAGGAGCCGTTGGTGACCTGGGCCGAGCACGGCGGGGACCGGTTCGTCGCGGCGGTGGAGAACGGGCCGCTGTCGGCGACGCAGTTCCACCCCGAGAAGTCCGGCGACGCCGGCGCGGCCCTGCTGGCCAACTGGGTCGAGTCCCTGTGACCCTCCACGGCGCCCGGCGAGTGATCCGGTGAGCGGCCGGTGAGCAAGGAGCGGGCACGCCGCCGCGCCGAGCGGGAGCGGGAGGCGGCGATCCGGGCGGCCGCCCGGGCCGCGGAGGCCGAGCGCCGGGAGCGGCGGGAGGCGCGGATGCGGGCGGTACGACGGGTCGCCCCTGCGTTCACCCGGACCGGCCGGCAGACCGGCCCGCTCGCGCGCCGGGCGCGGGTCCGCACCGGGCTGGTGCTGGCAGCGCTGCTGTCGGCGAACCTGCTGGTGTGGCTGGTGCGCCCGGACTGGGCGGCGCGGCTGGGGGCGCTGGTGCTCACGGCCCTGGTCGCCCCGGTCCTGCTGGTGCTCGTCCGCCGCCGGTGAGCGCCTCCTCACGTAAGACGCGGCCCGGCACCCGGGCCGTCCACACATAGGCTGGAGATCATGAGTTCCTACCTCGAGTTGTTGCCCGCCGTCGACATCGCCGGGGGTCAGGCCGTGCAGCTGGTGCAGGGCGTGGCCGGCTCCGAGAAGCGGTTCGGCGACCCGGTGGAGGCCGCGCTGAACTGGCAGACCCGGGGCGCGGAGTGGATCCACCTAGTCGACCTCGACGCGGCGTTCGGCCGCGGCGAGAACCGCGAGCTGCTTGCCAAGATCGTCGGCGCCCTCGACATCAAGGTGGAGATGAGCGGCGGGATCCGCGAAGACGAGTCGCTGGAGGCGGCGCTGGCCACCGGCTGCCGCCGGGTGAACGTGGGCACCGCGGCCCTGGAGAACCCGGAGTGGTGCGCCGCCGCGATCGCCAGGCACGGCGACCGGATCGCGGTGGGGCTCGACGTGCGGGGCCGCACCCTGGCCGCACGCGGCTGGACCCGCGAGGGTGGTGACCTCTACGAGGTGCTCGCCCGGCTCGACTCCGAGGGCTGCGCGCGCTACGTGGTCACCGACGTCAACAAGGACGGCATGCTCCAGGGGCCCAACCTCGACCTGCTGCGCAGCGTCTGCGCGGCCACCGACCGGCCCGTCGTCGCGTCGGGCGGGATCACCGAGCTCGCGGACCTCGAGGCGCTGCAGCAGCTCGTGAGCGACGGTGTCGAGGGCGCGATCATCGGTACGGCGCTCTACGAGGGCCGGTTCACCCTCGAGGAGGCCCTTGCGCTGACCCTGCCCGAGGAGCGCCGGCGGTGAGTCTCGCGGTCCGCGTGATCCCGTGCCTGGACGTCGACGCAGGCCGGGTGGTCAAGGGCATCAACTTCCGGGAGCTGCGCGACGCCGGCGACCCGGTCGAGCTGGCGAAGGTCTACGACGCCGAGGGCGCCGACGAGCTCACCTTCCTCGACATCTCCGCCTCCCACGAGGGCCGGGCCACCACGATGGAGATCGTCTCGCGGACCGCCGAGCAGGTGTTCATCCCGCTGACCGTCGGCGGGGGCGTGGGCAGCGTGGAGGACGTCGACCGGCTGCTGCGCGCAGGCGCGGACAAGATCGCGGTGAACACCGCGGCGATCCGCCGCCCCGAGCTGATCGCCGAGATCGCCGACCGGTTCGGCAACCAGGTGCTGGTGCTCTCGGTGGACGCCCGCCGGGCCGAGGGCACCGACTCCGGGTTCGAGGTGACCACCCACGGCGGCCGCACGAGCGCGGGGCTGGACGCCATCGAGTGGGCGCGCCGGGCCGCCGACCTCGGGGCAGGAGAGATCCTGCTCAACGCCATGGACGCCGACGGCACCCAGGACGGCTTCGACCTCGACCTGATCCGGCTGGTCCGCAAGGAGGTCACCATCCCGGTGATCGCCAGCGGCGGAGCGGGCAAGGTCGAGCACTTCGCCCCTGCCGTGGACGCGGGTGCCGACGCCGTTCTCGCCGCCACCGTGTTCCACTTCGGCACCCTACGGATCTCGGAGGTCAAGGCCGCGCTGGCCGCGGCCGGGCACCCGGTCCGCTGACCTGTCGGCCGCGAGCTGCCCCACACGCACCGGCTCGCGGGTCGCCGACCCACAAGCCCCGCCGGGCCCCGGCCCACGAGCCCCGGCTCAGAAGCCGAGGTCGCTGCCGGTGAGCGCGGCGACCGCCTCCGGCGGACCGGACAGCTCCACCCGTGCCTGGGGCTTGCGGCCGTAGACGAACAGGGTCACCTCGCTGGGCAGGCCACGCACGACCACCGTGGGCTCCCCGGGCTTGAGCACCCGGCGGGCGTCCTTGTCGCTGCGCTCGATCACCACCCCGACCGGGGCGTCACGGACCAGTCCCCGGCCGGCCATGCCCACCTGCTGCCACAGCAGCGCCTCGTCGCGGCGGGTGAGCTCGCGCGGCTCCCAGCCGTCCCGGGCACGGCGGACGTCCTCGTGGTGCACGAACATCTCCAAGGTGTTGAAGACCGTGTCCAGCTTCGGCACCGCCAGTGGCGAGTACACCGGCGGGCCGTGCCGCAGCCGCTCGACGTTCGCGGCGAAGTCGCGCCGGGCGGTCCGCGCCATCGCCTGGTCGGTCACCCGGGCGAGGACAGGCAGCGCGATGCCCAGCGCAGCCGGGTTGCCCTCCCGCACCAGCAGGTGCGCCACCAGGTCCCGGACCGTCCACGAGCCCGAGAGCGTCGGGGCGTCCGGTCCGACCTGGAGCGCGAGGTCGCACAGCTGTGTCCGTTCGGTCCTCGCCATCCTCGTCATGGCAGTGATCGTAGGGTTAGGCCCGAGGAAGGGAGTGTGGTGTCTCCAAGCGATACCGTCCGGCGCCGGTCACACGGACCCGGCACGACGCGTGAAGGGCTTCGGGTTCTCGGCGTGGCCATCCGCCGGGAGCCGGTGGTGTTCACCCTCTCGACCCTGGGCAGCGTGCTGTTCGGTGCGCTCACCGTCGCCGACGCCTGGGTGCTCGGCTGGGCCACCGACGAGGTCGTCCTGCCCGCGTTCCAGACCGGCACCACCACCGCCAAGGGCCTGATCACGATCGTGGCGCTGTTCGTCGCGGTCGCGATCCTGCGCGCGGTCGGCATCGTCGCGCGCCGGCTCGGCGCCGGCATCATGCAGTACCGCATGCAGGCCCACTACCGGCGGGCGGTCACCCGGCAGTACCTCCGGCTGCCGATGGCGTGGCACCAGCAGCACCCCACCGGTCAGCTGCTGTCCAACGCCAACGCCGACGTGGAGGCCGCGTGGGCGCCGATCGCGCCGCTGCCGATGGCGGTCGGCACCATCGCGATGATGGTGATCGCGGTCGTCCAGATGTTCGTCGCCGACGTGGTGATGGCGCTGGTCGGGCTGCTGGTCTTCCCGCTGGTGATCGTGGCCAACCTCGTCTTCCAGCGGCTGCAGTCCCCGCTGATCACCCGCGCGCAGGCGCTGCGCGCCGAGGTCAGCGAGGTGGCCCACGAGTCCTTCGACGGGGCGCTGGTGGTCAAGACGCTCGGTCGTGAGGGCGAGGAGACCGCGCGGTTCGCCGAGCGCGCCCACGACCTGCGCGACGTCGCGATCCGCTCCGGTCGGGTCCGCGCCGCGTTCGACCCGCTCCTCGAGGCGCTGCCGAACCTCGGCGTGCTCGCCGTCCTCGGCGTGGGCGTCTACCGCGTCCTCAACGGTCAGACCGACGCGGGCGACGTGGTCACCGTCGCCTACCTGCTCACCATCGTCGCGTTCCCGATCCGCTCGCTGGGCTGGCTGCTCGGCGAGTTCCCGCGCAGCGTCGTCGGCTACGACCGGGTGACCCGGGTGCTCGAGGCCACCGGCGAGATGAGGTACGGCGGTGAGGTCGTCGCGCGCACCGAGGAGGGTGCCCGGGTCGACGTACGCCACCTGGCCTACCGCTACGACCCCGACCAGGGGCTGCTCGAGGACGTCACGTTCACCGTCCGCCCCGGACGCACCGTCGCGGTCGTCGGCGCCACGGCCTCCGGCAAGAGCACGCTGACGTCACTGCTGGTGCGGCTGGTCGACCCGGTCGGCGGGACGATCGCCCTGGACGGGCACGACCTGCGCGACCTCTCCGCCGGCGCACTCGCCCAGCACGTCGCGCTGGTGCCGCAGCACACGTTCCTGTTCGACGACACGGTCCGCGGCAACGTCACGCTCGGCGCCGACGTGACCGACGCCGAGGTGTGGGCGTCACTGCGCACGGCCCAGGCGGACGGCTTCGTCGCGGCGCTTCCCGAGGGCCTGGACAGCCGCCTGGGCGAGCGGGGCACCAGCCTGTCCGGCGGGCAGCGGCAGCGGCTGTCGCTGGCCCGGGCGCTGGTCCGCCGGCCACGGCTGCTGATCATGGACGACGCCACCTCCGCAGTGGACCCCGAGGTCGAGGCGCGGATCCTCGCCGCGCTGCGGGACTTCGGCAGCACGATCGTGGTCGTCGCCTACCGCAAGGCCACGATCTCGCTCGCCGACGAGGTGGTGTACCTCCGCGACGGGCGGGTCGTCGACACGGGCACGCACGCCGAGCTGCTCGGACGGAACCCCGGGTACGCCGACCTCGTCAACGCCTACGAGCAGGAGCACCGCGAGGACCCCGTGGACCCCGACGACGCCGAGGTGGCCGGTCGATGAGCAGCACCCGCATGGACACCGGCGAGGAGATCGGCGCCTGGCGCACGATCGCCCGTGGCGTCGAGCTGTCTCCGGAGCTGAAGGAGGGCTTCTGGGGCACGCTGCTGTTCGCGGTCCTCGCCACCGTGGGCCGGATCGTGGTTCCGGTGTCGGTGCAGCAGACCCTGGACCGCGGGCTCGACGCTGCGGGTGGTCCGAACGTGGGCTTCATGACCACCATGGCGGTGGTCGCCGCGAGCGCGATCGTGGTGACCGGGATCGCGTCGTACCTGATGACCTCCCGGCTGTTCACCAGCGCCGAGCGCGGCCTGGCCACGCTCCGGATCAAGGCGTTCCGGCACGTGCACGACCTGCCGCTGCTGACCCAGAACACCGAGCGGCGGGGTGCGCTGGTGGCCCGGGTCACGAGTGACGTCGACCAGGTCTCGCAGTTCCTGATCTTCGGTGGCCTGATCGCGGTCGTCAGCGTGGGGCAGATCATCATCGCCACGGTGGTGATGCTGATCTACAGCTGGCAGCTGACGATCGTGGTCTGGCTGTGCTTCGCGCCGCTGTTCCTGTCGCTGCGCTACTTCCAGCGCAAGCTGTCCGCGGCCTACAGCGTGGTCCGTCAGCAGGTCGGCGTGATGCTGTCGGCGATCTCGGAGCCGGTGGTCGGCGCGGCCACGGTCCGCTCGTACGCGATCGAGGAGCGCACGCAGCGCCGGATCGACACCGCGATCGACAAGCACCGCGAGGCCTCGACCCGGGCACAGGGACTCACCGCGTTCTCGTTCTCGCTCGGCGGCGTGTCCGCGGGGCTGGCCAACGCCGGTGTGCTCGTCGTCGGCGTGCTGCTCGGCATCACCGACGACATCACCGCCGGTGAGGTGCTCGCGTTCGCGTTCCTCGTCACCCTGTTCGTGGGCCCGGTGCAGATGGGCACCCAGGTCCTCACCGACGCGCAGAACGCGATCGCCGGGTGGCGCCGGGTGATCGGGATCCTCGAGACGCCGGCGGACGTGGTCGACCCCGGCGCGACCGGGACCGAGCTGCCCGACGGCGCCGTCGCCATCGAGTTCGCCGATGTCGGGTTCGCCTACCCGGGCGGCAAGCCGGTCCTGCACGACGTGTCCCTGCGCATCGAGCCCGGCCGCCGGGTCGCGGTGGTGGGGGAGACCGGCTCGGGGAAGACCACCCTGGCCAAGCTGCTCACCCGGCTCATGGACCCGACCACCGGCGCGGTGCGCCTGGACGGGGTCGACCTGCGCCAGGTGCCGTTCCGCTCCCTGCGCGAGCGGGTGGTGATGGTGCCGCAGGAGGGGTTCCTGTTCGACGACGACCTGGCCGCGAACGCGCGCTACGGCAAGCTCGACGCCAGCGAGGAGGAGATCCGTGCGGCGGCGGCGCAGCTCGGCCTCGCCGACTGGCTGGACTCGCTCCCGCGTGGCCTGGAGACCCGGGTCGGCCAGCGCGGCGAGTCGCTCTCGGCCGGCGAGCGGCAGCTGGTCGCGCTGATCCGCGCGCACCTCGCGGACCCGGACCTGCTGGTGCTCGACGAGGCGACCTCGGCCGTCGACCCGTCGCTGGAGATGCGGATCGGGATGGCCCTGGAACGGCTGATGAACGGGCGGACCTCGGTGACGATCGCGCACCGGCTCTCCACCGCCGAGAACGCCGACGAGGTCGTGGTCGTCGACCAGGGCCGGATCGTCCAGCGGGGTACCCACGACCAGCTCGTCGCCGAGGGCGGGGTGTACGGCCGGCTGCACGCCTCCTGGGTCGCCCAGCACCAGCTCTCCTGACATAGCCCGCCGACACAGCCGGACCCACGGTCCTGGTGAGGCCCCCACACCACCGGAGCGACGCCTCGACCGGATTGGGATACTGGGCGGGTGACCTCCCTCGACCCCACGATCGCCAGCCGGCTCAAGCGCGACCCGCACGGGCTCGTCCCCGCCGTGGTGCAGCAGCACGACACCGGCGAGGTGCTGATGCTCGGCTGGATGGACGACGAGGCGTTGCACCGGACGCTGACGACCGGCCGGTCGACGTTCTGGAGCCGGTCCCGCCAGGAGTACTGGGTCAAGGGGGAGACCTCCGGCCACAAGCAGTGGGTCAAGGAGGTACGCCTGGACTGCGACGGGGACACGCTGCTGGTGAAGGTGCACCAGGACGGCCCCGCCTGCCACACCGGGACCCGGACCTGCTTCGACGACGACGTGCTCCTGGACCGTGCCGATGCCTGAGCCGCGGCCCGGGAGCAGCACCCCCGGCGGCAGCACCCCGAGCGGCGCCTCGAGCAGGGCGCGCAGGTCGTTCGGCCCCACCGTGCTCGCCGGTCTCGCGAGCGCCGTGCTGTTCGCGGTGGCCGCCACCCGGGGGTGGGCCACGACCGAGGGTCGGGCGGCCGGGATCAGGGTCGAGGCCTCGGTCACCGGCTCGGAGTCCGAGCCGCTGGTGGCCGCGCTCGCCCTGCTGGCCCTGGCCTCGTGGGGCGTGGTGCTGGTCCTGCGGGGACGCGCCCGCCAGGTGCTCGCAGGGGTCGGGCTGCTCGCCGCGACGGCCGGCCTGGCCGCCGTACTCCTCGCGTTCGCCGAGGTGCAGGACGACGCGCTCGCCGCGGCCGTCGCCCGCGGGGCCACCGACGACACGTTCACCACGTCGCTCTCGCCGTGGTACTACCTCACCGCCGTCGGCGCCCTGGTCACCGCGCTCGCCTTCCTGGTGGCGGTGCGCACCGCGCGCTCCTGGCCGGCGATGGGCAGCAAGTACGACGCTCCCACGGCGCCGAGCAAGCCCGTGGAGGAGGACATGTGGCGGGCGCTCGACGAGGGTCGCGACCCGACTTCGTAGAATGCGTCTGACCGCGCCTGGACCGGGCGCGGCCTCCTGTCCGACCCGTCTTCTCGAGGAGCAACCCGGCATGTCTCACCACGGCAACACCCCCGCTGCGTGGACCGGCGTCATGATCATCCTGCTCGGCTTCATCGTCGGCGGGATCGGCCTGGTGATCGCCAACATGCTCCTGTTCTGGGTCGGCTGCGCGCTGCTGCCCATCGGCGCGATCGTCGGCAAGGTGATGCAGAAGATGGGCCTCGGCGCCGAGACCGCGAGAGACTGACTCCGTGACCACCGCGCTCGACCGGCCGCGGGAGACGGACAGCCGCTGGCGGCGCGTCCAGGCTCCTGCCCTGGCCGCGGGCGCGGTGCTCGGGGCGAGCCTGCTGCTGCACCTGCGCGACCCGCACCAGTCGGGCAGCTACCTGTACTGCCCCTGGCTGCTGCTCACCGGCACCTACTGTCCCGGCTGCGGCGGTCTGCGGGCCGTCAACGACCTGAGCAACGGCGACCTGCGCTCGGCCTTCTCCAGCAACGCGCTGTTCGTCGGCTCCATCCCGCTGCTGCTGTGGTGGTGGGGGACCTGGGCGGCGCGCCGGTGGCGGGGCGTACGTCGGGCTCCGAACCCTCGCCTGGCCTACGCCGGGACGGCGGTGCTCGTCGTGCTGACGGCGACCTTCTGGGTGGTCCGCAACCTCGACGCCGGAGCGTGGCTCGCCCCCTGAGGGAGAGACGCCGCCGACACCACCGGCCGGACATGACGAAGGCCCCGACCGGGAGTGGTCGGGGCCTTCGTGCGTGGTCAGCGACGCGTCACGGGGTGGTGGTCGTGTCGAAGTTCAGGGCGCCGGTGGCGAACAGCACCAGGCTGATCAGGCCGAGGACGATCGAGATGATGCCGAGCACCACGCCCGCGGTGGCCATGCCGCCACCGGTCTCCGCGCCACCGGAGGCGGCGATCTCCTTCTTGGCCATGTTGCCGAGGATCAGCGCGGGGATACCCGTCACGAACCCGCAGCAGACGATGCCCACGATGCCGAGGATCATCGACCACAGAGCCTTCTGGTTGGTCTTGGGCGCGGCGTACCCGCCCATGCCTCCGGCGTCCGGCGGCGGAGGAGGTGGTGTGTAGCTCATGGTCGACTTCTCTCCCGTGTTGTCAGAGTTTCGCGTGGTGCGCGGTGACGCTACCGTGTCGGAGGCTTCGGAGGCGAGCACCACACGGGAGAGGTCACATCTGCGTGCCGGTGCCCGTCTCGGTGCTGAACTCGGTGTTGCCGGTCGCGATCGCGATCACGAGGAACGCCAGCACCAGGAGGCCGAGGACGACCGCGACCGCGCCGGTGATGATCCCGGCGAGCGCGAGCCCCTCACCGCCCTGGTTGCCGTGGCTCTCGCGGATCTCGCCGCGGGCCTTCACGCCGAGCACGATGGCGACGGCGCCGATGACGCCGAGGCCGCAGCACCACGACAGCACCAGCGAGGTGATGCCGACGACCAGGGACGCGGTGGCCTTGCCGTTGGTGGCCGGGATGCCCCCGGTCGGGTAGCCGTAGCCGGGGCCGCCGTACCCACCCGGCGCGCCGTAGCCGGGACCGCCGTAGCCGCCGCCGTACCCACTCTGCCCGCCGTAGCCACCCGTGCCGCCGTAGCCGCCCGGGAAGCCGTACCCGCCGGGCGGTCCGTAACCCGGGCCGTACTGCCCGGGAGCCTCCGGCTGCCCCGGTGGCGCCTGTTGCTCGGGAGGCTGCCCCGGTTGCTCGGCGGGCTGCTCGGGGCCCGGTTGACCGGGAGGCTGGCTCATCGTGATCGTGTCCTCGTGTTCGTGGCTGCGGACCGCCGGCCGGGTCGGGGTCGTCTGGCAGACGGACCTCCGTGGCCGGCCACCAGCGGTCGCATGAGAGTCTAGAGTCCCACCCGTTCCGGACTCGACGATGCGAGGTTGCCATGTCCGTTCTCGACGAGATCATCGACGGCGTTCGCGTCGATCTCGCAGAACGTGAGGCGGCGACCCCCCTCGACGACGTGAAGGCCGCGGCCCGTCGGGCCCCGGACGCGATCGACCCGATGCCGGCGTACCGGTCCGCGGGCGTGAGCGTGATCGCGGAGGTGAAGCGGGCCAGCCCCAGCAAGGGGGCGCTCGCCTCGATCGCGGACCCGGCCCGGCTCGCGGGCGACTACGCCGCGGGGGGCGCCGCGACCATCAGCGTGCTGACCGAGCAGCGCCGCTTCGGCGGCAGCCTGGCCGACCTGCGGGCGGTGCGGGCCGCGGTGGACATCCCGGTGCTGCGCAAGGACTTCATCGTCACCTCCTACCAGCTGTGGGAGGCGCGTGCGGCCGGGGCCGACCTGGCCCTGCTGATCGTCGCTGCCCTGCAGCAGAACCAGCTCGAGTCGCTCGTCGAGCGGGCGGTGTCGATCGGCCTGACGCCGCTGGTGGAGGTCCACGACGAGGAGGAGGTCGACCGGGCCCTCGACGCCGGCGCCCAGCTCATCGGCGTGAACGCCCGCAACCTCAAGACCCTCGAGGTCGACCGCGACACCTTCTCGCGGCTGGCACCCCGCATCCCCGACGACGTGGTGCGGGTCGCGGAGTCCGGCGTGCGGGGACCCCGCGACGTGTTCGAGTACGCCAAGCAGGGCGCCCAGGTTGTCCTGGTGGGGGAGACTCTGGTCAGGGGCAAGGACCCCCGCACCGCCGTCGCCGACCTGGTGGCCGCGGGCGCGCACCCTGCTGTGAAGCATCGCGACTGAAAGTCAACACACATGTCTGTTCTGCCTGACGAGGCCGGGCACTTCGGGCGCTTCGGCGGCCGGTTCATGCCCGAGGCGCTGATCGCTGCCCACGACGAGCTCACCGTCGCCTGGCAGGAGGCGATGGCCGACCCGGAGTTCACGGCCGAGTTCCAGCGCATGCTGAGGGAGTACGCCGGCACGCCCAGCCTGCTCTACGACGCCACCAAGCTCTCCGAGCACGCCGGCGCCCGGATCCTGCTCAAGCGCGAGGACCTCAACCACACCGGCGCGCACAAGATCCGCAACGTCCTCGGCCAGGCACTGCTGACCAAGCGGATGGGCAAGACCCGGGTCATCGCCGAGACCGGCGCCGGCCAGCACGGTGTCGCCACCGCCACCGCGTGCGCCTACCTCGGCCTGGACTGCGTGATCTACATGGGTGAGGTCGACACCCAGCGCCAGGCGCTCAACGTGGCGCGGATGCACCTGCTCGGCGCCGAGGTGGTCGCGGTGAAGTCGGGCTCGCGCACGTTGAAGGACGCGATCAACGAGGCGTTGCGCGACTGGGTCGCCAGCGTCGACACCACCCACTACATGCTGGGCACGGCGGCCGGCTCGCACCCGTTCCCGGCGATGGTGCGAGACTTCTGCCGAGGCATCGGTGACGAGTCCCGGGCGCAGTGCCTGGAGCTGACCGGTGCCCTGCCGGACGCGGTGGCCGCCTGTGTCGGCGGCGGGTCGAACGCGATCGGCATGTTCGCCGCGTTCATCGGCGACCCGTCGGTGAAGCTGTACGGCTTCGAGGCCGGTGGCGACGGCGTGGACACCGAGCGGCACGCCGCGACCATCTACGCCCACGAGGTCGGGGTGCTGCACGGCGCCCGCACCTACGTGCTGCAGAACGAGGACGGCCAGACCATCGAGTCCCACTCGATCTCCGCCGGCCTGGACTACCCCGGCGTCGGGCCCGAGCACGCGTGGCTCGCCGAGACCGGGCGCGCCGAGTACCGCCCGGTCACCGACGCCCAGGCCATGGACGCGCTGGCGCTGCTCGCGCGTAGCGAGGGGATCATCCCGGCGATCGAGTCCGCGCACGCGGTCGCGGGCGCGCTGGACCTGGCCCGGGAGATGCCCGGGTCCACGATCCTGGTGAACCTGTCCGGACGCGGCGACAAGGACATGGGCACCGCCATCGAGTGGTTCGGCCTGGGCGAGACCAAGGCCGACGAGAGCACCGGGGAGCCGCAGTCATGAGCGTCCGCGAGGCATTCGAGACCGCGCGCGGCGAGGGCCGGGCCGCGCTCGTGGGCTACCTGCCCGCCGGCTTCCCCGACGTGGCCGGGGCCGTCGAGGCGATGCGCACCATGGTCGAGGCCGGGTGCGACGTGATCGAGGTCGGGCTGCCCTACAGCGACCCGGTGATGGACGGTCCCACCATCCAGGCGGCCGCGCAGCAGGCCCTCGAGGGCGGCGTGCGCACCACGGACGTGCTGCGCACCGTCGAGGCGGTCGCGGAGACCGGCGCGAAGGTCGTGGTGATGACCTACTGGAACCCGGTCGAGCGCTACGGCGTGGAGCGGTTCGCCGCCGACCTGGCCTCCGCCGGCGGGTCCGGGCTGATCACGCCCGACCTCGTGCCGGACGAGGCGTCGGAGTGGATCACCGCGGCCGACAAGCACGACCTGGACAAGATCTTCCTGGTGGCGCCCTCGTCGACCGACAGGCGGCTCGCGATGACCGTGCAGAGCTGCCGCGGGTTCGTCTACGCCACCGCGGTCATGGGCGTGACCGGCGCGCGCGAGTCGACCAGCGACCTGGCCGCGCCGCTGGTGGCGCGGACCAAGGCGCTCACCGACCTGCCCGTGGCGGTGGGGCTGGGGGTGTCCGACGGCGCCCAGGCCGCGGAGGTCGCGGCCTACGCCGACGGCGTGATCGTCGGCTCGGCGTTCGTGCGCCGGCTGCTCGACGCCGGCGCGGACCGGCGGGCCGGGCTGGCCTCGCTGGCCGAGCTCACCCGGGACCTCGCGGGCGGGGTACGGCGTGGGTAGGGCCCGTCGTCTCGCGGGCGCGGCAGCCGCCCTGTCCGTCGTACTCACCCTGGCCGGGTGCGCCCAGGACGAGCCTGCGGGCTCGAGCGGGATGGTCGCCGGCTTCGAGGAGCACAACCCCGACGGGATGCACGGCGCCGTGCTCGAGAAGCAGTACACCCTGCCCGCGGTGGAGCTCACCGGCACCGACGGCAAGCCGTTCTCGCTCACCGAGGACACCACCAAGCCGGTGACGCTGGTGTTCTTCGGCTACACGAACTGCCCCGACATCTGCCAGGTGGTGATGGCCGACATCGCCTCGGCGCTGACCCGGCTCGACGAGGCGGACCGCGCGCAGGTCGGGATGCTGTTCGTCACCAGTGACCCGGCACGCGACGACCCGGCGACGCTGCGTGCCTACCTCGACCGGTTCAACCCCGAGTTCGAGGGCGTGACCGGCGACCTCGACACGATCGTCGAGGTCGGCAACGAGCTCGGCGTGCCCATCGAGAAGGGCGCGAAGCTTCCCTCGGGCGGCTACGAGGTCTCCCACGGCACGCAGATCGTGGCGATCGACGACCGCGACAAGGCGCCGGTGGTGTGGACCGAGGGCACGCCGGCGACCGCACTCGCCGACGACCTCGCCAAGCTCCTCGCCGACGCCTGAGGAAGGTAGCCTCCCGCCGTGACCCTCGCCTCCCTGCCCAGCCCCGACCAGGGTGTGTGGTACCTCGGACCGTTCCCGCTGCGCGCCTACGCGCTGTGCATCATCGCCGGCGTCGTGGTCGCGATCTGGCTCGGCGAACGCCGGTGGGTGGCCCGCGGCGGCAAACCCGGCCAGGTCGGCGACATCGCGATCTGGGCCGTCCCGTTCGGCCTGGTCGGCGGCCGGCTCTACCACGTCATCACCGACTACCAGCTGTACTTCGGCGAGGGACGGGCACCGGTCACTGCGCTCTACGTCTGGCAGGGCGGGCTCGGCATCTGGGGCGCGATCGCGCTGGGTGCGCTCGGTGCGTGGATCGGCGCCCGTCGCGCGGGGGTGAAGTTCCTGCCGCTCGCCGACGCGCTCGCGCCCGGCATCGTCATCGCCCAGGCGATCGGCCGGTGGGGCAACTGGTTCAACCAGGAGCTCTTCGGTCGTCCGACCACGCTGCCGTGGGCGCTCGAGATCGACCCCGAGTTCCGGCCCGACGGCTATGCCACGGTGGAGACCTTCCACCCGACCTTCCTCTACGAGTTCGTCTGGAACCTGGGGGTGGCCGGCCTGCTGCTCTGGGCGGACCGGCGGTTCCGGCTCGGCTACGGCCGCGTGTTCGCGCTGTACGTGATGGGCTACACCGCCGGCCGGGCGTGGATCGAGTACCTCCGCATCGACGACGTGCAGATGGACGACGTGTTCGGGCTGCGGCTCAACGTGTGGACCTCGATCGTGGTGTTCCTGGCCGCGGCCGTGTTCTTCGTCTGGTCGGCGCGACGGCACCCGGGCCGGGAGACCGAGGTGCTCCGGGTAGCTACGACGGACGAGCCGACGCACGAGCCGGCGGACGAGCCGACCGACGGGTCTGCTGACGGCGCATCCGAGGCCGCGGACGAGTCGACGGTCGAGCCGGACGGCGCCGACCACCGGGATAGGTGAGCCTTCCCTTCGGT
>DATIBI010000095.1:0-17083 GCA_035457605.1 Nocardioidaceae bacterium
CTCGCACTCCTCGCAGGTGGACTCCACGGTGGCCATCACGCCGAGCTCGGTGAAGATGACGCCGGCGCCCTTGCAGGCCGGGCAGGCGCCCTCGGAGTTGGAGCTGAACAGCGCCGGCTTCACGCCGTTCTCCTTGGCGAATGCCTTGCGGATCGGCTCCAGAAGCCCGGTGTACGTCGCCGGGTTGCTGCGCCGCGAGCCGCGGATCGCGCCCTGGTCGACCACCACCACGCCCTCCCGGTCCGCGACGGAGCCCTGGATCAGCGAGCTCTTCCCGGATCCGGCCACGCCCGTGAGGACGCACAGCACGCCGAGGGGGATGTCGACGTCCACGCTCTGGAGGTTGTGCGTCGATGCGCCACGGACCTCCAGCGCGCCTGACGACGTCCGCACCTTCTCCTTGAGCGACGCCCGGTCGTCGAGGTGGCGGCCGGTGATGGTGTCACTGCCCCGCAGCCCCTCGACGGTTCCCTCGAAGCAGACGGTGCCACCCTCGGTGCCGGCGCCGGGTCCGAGGTCGACCACGTGGTCGGCGATCGCGATCGTCTCCGGCTTGTGCTCGACGACGAGCACGGTGTTGCCCTTGTCCCGCAGCTGGAGCAGCAGGTTGTTCATCCGCTCGATGTCGTGCGGGTGCAGTCCGATGGTGGGCTCGTCGAAGACGTAGGTGACGTCGGTCAGCGAGGAGCCGAGGTGACGGATCATCTTGGTCCGCTGGGCCTCGCCACCCGACAACGTGCCCGCGGGCCGCTCGAGGGAGAGGTAGCCCAGACCGATCTCGGCGAACGAGTCGAGCAGGTGCTGGAGCCCGGCGACCAGAGGGGCGACGCCCGGCTCGTCGACACCGCGCATCCATTCGGCGAGGTCGCTGATCTGCATCCGGCACAGCTCGGCGATGTTCTTGCCCTTGATCTTCGACGAGAGGGCCTCCTGGGTGAGCCTGGTGCCGTCACAGTCGGGGCAGGTGGTGAAGGTGATCGCGCGCTCCACGAACCGGCGGACGTGCGGTTGCAGCGCCTCGACGTCCTTGGAGAGCATCGACTTCTGGATCTTGGGGATCAGGCCCTCGTAGGTGAGGTTGATGCCCTCCACCTTGATCTTGGTGGGCTCGGCGTACAGGAGCTTCTGGAGCTCCTTCTTGGTGAACGTGGCGATCGGCTTGTCCATCGGCAGGCCGGCGCCGCTGAAGATCCGGCCGTACCAGCCGTCCATGCTGTAGCCGGGGACGGTCAGCGCACCCTCGGCGAGAGACTTGGAGTCGTCGTAGAGCGCGGTCAGGTCGAAGTCGCTGACGTTGCCCATGCCCTCGCAGCGCGGGCACATGCCGCCCTGGTAGACCGCGTCGCGGACGACCAGCTTCTCCTCCTTCCCGCCTTTCTCGGTCTTCATCACCCCGCTCGCCGTCCGCGTCGGGACGTTGAAAGCGAAGGCGGTGGGCGGACCGATGTGCGGCTTGCCGAGCCGGCTGAACAGGATGCGCAGCATCGCGTTGGCGTCGGTGGCGGTGCCGACGGTGGAGCGGGGGTTCGCGCCCATCCGTTCCTGGTCGACGATGATCGCCGTCGTCAGCCCTTCGAGCACGTCGACCTCGGGCCGCGCCAGCGACGGCATGAACCCCTGCACGAAGGCGCTGTAGGTCTCGTTGATCAGCCGCTGCGACTCCGCGGCGATCGTCTCGAACACCAAGGAGCTCTTGCCCGACCCGGAGACGCCCGTGAACACCGTGAGCCGCCGCTTCGGGAGCTCGACGCTGATGTCTTTGAGGTTGTTCACACGCGCGCCCTGCACGCGGATCAGGTCGTGGCTGTCGGCACCGTGCACCGCCGGCGACCGGGTGTCCGTCCTCGTGGCCGTGCTCATCGTGTCTCCCTCTGTCACACGGGGCGACCTTCGCGGTCTCCGTCGGCTGTCCAACCTATCGGCGATGTCGTCCGGAGTGGGGCAACAAAGCTGTGGCAGAGTTCTGGGCCATGACCCAGGACCCCCTCCGCAGTGTCGAGCTGGTGCGGCTCGCCAAGGGCAGGTACGAAGCCACCAACGCGCGGGGCGCGAAGCTGGTGCTCGGCAGCGGGGGAGAGGGGGTGTTCTCGCCTGTCGAGCTGCTGCTCACCGCGATCGCCGGGTGCAGCGCCGCCGACGTCGACTTCATCACCTCCAAGCGGGCCGAGCCCTCGCGGTTCACGGTGCGGATGACCGGCCACAAGATCCGCGACGAGGCCGGCAACCGGCTGACCGACCTGACCCTGACGTTCGACGTGGAGTTCCCCGTCGGCGAGGCCGGTGACGCGGCGCGGGAGGCCCTGCCGCGCTCGGTGGCGCAGTCCCACGACCGTCTGTGCACGGTCAGCCGCACCGTCGAGGTCGGCACCCCGATCGGCGTGCAGATCACCGATCCGGGGGAGTGAGGGGGACCTCGCCATCGCCCCCAGGCACCTGCGCCGGGGCGGAATGACCGTTCTGCACGAATGTGCACTGCCGAAACATGAGGAATTCGTCCGGTAGTCGACCACGAGCGGGCGCTATACGTTCCTGATCGTCGCGCTGGACGCGGACCCACCGGTCCGGGGACGGCCGGCGTCCAGGCGCAGCGCCGATCGTCGCTGCGCGTCCTCGTGTCTATCTCGGGAGACAAGCATGTTCGAAGCACAACGCCCCCGTCGCACTCGTGTGGCGGCCGGGGTCGGCGTCACCACGGCGCTGGTCCTGTCCGCCACCGCGTTCGCGGTGCCGGCGGCGGCGGCCGACGACCCGGCCCCGCTGCGCGGCACCGCCAGCGCGAACGTCATCGAGGGGGAGTACATCGTCGTCCTCAAGGCCTCGGCCGGTGCCCGGTCGATGTCCGACGCGCGGGCCGCGGCCACCGACAACGGCGGCACGGTCCGCCACGTCTACGACGCCGCGCTGAAGGGGTACTCCGCGACCCTGCCGAGCAAGGCGCTCCGGGCGGTGCGCAACAACCCGAACGTCGCCTACGTCGAGGCCGACCAGACGATGTCGGTGGACGCGACGCAGTCCCCGGCGACCTGGGGCCTGGACCGGGTGGACCAACGGAACCTGCCGCTGAACAACAGCTACACCTACAACGCCACCGGCTCCGGGGTCACCGCCTACATCATCGACACGGGCATCCTGTCGTCGCACAACGAGTTCGGCGGTCGGGTCGCCGCCGGCTACACCGCGATCAGCGACGGCCGCGGCACCACCGACTGCAACGGGCACGGCACGCACGTGGCGGGCACGGTCGGCGGGACGACCTACGGCGTCGCCAAGAACGTCACCCTCAAGCCGGTGCGGGTCCTGGGCTGCGATGGCAGCGGCACCAACTCCGGCGTGATCGCGGGGGTGGACTGGGTCACCGGCAACAAGTCGGGACCGGCGGTCGCCAACATGAGCCTCGGCGGTGGGGTCTCCACCGCGCTCGACGACGCCGTGCAGCGCTCCGTCAACGCCGGCGTCAGCTACGCCGTGGCGGCCGGCAACGACTCCGGTGCGAACGCGTGCAACGGCTCGCCGTCCCGCGTCGCGTCCGCGCTCACCGTCGGCTCGACGACGAGCACCGACGCCAGGTCCAGCTTCTCCAACATCGGCAGCTGCCTCGACCTGTTCGCGCCCGGCTCGAGCATCACCTCGGCCTGGTACACCGGCAACACCGCCACGAACACCATCAGCGGTACGTCGATGGCGACCCCGCACGTCGCCGGTGTGGCCGCGCTGTACCTGCAGGGCAACCCGTCCGCGACGGCGTCCTCGGTCAGCTCGGCGATCATCAACTCCGCCACCACCGGCGTGGTCACCAACGCCGGGACCGGGTCACCGAACCGGCTGCTGTACTCGCTGCTTACCACCGGCGGCACCGAGCCGCCGCCGGCGACCGGGCAGCTGCTCGGCAACCCGGGCTTCGAGTCCGGCAACACCGTGTGGTCGGCCACCTCGGGGGTGATCACCAGCTCCTCCTCGCGCCCGGCCCGCACCGGCTCGTGGAAGGCGTGGCTCAACGGCTACGGCAGCACCAGCACCGACAGCGCCAGCCAGACCGTGACCATCCCGTCCACCGCCACCAGCGCGACGCTGTCGTTCTGGCTGCGCATCGACACCGCCGAGAGCGGCTCGACCGCCTACGACACCCTGCGGGTGCAGGTGGTCGCGGACGGCGTCACCAGCACGCTGGCGACCTACTCGAACGCGAACGCGAGCTCCAGCTACACGCAGAAGTCGTTCAGCCTCACCGGCTACAAGGGGAGGTCGGTGACGGTGAAGTTCCTCGGCACCGAGGACTCCTCGCTGCAGACCAGCTTCGTGATCGACGACACCGCGCTGAACGTGGCCTGAGGTCAGGCGGTACCACCTGAGCGCACCGGCCCCCGGGTCGCGGGCACCTCGCTCGCGGTCCGGGGGCCGTCGCGTCCGCACCTGCCGCGCGGGCGTCGCCGGGGTCGACGTACCCGCGCACCGCCTAGGCTTCGGGCCATGGCGAGGTACTTCGACGTGCACCCCGACAATCCCCAGCCGCGCGCGATCGGCCAGGTGGCGCAGATCCTGCGCGACGGAGGGCTGGTGGCCTATCCGACCGACTCCGGGTTCGCGCTCGGCTGCCTGATGGGGAACCAGGACGGCAAGGACCGGATCCGGCAGATCCGCAAGCTCGACGACAAGCACCACTTCACGCTGGTGTGCCTCGACTTCGCCCAGCTCGGGCAGCTGGTGCACATCGACAACGCGGTGTTCCGGGCGATCAAGGCCGCGACCCCCGGGCCCTACACGTTCATCCTCCCCGCCACGCAGGAGGTGCCGCGCCGGCTGCTGCACCCGAAGAAGCGGACCGTCGGGGTGCGGATCCCGGACCACACGGTGGTCAAGGCGCTGCTGACCGAGCTCGGTGAGCCGATCCTGTCGAGCACGCTGATCCTGCCGGGGGAGCACGAGGCGATGACCCAGGGGTGGGAGATCAAGGAGCAGCTCGACCACCAGGTCGACGCGGTCGTCGACGCCGGCGAGACCTCGGCGGAGCCGACGACGGTGGTGGACTTCTCCGAGGGCTATCCCGAGATCGTGCGCCGCGGCGCCGGGGACCCGGGCCGGTTTGAGGAGGCGTAGCTGCAGGACCGGAGGTCTCGGAAGCCGCGGGAGAGGGGTTGGAGGGACGGAGAGACGCTCCCACGATTAGTAGTTGACATAATGTCGCTTATCGGCGCAATTTCCAGAGCGGCGAGAAGGGGTAGAGCGTCCTCAGCGGTGTGCGTGCAACAACGTCTGCACCGCTCGGATCGTCGCCTCGGTCTCCCCTCGGTGCCACACACCGTGCCAGCCGAGCCGTCGCGCGGCGTCGATGTTGTCCACGACGTCGTCGACGAAGACGATCTGGTGGCCGGCGACGCCGAGCCGTTCCTCGGTCAGCCGGTAGACCAATTCGTCCGGCTTGGCCAGGCCGACCTCGTGCGAGTACACGATCGTGTCCACCAGCTGCTCGAAGCCGTACCTGCGCTGCTCCTCACGCCGGGCGCCGTCGGCGGAGTTGCTCAGGATGGCGGTGCGGTACGTCGGACGCAGCGACGCGACGAACTCGAACATCGCGTCGTCCAGCTCCCCGCAGTACGCGTCCCACAGATCGGCCATCATCTGCTCCGTGGCTGCGTCGTCGATGCCCAGCGCGCGCTGGTAGCCGGCCCGCATCTGCGCCTCGGTGACCTCGCCGGTCACCATCGACCCGGACGGCTCGTGCTCGGCCAGCCGCTCCAGGAAGCTGCCGGCGGCCAGACCGGCGCGCGACTCCCAGCGACGCACGAACAGCTCGGGCCAGGCCGCGTCGTCGACCCGCTCCAGCACGCCGCCGATGTCGAAGACCACCGCCGCCACGGTCATGACGCCCCCTCTTCCCGGGACCCTCGAACGGGCTCCACAGGTTGACATAACTGCGAGCCGAGGCCCCACTGCGCGTCCCGTGCGGCTCGGGTCACTCCCCCTCCACTCCCCTCAGGGCCGGAGCAGGACCTTGATGGCGCGGCGCTCGTCCATCGCCCGGTAGCCCTCGGCGACCTCGTCCAGCGGCAGCGTCAGGTCGAAGACCAGGCCCGGGTTGATGCTCCCCCGCAGGGTCAGGTCGAGCAGCTCGGGCAGGTAGGCGCGTACCGGCGCCACTCCACCGGCCAGGCCGACGTTGCGCTGGAACATCCGGCGTACCGGCAGCTCGACGCCGTGCGGCACACCGACGAACCCGACGGTGGACCCGGGGCGGGCGATCTTGAACGCGGTGTCCATGGCCTGGCCGGTGCCCACGCACTCGAGCACGGCGTCGGCGCCGACGCCGCCGGTCAGCTCGCGGATCCGCTCCTCGCCCTCCTCGCCGCGTTCGGCGACGATGTCGGTCGCCCCGAACTCGGCGGCGATCTTCTGCCGCGGCTCGTGCCGGGACATCGCGACGACCCGCTCCGCGCCCAGCTCCGCCGCGGCCAGCACCCCGCACAGGCCGACCGCGCCGTCGCCCACCACGACCGCGGTGGACCCGGGGCGGACGCCGGCGGAGACGGCGGCGTGCCAGCCGGTGGCCATCACGTCGGACAGGGTCAGCAGCGACGGGAGCAGCGACTCGTCCGGCATCCCGTCGGTCTTGACCAAGCTGCCCTCGGCCTGCGTCACCCGGGCGAGCTCGGCCTGCCCGCTCACGGTGAAGCCGACGTTCTCACAGCCCGAGGTCATGCCGGCCTCGCAGTGCGGACACGTGTTGTCGCTGTGGCAGAACGGCACGATCACGAAGTCGCCGGGGCGGAACGAGCGCACGTCCGAGCCCACCTCCTCGACCACGCCGACCATCTCGTGGCCGATCGTCGACCCCGCGTCGACCGGGTTCTCGCCGCGGTAGGGCCACAGGTCCGAGCCGCAGATGCAGCTGACGACGACCCGCACGATCGCGTCCGTGGGGGCCTCGATGGTCGGGGCGGGCCGTTCCTCGAGGCGGATGTCCCGGGTGCCGTGGATGGTGGTCGCTCGCATGGTCCCGATCCTGCCACGCCCCTGGTAGCGCTCCGCGGCGCGGATCTGAGTAGGAGTACCGATGTCCACGCCGGCGTCGGCGACGAGGCTTGACGCATGCGCATCCTCACCCGGGCGTCGGTCTTCCTCGCTGGCTGGGCCGTGTTCTTCCTCGTCGTGGTGAGCAGCCTCGCCGCAGCCGCCCCCTCCGACTCCGCCTCCGGCGCGGAGGCCGACATCGGCTCCGGCCTGCTGGCGTTCCTGCTGGTCGCCGTGGGTGCGCTGCTGTGGGGCGGGTACGACGGGCTGCGCACCGACCTGCCGGGCCTCGCCGTCACCTGGGGCTGCGTGGGACTGCTCGTGGGCCTGCTCGTGCCGGTGTTCACCGCGATCACGGCCTCGGAGCTGCACGCCGACGTGGTGGCCACCGACGTGGTCTCCGGGATGCCGTTCACGGCCCTGCTGGTGGCCGGGCCGGCGCTGCTCGGCGGGGTCCTGTGCGGCTACCTGCGGGCACGTAGACGTCACGGACGCCCGGTCCGGTAGGCCCTCCCCTGCGCCGCGCTGACCCGTCTCGCCCGAGGGTCGACCGGCGTGTCCCGGTTTGCGTTATCTCATATCTGAGATAGCGTGGCGCTCATGACGGAGGACTACCTGAGCCGGATCGGCAACCTGATCCGTGATGCCCGCAAGCACCGTGGTTGGACCCAGCAGCAGCTCGCTGACGTGCTCAACACCAGCCAGAGCGCGGTCAACCGCATCGAGAAGGGCCACCAGAACCTCAGTCTCGAGATGCTGGCCCGCATCGGCGAAGCGCTCGACTCCGAGATCGTCTCGCTCGGCGGCGGGCCGACGCACCTGCGGGTGCAGGGACCAACGGTGCTCTCCGGGAGCATCGAGGTCAAATCGTCGAAGAACGCCGGGGTGGCGCTGCTGTGCGCGTCGCTGCTGAACCGCGGCCGCACGACGCTGCGCCGGGTGGCCCGGATCGAGGAGGTGAACCGGCTGCTCGAGGTGCTCAACAGCATCGGCGTGCAGACCCGGTGGCTCAACGACGACAACGACCTCGAGATCGTGCCGCCGGCCGACCTCGACCTGTCCCGCATCGACGCCGAGGCCGCCCGCCGTACCCGCTCGATCATCATGTTCCTCGGGCCGCTGATGCACCGCGAGGACGGCTTCGAGCTGCCCTACGCCGGCGGCTGCGACCTGGGCACCCGCACGGTGGAGCCGCACATGGCCGCGCTGCGCCCGTTCGGCCTCGAGGTGAAGGCCACCGAGGGCAGCTACCACGCGTCGGTGAACCGGGCGATCACGCCGCTGCGGCCGATCGTGCTCACCGAGCGCGGCGACACCGTCACCGAGAACGCTCTGATGGCCGCCGCGCGGCACGACGGCGTGACCGTGATCCGCAACGCCAGCCCCAACTACATGGTCCAGGACCTGTGCTTCTACCTGCAGAAGCTCGGCGTCCAGATCGACGGCGTCGGCACGACCACGCTGACCGTGCACGGCGTCCCGGAGATCGACGTCGACGTGGACTACGCCCCGTCGGAGGACCCGATCGAGGCGATGTCGCTGCTCGCCGCGGCGATCGTGACCGGGTCGGAGATCACCATCGAGCGGGTCCCGATCGAGTTCCTCGAGATCGAGCTCGCGCTGCTCGAGGAGATGGGCTTCACCTACCACCGCAGCGAGGAGTACGTCGCGGCCAACGGCCAGACCCGGCTCGTCGACATCACCACCAAGGTGTCCACGCTGCACTCCCCCATCGACAAGATCCACCCGATGCCGTTCCCGGGGCTCAACATCGACAACCTGCCGTTCTTCGCGGTGATCGCCGCCGTGGCGGAGGGGCAGACCCTGCTGCACGACTGGGTGTACGAGAACCGGGCGATCTACCTGACCGAGCTCACCCGGCTCGGCGCGCAGGTCAAGCTGCTCGACCCGCACCGGGTGATGATCGAGGGCCCGACGCACTGGTCCGGGGCGGAGATCGTCTGCCCGCCCGCGCTGCGTCCGGCGGTGGTGATCCTGCTGGCGATGCTGGCCTCGAAGGGCACCTCGGTGCTGCGCTCGGTCTACGTGATCAACCGCGGCTACGAGGACCTCGCTGCCCGGCTGAACTCGCTGGGCGCGCGGATCGAGACCTTCCGCGACATCTGAGCCGGTCGGCCCCGGGACGCGGCCGGCAAGAGGCCGGGACGACGTCGGCGGGCGAGCCTCAGCGGACGTGCGTCAGGAGAACAGCGTCTCGATGTAGGCGCGGCTGCGCGGCCGGCTCGGCGGCGGCGCGGTCATGTCCGCGGTGATCCTGGGCAGCGGCTCGGTGTGCGTCCCCGAGGAAACGTGCCAGTCGTTCTCGGCCTCGATCAGGCTGCCGAGGTCGGCACGCTCGAGGAAGACGCCGCCGCACGAGGAGCATCTCGCCACCGTGACGTCGCCCAGGGTCTTCTGGTCCATCGCTGACTGGCACTTCGGGCAGGTCATCTCGTCCACGCCTCGACGGTACTCCCCGACCGGCCTCCCGTCCGGGAGCCACGGCTGAGTACGCGAGCGGATGCCGGCGCAACCCCGGTCCGGACACCATGGTGCTCATGTCGAGCGAAATGACCGGTTCCCCCGGCCGGGCGGGCGATACTGCAGACGTGACGCGTCCCCGCACCGGGTTCTCCTTCCTGGACTCAGGCCTGGACCAGCCCGGCTCGGTGCTCGCCTTCGCCCACCGCGGTGGGGCGTTCCACCCCGCCCTGGAGGGTCTGGAGAACACGCTGACCGCGTTCCAGCACGCGGTCGAGCTCGGCTACACCTACCTCGAGACCGACGTGCACGCGACCCGGGACGGAGTGCTGCTCGCCTTCCACGACTCCGCCCTGGACCGGGTCACCGAGCAGCAGGGCCGGATCCGGGACCTCGACCACGTCGACGTGGCCGCGGCGATGGTGGGTGGCCGGGAGCAGATCCCCACGCTGGAGTCCCTGCTCGCCGCTTTCCCGCACGTCCGGTTCAACATCGACCTCAAGTCCGACCCGGCGGTCGAGCCGCTGGCGGACCTGGTGACCGCGTCCGGTGCGCAGGACCGGGTGTGCGTGGGGTCGTTCTCCGAGCGGCGGATCCGCAGGTTCCGACGGCTGACCGGCGGCCGGGTCGCCACCGCCCTCGGCCCGCGTGAGGTGGCCGCGTTCCGGCTGCTGCCCGCGGACCGGCTCGTCGACGCGCTGACCCGGGCCGCCGGGGCCGCGCTGCAGGTCCCGCACCGGCTCGGCCGGCTGCAGATCGTCACGCCGGCGCTCATCGAGCGGGCCCACGCGCTCGGCAAGCACGTGCACGTGTGGACCATCGACGACCCCGGGCAGATGAGGGACCTGCTCGACATGGGCGTCGACGGGTTGATGACCGACCGGACCGACCTGCTGCGCGAGGTCCTCCTCGAACGCGGCCAGTGGATGGGAGCACCGCAATGACACAGTCCGACACCGGCGGTCCGGTGGGGGTCGCCGACCTCTCGCCGCTGGCCCGGCGGCGGGAGCAGCGGGCGTGGTACTTCTACGACTGGGCCAACTCGGCGTACGTCACCTCGGTGACCACCGTGCTGTTCGCGCCGTACCTCATCGCGGTGGCGCGCGAGGCGGCCGTGGACAACCGCGTCCAGCTGCTCGGGTTCCTGCCCGTGGCGCCGGGCGCGCTGCCGTCGTACATCATCACCTTCTCCACCCTGCTCTCGGCGATCCTGCTGCCGCCGCTCGGCGCCCTGGTGGACCGCACCGCCCGCAAGCGGCAGTTCCTCGCCGGCTTCGCCTGGACCGGCGCCGCCGCGGCGTCGCTGGTGTTCTTCGCCACCGACGGCAACTGGCAGATCGGCGCCGTCGCCGTGATCGTGGCCAACCTGTGCCTGGGCGCCTCGGTGGTGGTCAACGACTCCATCCTGTGCTTCGTCGCCGAGGAGGAGGAGCGGGACCGGGTCTCCTCGCGCGGCTGGGCGTTCGGCTACCTCGGTGGCGGGCTGCTGCTCGCGATCAACCTGGGCATGGTCCTGGGCCACGAGAGCCTGGGCGTGAGCGAGGGCTTCGCGGTGCGGCTGAGCATGCTCTCGGCGGCGGTGTGGTGGGCGGGGTTCACGCTCGTGCCGTTCCTGCGGCTGCGCGACTACCCGCCGACGCACGTGGTCCCCGAGGAGGGCTCGCTGCTCCGGCAGAGCTTCGGGCAGCTGTGGACCACGCTCAGGGAGATCCGCAACTACCCGATGACGCTGACGTTCCTGCTGGCCTACCTGTTCTTCAACGACGGGATCCAGACGGTGATCGCCTCCTCGTCCACCTACGGCGCGGAGGAGCTGAAGTTCGGCCAGAGCACGCTGATCGCGACGATCCTGCTGGTCCAGTTCGTGGGTATCGTCGGCGCGCTGGTGTTCGGCAAGGCAGCCGAGAGGTACGGCGGCCGCCGGGTGATCCTCGCCGGGATCGGGGTGTGGATGGCCATCGTCACGGTGGCGCTGTTCCTGCCCGAGCGGCAGGTGGCGCCGTTCCTGGTCCTGGCAGTCGCGATCGGGCTCGTCCTCGGCGGCACCCAGGCCCTGGCCCGCTCCTTCTTCAGCCTGTTGATCCCGCAGGGCAAGGAGGCGGAGTACTTCAGCTTCTACCACGCCATGGAGCGGGGCACGAGCTGGTTCGGCACCCTCACGTTCGGCGTGGTCTACCAGCTGACCGACTCGTACCGGCCGGCGATCTTCGCGCTCATCGTGTTCTTCGTGCTGGGCGGGGCGCTGCTGTGGAAGGTCGACGTCCGGCGCGGCATCCGTGAGGCAGGAAACACACCCCCGTCGGTGGTCTAGCCCCTCCGCGCAGGTGTGGGCCCCCGGAGTGTGGGGTACGAGGTGTGAAGTGCCACACGACGTACCGCTCCGGGTGGGAATCTCCGCCCGGGCCCGGTCGTTGTCGATTGTGGACGGCGGCGGTTCTCGCCTTATCGTGGAGGACTGCCCGTCTGAACGTTGACACGGGGACAAACAAGCACCAGGAGGTGGCTCATGGGAGAGCGGACACTGCGCGGGGCCCGCTTGGGGGGCCAGAGCTTTGAGGACGAGCGCGGCATCGAGTTCGCGGCCCGACAGAACATCGGCTACGTCTGCCCGCAGGGCCACGAGTTCGAGATCGTGATGGCCGCCGAGGCCGAGGTGCCCGCCGTCTGGGAGTGCCCGCGCTGCGGCGCCGAGGCTCTCAGCAAGGACGGCACGAAGCCGGAGGAGAAGGCCGAGAAGCCGGCCCGTACGCACTGGGACATGCTGCTCGAGCGGCGGTCCATCAAGGAGCTCGAGGACATCCTCGCCGAGCGGCTCGACCTGCTGCGCGGCGGCGCGATCGGCCCGGCCCACCTGCACCGCTCGCGGAAGCCGAAGAGCAAGCAGAGCGCCTGACGCGGCTCGCCTAGTCGACGACCTCGCCCTGGACCACCGAACCATCCGGTCCGGGGCGTTGTCGTGTCCGGTCGCTGTCCGAGGACGAGCCGTCGTGGGACCCGTCGTAGCGGGCGGAGGACTGCCCAGAGGACCGCGCAGAGGACTGCCCAGAGGACCGGGTGGGGCCGCCGCCGCCGAGCAGTCGGCGCGCGATCACTCCGGTGAGCAGCCTGCGGGCCACCGGCCGGGTCAGGGGCAGGATGAAGAAGAAGCCGAGCGCATCGGTGATGAACCCCGGCGTGAGCAGCAGCGTCCCGCCGACCAGGATCAGGGCACCGTCGGCGAGCTCGCGGGCCGGGACGCGGCCGCTGTTCAGGGCCTCCCGCAGCGCCCGCCACGCCTGGCGCCCCTCCCGCTTGAGCAGGTAGGCGCCGAGCAGGCTGTCGAGCACCAGGAGCAGGATGGTCCAGCCGGCGCCGATGGCCTGGCCGACCTGGATCACCGCGACGAGCTCGAGCAGCGGCACCACCACGAACAGGACCGCCACCAGTCCCCACGCGCCTCTGCTTCTCATCGGGTCACCTCGCCGTTCCGTGGTCGCGTCCTGCCTTCGAGAGTACGACGGACAGCTGCCGCCTTCGCTCGCGCAGCCCCCAGGCCGTGATCCGCGCCAGCGACTCCCGGGCCACGTCCGGCGTCATCTTGGAGTCGCCCTGGGCACGTTCGACGAACTCGATCGGGACCTCCCGCACCCGCAGCCCGGCCTGCACCGCCCGCCAGGCCAGGTCGGCCTGGAAGCAGTAACCGACCGACCGCACCGTTGCCAGGTCGATCTGCTCCAGGGTGGTCCGGCGGAACACCCGGAAGCCCCCGGTGACGTCGCGGACCGGGATCCCCAGCAGCAGCCGGGTGTAGGCGTTGCCGCCGCGGGAGAGCAGCTGTCGGGACCGGGGCCAGTTCACCACCGACCCGCCGGGCACCCAGCGGGACCCGAGCACCAGGTCGGCCGTGCGCAACGCCGTGAGCAATGCGGGGAGCTGCTCGGGCTGGTGGGACCCGTCGGCGTCCATCTCCCCGATCACGTCGTACCCCTGCTCCAGCGCGACCGCGAAGCCGTGCAGGTAGGCCGCGCCCAGGCCGGCCTTCTCCGTGCGGTGCAGCACCTGCACGGCAGGGTCGTCGGCGGCGAGCTTGTCGGCGATCTCGCCGGTCCCGTCCGGGGAGCCGTCGTCCACGACGAGCACGTCGGCCTCGGGCACGGCCACCCGCAGCCGACGCACGATCCAGGCGATGTTCGCGGCCTCGTTGTAGGTCGGGACGACCATCACGATGCGTCCCAGGTCCTGAACCGTCATGCCCTGCCTGTCTCCATCGACGTCGCCTGCGCCTCCACGGGCACCGGAGCGGGACTGTCGCCGGCGCTGCGCCGTCGGTCCCGCCGACCGAGCAGGATGCCACACACGACCCCGGCCAGTCCCGACAACGCCACAGCGAGCTCCAGCCAGGCGCCGGACCGGACGGCGAGGGTGACCCGGTCGCTCGGGGTGACCGCGGCCTGCAGCACCCGCTGGGTGCTGACCGGTGCCTTGGCGATGACGCGGCCGTCGGGCGCGACGATGCCCGAGACGCCGTTCGTGGCCGCCACCACGACGAAGCGGCCGGTCTCGATCGCGCGCAGTCGCGAGATCGCGAACTGCTGCTGGATCTGCCCGGTGCCGGTGTAGGTGGCGTTGTTGGTCGGCACGACGACCACCTGGGCCCCCTCGTCGACCAGGTCGCGCAGCAGACCGTCGTAGGCGACCTCGAAGCACATCAGCGCACCCAGCCGTGTCGGGCCGACCTCGAGCACGCCGGTGCGCGTCCCGGGGACCATGTCGTTGGGGATCTGGTCGAGGGCTGGGACCCTGGGCGCGAGCAGGGAGCGCAGCGGGATGTACTCGCCGAACGGGACGGGATGGATCTTGTCGTAGTGCGCGCCCGGCTCGCCGTTGGGCGACCAGACGATGGCGCGGTTGCGCCAGCCACCCTGCGGACGGTCCCCGACCACCGTCCCCATCAGCAGCGGGGCTCCGACCGACCGCACCGCCCCTGCGATCGCGGAGCGTGCGGTCGGATCGGCGTAGGGATCGATGTCGGAGGAGTTCTCGGGCCACACCAGCACGTCGGGCCGGGCCACCTCGCCCGCGTCGATCCGCGCGGCGAGGTCCTCGGTGGCGCTGACATGGTTGTCCAGCACGGCCCGGCGCTCCGCGAACGCCTCCAGGCCGCGCCCGGGCACGTTCCCCTGGACCGCGGCCACGCTCACCGCGGGCTGTCCCGTGCCCGGCGAGGGGTCGTTGACCGGGACGGCGCCGAGCCCGCCGACGAGCAGGACGGGCAGCACCACGCCTGAGGCCGCACGCACGGGCATGTGGCGGTACGTCAGGACCGCCCAGGCGAGCGCGTTGCCGATCAGCGCGACCACGAAGGTGACACCGGCCGCGCCGAAGTACGCCATGAGCGGCGCCACCGGGGTGTCGACGGTCGCGAAGGCGAGCCGGCCCCAGGGGAACCCTCCGAACGGGACCAGGCCGCGCAGGGCTTCGACGCCCGTCCAGGCTGCGGCTGCCAGGACCGGCCAGGCGCGGAACCGCGACACCGCGGCCGTGGCGAGGCCGAGAAGTCCGTAGAAGAGCCCCTCGACCACGGACAGCGCGACCCAGGCGGCGGTGCCGATGACCTGCAGCCACGGCAGGAGGAGCAGCATGAAGGCGGTGCCGAACACCGAGCCGACCAGGAATCCCAGGCCCGGCGTCGTACCCCGGCAGGCCAGCGCGAGCGCCGCCACCGACACCGGCAGCAGGTACGGCAGCGTGAACGGCTCGAACGCCGCTGCGGTGGCCGCTCCGGCGAGGGCTGCGACGAGGAGGCGCGCAGGCAGGGGCATGGGATCAACTTATCCCGCGCAGAAACCGAGAAGAGCCCGGACCCTTCGGACCGAACCCGCTCCCGCTGGCTGCGGAAGGCGGGCCCGTTGTCTACTGGGCGCCGGGCTCTCCTTCGAGTCCTCCCCCGCGTCCGTAACACCGACCTCCGGGATCCGCGTGCGTAGAGGTTCGTGGTACCCGACCTCGTCTCGCGGCCACCTGGATGCCGACGCGCAAGAGCGGCCTGCTTGGTGGGACCTCCGCACTCTGGCGACTCGGAGGGGTCCGTGTCAACTACCTCGTGACCTGCGCGTTCTCGAAAGACCCGCAGGTCAGCAAACCTTTACCGTCACCCAGAGTTCTCCGGCGATTTTTCCGCTTTGCGGCGTGTCGACTTGCGACACGCCGCGAGGTCGTCCGCCGGGGCGTGTCACTGCCTCAGGGCTTCGGAGGGACGACGACGGTGCCGGTCGCGGTGGTCGCCACGATCGGCTGCTCGAGGATCGCCGCCGCCGACTCCGAGACCTCCGGCGTGCCGCGGCCCACCACCCGCGCCGCGAACTCGATGGTGCGCGACCGGCTGCCCACCCGGACCAGCTCGGCGGTGACCTCGAGCAGGTCCCCGGCGCGCACCGGAGCCTTGAACTGGACGTCGGAGTAGGACGCGAACAGCCCCTCGTCGCCGTCGGTGCGGATGCACAGCTCGGTCGCCACGTCGCCGAACAGCCCGAGGGAGTAGGCGCCGTCGACCAGGTTGCCGGCGTAGTGGGCGTGCGAGTAGGGCACGTAGCGGCGGTGGGTCACGGTGGTGCCCACCCGGGGGTCGGTGCTCATCGTCCTGCCTTCGCTCTCGTCGGGCGCTTGGTCACGATCTCTGCGACCAGGTAGCTGGCCACCTCGCCCGGCGTGGTGCCGCGGGCGAAGACCCGGTCCACGCCGAGGTCGTCGGCCATCGTCTCGTCGAAGCGGGGACCGCCCACGATCAGCACGGGCCGCTTGTCCGCCGGGTAGGCCTCCCGGAACGCCGCCGACATCTCCTTGGTGTTGAGCAGGTGCGCGTCCCGCTGGGTGACCACCTGGGAGACCAGCACGGCGTCGGCCTTCTCCTCGCGGGCCCGGGCCACCAGCTGCGGCACCGAGACCTGGGCGCCGAGGTTGACCACCTTGAGCTCCCGGTAGTACTCCAGGCCCTTCTCCCCGGCGAACCCCTTGATGTTCAAGATCGCGTCGATCCCGACGGTGTGCGCGTCGGTGCCGATGCAGCCTCCGACCACGACCAGCCGGCGGCGGAGCGCGCGCTTGACGGCGGCGTTGACCTCCTTCGGGGTGAGCAGCGGGTAGTCCCGCTCCACCACCGCGACCTTGGAAGTGTCCACGAGGTGGTGCACCCGGCCGTAGACCACGAAGAAGGTGAAGTCCGGGCCCATGGCCTTGGCGTGCACGACCAGCGCGGGGTCCATGCCCATCTTGTTCGCGAGCTGGGCGGCCGCGCCCTCGGCCACCTTGTCGTGCGGCAGCGGCAGCGTGAACGACAGCTGCACCATCCCGTCGCCGGTGGTGTCGCCGTAGGGGCGGACGATCGTCCCGGGCGCGCCCTGGCCGGCCTGCGTGCCGTGGGTGCTCTGGGTGGTGGGGGTGCTCATTGCGCCTCCAGCATCTCGGTCGCGGGGTTGTAGTAGCCAGGCGCCTTCTTGGCGACGCCGTCGAGCCCGCGGCCGGCGTCGGCGGGCCGGCGCATCAGGCCGAAGGTGCCGTCGGCGATCGCCTCGAGCAGGCCGTGCTTGCCCTCGTGGGAGATGATCCGCTCGAGCAGCTC